>JAYVCF010000081.1:0-7689 GCA_043750095.1 Deltaproteobacteria bacterium
ATGGAACGGCGTGGGGCACGTGAAGTCGCACGCGCCCGCGCTGCTGCACGATGCGACGCCCATCGCGGGGGTCATGCACGGGTTGCCGCAGCCGAGGCGGCAGCCGTGGGCTGGATCGTTCGGCTGATCGATGATGCAGCCCGCGCCGCACGCGTGCTGGCCGCTCGCGCACGTGACCGCAGCGTCGCCGTGCATCGCGCCAGAGTCCGTTCGTGGGCCGCCGTCGGCGCCCGATCCGCCGTCGCCGACGCCGCCGTCGCCGCGTCCGCCATCGCCCGGCCCCGGCCCGGGATCCGTGCTCGGACATCCGGTGACGCAGAGAGCGAGAGATCCCGAGAGCGCCGCCGCGAGCACCACGCGCGAAGTCATCACTTCAACCTCTCACGCACGCACGCGCGCATCAAGCGCGGGCGCGCGCCACGGTGCGTCGAAACGGTGCGAGGACGTGCGTGCTATCGTTCCACGCGTGGATGTCGAGATCTGGACCAACCTGCCGGCCGTGCCGCCATCGGCGATTCGTCGCCTGACGCGGGCGGAATACGACCGTCTGGTCGATCTCGGCGTGTTCGACCGGGAGCGGCTCGAGCTCATCCGAGGAGTCATCGTTCGCATGTCGCCGCAGGGAGTCGAGCACAGTGATCCGATCGAGAGGCTCAACGAGCTGCTCTTGCCGCGCCTCCTGGGCCGCGCGCGTGTCCGAGTGCAGATGCCCTTGATCGCCCCTGACGAGTCCGAGCCGGAGCCCGACTTCGCCGTGGTGCCGCTCACGGCCGACCGCAAGACGCACCCAGCCGAGGCGCTCCTGGTGATCGAGGTGGCGCGCTCTTCGGCGGCGTACGACCGCGAGACCAAGGGCCCGCTCTATGCGCAGATGGGTGCCCGCGAATACTGGATCGTGGACGTGGGCGCGCGCGTGATCGAAGTGCGCCGCGAGCCGCGCGGCGAGAGCTGGACGTCGCTGGAGCGCTTCGCGCCCGGCCAGTCGATCACGCTGATGGCCTTTCCCGACGTGACCGTCGAGGTCTCGGCCATCCTGGGATGATCGCGCGGCTCGTTTCTCGGCGGTGAGATGCGCCGAGCGCGCCCCGCTCAGTGGACGGGCGGCGGGTAGGTCGCGATGGCGGCCGCCGACCAAGAGAGCGCGCCGCCGCTGGAGTCGTGCCCGGTGCCCGCGAGGTGGCCGAGGTCCGACGCGGTGATCGTTCCCGTGAGCTCGGTCGCGTGATCGTTGAACCAGAAGACGACCGTCGCGCCTTCTTGCGACCAGCCGTCGTCGTCCACGGTGGTGTCGGTGGGGTTGTTGCTCACGAGCGTGCCGTTCTCTCCGAACTGGACCTCGTACTCGTGGCCGCCGGCGTTCACCGCCCAGCGCGAGCCGGCCACGTCGAAGCAGCCGGGCTCGTCGCCGCTGCTCGTGGCGACCTCGTTCGCGGGGCAGGAAGCGGACACGTGCACGCGATCGGCGCGGAACGACCAGACGTCGCCGCGCACGTTCACGGCCTCGCCGATCATCAGCGTGCCGTTGTGCAGCGTGGCGCGGTACTCGACGTAGCGGTTCTGCAAGAAGATCCGCAGCTCGTCGTTCTCCACGAACCACTCGTCGGTCGCAGGCGTGGCGCCGGTGACGTCGGTCGATCGCACGCGGCCACCCGCCATCAGCTCGATCTCGAACGCGTAGCTACCGCCCGGTGCATCGGCGGCCACGTGCCAGTGGCTGCCGACGGGGCTCCAGCAGACGGTGGGCGCGAGGCGAACCTGGGAGGCGTCGTCGCAGGCCGTGTACGCGGGGCGCTCGCGCGAGTGGGGCGTCGTGGTCCCCGTTCCCGTCGCGGCGCCACCGCAGGCGACGAGCGAGAGCGATGCGAGAGCGAGGAGCGTGGAGAGAAGAGTGCGGGACATGCGGGGCCGATGCTAGCCGACGGGAACGAGGCACGCGAGGGCGCTTGCGGCCCCGTGGCAGTGGCGTGTACACGACGAGCCATGCCCCCGAGGAAAAAGAAGGATCCCGACGCGGCCGCGGCGCCGAAGAAAAAGGCTGCGCCACGAAAGGCGCAGAAGCCCGCGATCCAGCCCGTGGGAATCGAGGCCTCCGAGCTGCCCATCGGCATCGACGACCCGGCGCTCGCGACGCTGGTCGCGGCGGTGGGCAAGGCAGCGGGCGCGTGCATCGGCGCGTGGAAGGACCCGCTCGGGGGGCATCCGCTGCTGCTCGCCTCGCTCCCCATCAACAAGATCGCGCCCACGCCGTTCCAGCGTGACGTGTCGCCTGCGCACGTGAAGAAGCTCTCGTTCGCCATCGGCAAGACGCAGCGCTTCCTCGATCCGGTCATCGCGATGCTGAGCGAGGAGGGCACGTTCCTCACGCCGAACGGCAACCATCGCCTCACGGTGATGCGCGAGCTGGGCGCGCGATCGATCGTCGCGCTGCTCGTCCCCGAGCGCAAGGTCGCCTATCAGATCCTCGCGCTGAACATCGAGAAGGCGCACAACCTGCGCGAGCGCGCGATCGAGGTGCGACGCCTGGTCGTCGATCTCGCGACGTGGGCGCCCGGAGGCGAGAAGGACTTCGAGGTCGAGCTCGAGGAGCCGGCCCTGGTCACCATCGGCTTCGCCTACGAGGGCAAGCCCCGCTTGTCGGGCGGCGCGTACGTCTCGGTGTTGAAGAAGGTCGATGCCTGGATCGGCGGCACGCTCCTCGAGGCGATCGAAGAGCGCAAGCGTCGCGCGGGGCTCGTGCTGGTGCTCGACGAAGCGGTGGACGGCGCCATCGCGCGCCTGAAGGAAGTGGGGCTCACCAGCCCGTACCTGCGCGCGTTCGTGGTCGGCCGGATCAATCCGCTTCGATTCATCAAGGGCGACCCGCCCAGCCTCGACGAGCTGATGGCGACGATGACCAAGCGCGCGTCGGGCATGGACGCGGGCAAGATCAAGAGCAGCGACATCGCGGCCAGCGGCGGCGGCGTTCCCGACGAGGAGTGATCCCGACCGGAGTCGTCCGCGGAGCGGACGCGACACAATTGTGTCGGCCCGGCGAGCCGGGCACTCCTGTCGTGATCCCAGCTAGAGCGTCGCGAGCGGCAGGCTCCGCTTTCCGTTGCGCGCGTCGGGCGTGAGCGCCACGGGGTACGCGCCGGTGAAGCAGGCGTCGCAGTGGCCCACCATGGTGCTCGCGCCGCTGACCGCGCGATGCAGGCCCTCGACGCTGAGGTAGCCGACGCTGTTGCTGGTGACGTACTTGGCGATCTCGCTCGGGCTGTGGGTCGATGCGATGAGCTCGCTGCGCGAGGGCGTGTCGATGCCGTAGAAACAAGGCCAGCGCGTGGGCGGGCTGGCGATGCGCAGGTGCACCTCCTTGGCGCCGGCGTCGCGCAGCATCTTCACGATCTTGCGCGACGTGGTGCCGCGCACGATCGAGTCGTCGATGACGGCGACGCGCTTGCCCTCGAGGACCGGGCGCACGGGCGAGAGCTTGAGCTTCACGCCGAAGTGGCGGATCGACTGCGCGGGCTCGATGAACGTACGGCCGACGTAGTGGCTGCGCATCAGGCCGAGCTCGAAGGGAAGGCCGAGCTTGTTCGCGTAGCCCATCGCCGAGGCCACGCCGCTGTCGGGCACGGCGATCACCACGTCGGCGGGAGCGGGCTGCTCCTCCGCGAGGATCGCGCCCAGGCGCTTGCGTGCCTCGTACACGTTCACGCCCTCGAGCGTCGAGTCCGGGCGCGCGAAGTAGACGTACTCGAAGATGCACATCTTCTTCGGGCGCATCTCGAAGGGCCGCAGCGAGCGCAGGCCCTCGCGATCGATCACGATCAGCTCGCCGGGCTCGAGGTCGCGCTCGTGCTCGGCGCCGATGAGCTCGAAGGCCACCGGCTCGGACGCGAACACGGTGGCGACATTGCCGTCCTGACGCAGCTTG
Organism: Deltaproteobacteria bacterium; assembly: GCA_043750095.1. Classification (GTDB taxonomy): domain Bacteria; phylum Myxococcota_A; class Polyangia; order Polyangiales; family Sandaracinaceae; genus JBBSAT01. Next base: position 3,917 of record JAYVCF010000081.1, read on the forward strand.
CCCATGCAGAGCGGTCGGAAGCCGTGCGGATCGCGCGCCACGACGAGCTCGTCGTTGGTGATCACGACGACGGAGTAGGCGCCTTCCATCTCGCGCAGCGCGTCGGCGACGCGGTCCACGGTCTTCTCGGCGCGGCTTCGCGCGATGAGGTGCACGAGCACCTCGGTGTCGCTCGTGCTCTGGAAGATCGAGCCCGCTTCCTCGAGACGGCGCCGCACGTCCTCGAAGTTGGTGAAGTTCCCGTTGTGACCGACCGCGATCGAGCCAGCGGCATAGTCGACGGCGATCGGCTGCGCGTTCTTGATCCCGCCGCCGCCTGCCGTGGAGTAGCGCACGTGGCCGATCGCGCGCTGGCCCGGGAGATTCTCGAGCGTCGTCTGCGAGAAGCAGTCCTGCACCAAGCCGAGCGCGCGATGCGCGAAGAGGCGCCCGCCGTCGCTCGACACGATGCCCGCGCTCTCTTGCCCACGGTGCTGGAGCGCGTGCAGGCCGAGGTACGCGAGGTTCGAGGCCTCCTTCGCGCCCCAGATGGCGAAGATGCCGCACTCGTCGTGGAAGTGGTCGTCCCCGTCGTCGTCGTCTTGAGGGGGATGCATCGCGCGCGCTTGTAACGCCGCTGCGGACCGACGTCCAGATGGCCCACCGCGAGATCGCACGGCGGCGCCGCGCCGTACTAGTCTCCGGCCGCTTTGCGCTTCGCCATTCCGCTCCTGCTCGCCGTGCTGCTGATCGCCAGCGACGCGTCCGCACATCGCGGGAGCGCGACGTACCTGATCGTCGAGCCCACCGAAGACGGGGCGCACGTCACCGCCGACCTCGAGATCGTGGACGCCGCGATGGAGCTCGGGATGGGCGAGGACGCCGACCAGGCCGCCGTGCTCGCGGAGACCGATCGGATCCACGCCTGGTTGCTCGCGGGGATCTGGCTCGAGGGCGCGGGCGGTCGCTGCGAGACCACGCTCGGCCCCATCACGCGCGCGAGCTCAGCGGATGCGCCGCGGCTCGAGGTCGAGATCGGCTACCGCTGTCCTGCGCCGGCCACCGCGCTCGTCCTTCACGACGACACCATCTTCGCCAACGACGCGCAGCACGAGTCGTTCGTGCGCGAGCGCTTCGGCACCGGGACCGAGACGCGCGTGCTGCGCGTGGGCCGCCAGACCGCCGCGCTCGGCCAGCCCGCGAGCATGGCCAGCCTCCTCGGCCAGTTCGTCTGGGAGGGCGTGATGCACCTCCTCACGGGCTACGACCACCTCCTCTTCTTGCTCTCGCTGCTGCTCACCACGGGCGAGCTCGCCGCCAAGCGTGGGCGCCGCGCCGCGCTCAAGGACATCGCGTTCGTCGTTACCGCGTTCACGCTCGGCCACAGCGTCACGCTGATCATCGCGGCCATGGGCGTGGTGGTGTTGCCCGCGCGGCTGGTCGAGAGCGTGATCGCGGGCTCGATCGTCGTGGTCGCGATCATCAACATCGTGCGGCCCGAGTCGCGCAAGCAGATGCCCTGGCTCGCGCTCGGGTTCGGGCTCATCCACGGCTTCGGCTTCTCGAGCGTGCTCGCCGACCTCGGCCTGCCGTCCCGCGCGCGCGTGCTCTCGCTGCTCTCGTTCAACGTGGGCATCGAGATCGCGCAGCTCGGCTGCGTCCTGATCGCGATCGGCCCGCTCGAGTGGATGGCGAGGCAGCCGGGCTACCGCGCCTGGGTCGTGCGCGGCGGCTCCGTGGTGATCGCGCTGCTCGCGGGCTTCTGGATGATCGAGCGCGCGCTCGGTCTGGGCTGACTCAGGCGCTCAGCGCAGCACGCCTTCCGGAACGGAGCCGTCGTTCGCGGCGACCTCCGGATCACGCCAGGTGCCCATCGCGCGATCCCAGAACGTGAAGAACTGGCCGTAGTTGCACGTGAAGAACCAGTGATGGAGCGTGTGGTGGCCCGTGTAGTTGATGAAGTTGACCTTCACGATCGAGACGCGGTCGTGGATCATCACCGACCAGAGCATCACGAAGCTCAGCATCACCAGATACAGGTACACGTTCACCGGGAACAGGAAGAGCGCGAGGTGATGCGGCAGCGCCTGCGCGAAGCTGTCCATCGGATGGAACGCCATCGAGGCCCAGCTCGTGGTCGCGCGCCACTTGTGGTGCGGCTTGTGGAACATGCGGAACAAGAACGGCGTGTGGAGCGCGCGGTGGATCCAGTAGATGCACGTCTCGGTGAACGCGAGATAGAGGACGAACGAAAGCGCGAGGTAGGGGAGTCCCCGCTCCAGCGGATCCCAGTAGGCCTGGCTGTAGCCGTTCGCGATCAGCCAGTGAAGCGGTGCGGTCATCACGGCGTTGCCGAGCACGCCGTACACGCCCCACCGCATCTGCGACTTCAGCTCCTCGGGCTTCGCCTTGTAGTTGGGGTGGAAGCGCTTCTTCCCCCATACGAAGAAGATGAGGTAGCTCAGGCCGCTCACCGAGAAGTACATGACCATCCCGCCCACGACGAGCAGGAGGAACAGGTTCGCGGGCGTCTCCGGGAGCCCCAACAAGCGCAACAACATCGCCGCCGGAGGGTAGCCGGACACGCGCTCGGGGCCAAGGGAAGGTTGCGATTACAACGACTGCTGCCGGCCGGGGCACCTGCCCGTGCCGAGAGCACGGGTCACCCGAGCTTCTGGGGTGTTCGCGGCAGCATCGGGGCGCCGGCCGCGCGGGAACACGCGCCGCGCCCAGCGGCGCACCGCTCTTCTGACGCGTGAACACCTCTACGATCGCTCGATGCTCTCGTACCTGTCGTTCTACGTCGGCGTCTGCGATCGCATCATCTGGTGCTGCCTCCGGCTCGCCATCGCGATCGACGACCACCGTCGCTGGGCCGACAGGCATGCGCGTCGTCCGCTCGGCTCGCTGAGCCGACTGCTCTCGCGTTGGCAGGGCGTGGGCACACGCCGTTTCCGAAGCTGCGGCCGCGGTCGCACGCCGTGGAATCGCGTGCCGCCGCACGTCGAGGACGAGATCGCGCGTCTGCATGTCGAGCATCCGCAGCTCGGCGCGGGCCAGCTCAATCAGCTCGTGCGGCGGGTGCGTGGCTTTCGGCTCGCGCGCGAGACCATCCGCAAGATCTTGATCCGCCACGGCGCCGTCATCGCCGAGCTCAGACGGGAGCGTGGCCGCGCTCGTCGCCGCATCCGCGTCATGCGACCGCGGGAGCTCTGGGGCGCCGACCTCACGCTCGTCTGGCTGCTCGGCTTCTTCCCGATCTGGATCCTCGGCGTCGTCGACTACCACGGCAGTCGCATCGTCGCGCTCGAGCGCGTGCTCGCGCCGACGTCGGCCGAGGTGATCGGCGTGCTCGGCCGTGCGTTCGATCGTCACGGCGCACCGGATCGGTTGCTGACCGACAACGGCTCGAACCTCACGTCGTTCGCGACCGAGGCGTTCCTCGTCGAGCGCGGCGTCGATCATGCAACCACGCGCCCCGCGCATCCGTGGACGAACGGTCGGATCGAGCGCGTGTTCCGCACGTTCAAGTCGACCGTGTTCGCGCACATCTGGCTCTTCGCGAGCGTCCGCCAGATCGATCGCTTCTGCGCCGATTTCGTCGTCTTCTACAACCGCGACCGGCCGCACTCGTCGTACGGCGGGCTCACGCCCGACGAAGTCCATCTCGGCATCGCGCGCCCGCGCGCGTCGCGAGGTCGCGTCGAGTACTTCGACGGACGGCTGCGCTGGTACCGCTTCGGGTAACGAGAGGCGCCGGGCAGGATGTGCGTCCGGCGCCTCGATCTTTGACA
>JAYVCF010000082.1:0-15639 GCA_043750095.1 Deltaproteobacteria bacterium
CGCCTCCGCCTCGGTGACCTCGGCGACGTACGTGCGCACCGCAGCGCGGAGCCGCGCCTCGTCGGTGGGCTCGGCGTCGAGGTAGAGCGCGCCCTCGCGATCGATCGAGATGCTGATCGAGCGAGGCGGCGTCGCCTCGCCGCTCGCCGCGTTGGGCAGATCCATCGGGATGCTCTTGGAGACGATGTAGCTCGCGGTGACCATCAGGATGATGAGGAGCACCAGCACGACGTCGACCAACGGCGTCACGTTGATCGCCGTGATCATGTCGTCTTCGTCTCTCGCGCCTCCGCCCGCCATCGCTCAGCTCGCTCCGCTCGCTTCTTCCTCGCCGTCGTCGCCATCGTCGGTGGAGGGCGACGGAGGTGAAGCCTTCGGAGTGGCCTTGGCCTTGGCTGCCTCGGTCTTCTTCGCGGGCGATCCCGACTTCGGCTCGGCGGGCTTGGCCGCCTCGGCGACGCGCTCCGAGAGCGTGCGCTTGGACTTCAGGTAGGCCAGGACATCCTTGCCCATCGCCTCGCCACGCACGACGCGGCCCCGGATCAGGCGCTGGAACAGGTTGAAGAAGGCGACCGCCGGAAGGGCGACCAAGAGGCCGATGAGCGTGGCGACGAGCGCCTCGCCGATCTGAGCCATGAGGCCGGCCGAGACCTGTCCGCCGCTCGACTCGAGCTCATGGAACGAGCGCACGATGCCGATGACGGTGCCGGCGAGGCCGACGAAGGGTGCGTTGTTGCCGACGGTCCCGAGGAACGCGAGGTTGCGCTCCATGTCGAGCTTCTTCAGCGTGGCTTCGCCGGACATCCGCTCTTCGGCCGAGGCCGCGCCGTCGTCCACTGCGTCGAGCCCCGCCAGGACGATGGCCGCCTCCGCCGAGCGCGAAGCGCGCATCGAGGCGCGCGCGCCGTCTACGTCACCGACGCGCAAGCTCGCGAGCAACTTGGCCTTCAGGGCCACCACGTCCTCGCGGGTGACGATGAAGTAATAGGTGCGGTCGAGAATGATCGTGAGCCCGAGGATCGAGAGCGCCACGAGCAGGTACATGACCCACCCAGCTCCGAGCATCGCGAACGCGGTGAGCCTCTCCTGGATATCCATCGACGCGTGCCTCTCGTACCGATTGAGGCGCGGAACCTACGAGGAGACCCTTGCCGCTGCAAGGGCGCGAAACGCATTCGATCCGGGTCGCCACGTGCGGTACGCTGAGGGACGAGCGTCCTTCGACGAACTCTCTTCGAGCGGGGTGCCTCATGCCGGACGATTCACGAAAGAGCGCCGCGCCGAACCCGGGGGCCGCCCAGGTCGGTCAGGACCTGATCCAGAAGCTCCAGACGGACTTCGCCGTTCACAAGCCCACCCAGCTCGCCAACGATCTCTTGGCGCAGCTCGAGCACGACTTCGGCTCGCAGAAGAAGGCGGATGACGCGCAGAAGGCCAACGACTTCGCGCAAGCGCTGCTCGGCAAGGTCGCACGCGACTTCGGCTCGGTTCGTCCTGGCGCATCGCCTGGCGCGCCACCGGTGGTGATCCCGGCGATGAAGGCCGCGCCCATGCCGGCGCCCGTCGCGAGGCCCATCTCGCTCGCGCCCCCGCCCACCGATCAACAGGTGCAGGCCGAAGCGCAGCTGGCGGCCGCATCGGCAGGCCCGCTCGGCAAAGAAGACGAAGACGACGTCGCCGCGATGTCGGGCGGCGGAGCCTTCGGCTTCTTCAAGAAGCTCCTCGGCGGCTGAGGGCCCCGGCTGCGTTTGCAGTCACGACGCGCGCGGCGTTACCGTGCTCGTCATGCACAAGAGCACTTGGGTGGGCCTGACGGCGGCCGGCATGTTCGCTATCGCGGGCTGCGGCGGCGGAACGACGACGGGCGGTGACTCTGGCGGCGGCGGTCACGACACCGGCACGCACATGGATGTCGGGCCGCTTCCCGACACCGGGCCGCGTCCCGACACGGGACCACTTCCGGACACGGGGCCGCTCGCGGACTCGGGCCCGCACACCTCGACCTGTGCGCGTCCGCTCTTTCCTGCCGGCGCCGCATGGAACCAGCGCGCCACCGGCATGGCCGTGGACAGCCAGTCCGATGCGATCATCGCTGCGCTCGACGCGCACGGCTGGGGCTCGGGCCGCATGCAGATCGACTACTCGATCCACGTGATGTGCGACGACGGTGGCTCGCCGCGCATGGCCTTCACGCAGACGGGCGACTTCTACTCACCGGACTGCGACAGCGCGCCCGTGCCGATCCCCGCCGGCGGTCACATCGAGGGCGAGACGGGCTACGCGTGCGTGAGCGATGGTGACTGCCACCTCATCGTGATCGTGCCGAGCGCGAATCGACTCTACGAGCAGTGGCGCGTGAACATCGTGGGCGGCGTCTTCAACGGCGGCTGCCTGTCCGTCTGGGACACGTCCGCGGTCCCGCCCGCCGACGGTCGTGGCCAGGGTTGCACGAGCGCCGATGCAGGCGGCTTCCCGATCGCGGCCATGCTCTTCGACGCCGACGAGGTCGCGGCCGGTCACATCGATCACGCGATCCGCTTCATCCTTCCCAACAACATCATCGAGAACAACACCTTCGTGCACCCCGCGACGCACGCGACGGGTCACACGTCGGCGGCGAACTCGGTGCCCTACGGCGCGCGGCTGCGCATCCGCGACGATCGACTCGCTGCGGTTCTCGCCGGGCTGCCCAACGATGCGGCGCGCGTGGTCGCGCAGGCGATGCACGACTACGGGATGATCCTGTCGGACGGCGGCAACATCGCGCTCACCGCGGAGGACGACGAGCGAACGACCGCGAAGTGGGACACCGTGATGGGCACCGGCCTCATGCCGCGTGATCTCGAGAGCATCCAGCCGAGCGACTTCGAGATGGTGGACGGCGGCACGCGCTACGACACCTCCACGATCGACTGCGCGCACGCGCCGATCACGAACTGAGCCGGAGAACTGAGCGCGAGGCCTACTTGATGCCGTAGTCCTTGAGCTTGTAGAGCAGCGCGCGGTGGCTGATCTCCAGGATCTTCGCCGCCGCTGTTCGGTTGCCGCCGGTCTTCTCGAGCGCCTTTCGGATCAGCGTCTCTTCGATGTAGCGCGCCGTCTTCTTGATGGAGAGCTCGCCCGAGCCGAGCGTGCGCAGCACGGGATCGGTCGGCGTGCGGAGCCGCTCGGGCAGGTCGGCCTCGTCGATCATGTCCGTCTCGGCGAGCACCATCGATCGCTCGACGAGGTTCTCGAGCTCACGCACGTTGCCGGGGAACGAGTACGCGAGGAGGAGCTTCATCGCCGCGGGCGTGAACGCGCGCACGTGGGTCTTGAGGCGCACGTTGTTGCGCGCGACGAAGTGCTCCACGAGGAAGGGGATGTCCTCTTTGCGATCGCGCAGCGGCGGCACATCGAGGGGCAGCACGTTGATGCGATAGAAGAGGTCCTCGCGGAAGCGGCCGTCTTGAACGTCCTTGCGCAGGTCGCGGAGCGTGGCGGCGATGAGGCGCACGTCCACGCTGCGATCCTTGGTCTCGCCGACGCGGCGAATCTGCCCTTCTTGGAGCACCCGGAGGAGCTTCACCTGGAGCTTCTGCGGGAGCTCGGCGATCTCGTCGAGGAAGAGCGTGCCGCGGTCGGCCGCCTCGAAGAGGCCCATCTTGTCGGCATTGGCGTCGGTGAACGCCCCGCGCTTGTGGCCGAAGAGCTCGCTCTCGAGCAGCGCCTCGGGGATGGCGCCGCAGTTGATGGCGATGAACGCCTCGTTCTTGCGCGGGCTGGCGTTGTGCAGCGCGCGCGCCACGAGCTCCTTGCCCGTGCCGCTCTCGCCCAGGACGAGCACGGTCGTCGTGTACTCGGCGACCTTCTCGATGGTGCGGAAGAGGCGCGTCATCGTCGCGCCCTGGCCGAGCATGCCGCCGAAGCGCGAGCGATCTTCGACGACCTGCTTGAGCGCTCGCACCTCGCGACGCAGTTGCTCTCGCTCCTCGGCCTTGCGCAGCGCGAGGAGCATCTCGTCCTGCTTGAAGGGCTTGGGGACGTAGTCGTACGCGCCCGCCTTCATGGCCTCGATCGCCAGATCGACGGAGCCGTAGGCGCTCATCACGATGACGACCGCCTCCGAGCCGCGCCGCTTGAGCTCGGCCGTCAGCTCGATCCCCGTCATGCCCGGCATCCGCACGTCGGCGATCACGAAGTCCGGCAGGAAGCCGTCCGTCAGCGCCTGGAGCGCCTGCTCGCCGCTCGCCCGCACTTCCACTTCGTAGCCCTGCTTGCGGAGCAGCGTGCGAAGGACCAGTCGAATGTTCTCCTCGTCGTCGACGACGAGCGCGCGGGGCATCGGCGGGATCATGCACGCGGCCCGAGGCCGTGGGAAGGCGCACGTCGCGCGCGTCGAACGGGGACCGCGCGCGGCGCAACGGGTGTAGGCTTCACCGAGCTTCATCCCTTCTCGCGCGTCTCGGAGGTTCCATGCCGTCACTGACTTTTCGCGCTCTGGGCTTGTGTTGTGCTCTCGCGCTCGCCGTGGGGTGCAACAACGCCACGACGCAACCGGGCCGAGACACGGGGACCACGAATCCCGGTGAGGACGCGGCGACCCCCGCGGACGACACGGGCACCGTCACGCCCCACGACGCCGCGGTGTACGACGCAGGGCCGTTCTCGACGGACTGCCGCACGCTGACGTTCCCGAGCGTCCACGTCACCGGCGGAATGGAGAACACGCAGTGCGTGATCCTGGACCTCGGCAACGACCTGCCGTTGCACGTCGGCTCGATCCACAACGTGCTTCCGGAGGCCTCGCACCACTTCATCGTGTACCGCGCGAGCGCGACCGCGACCGAGACGACCACACCCTTCGACTGCACGCCGTTCGTGGATACGCTCTCGGCCGACAGCGGCTCGCCGCTCATGATCACGCAGCGCGCCGACGAGACGCTCACGCTCCCCCCGGGCGTCGCCTACACGCTCCCGGCGCATCAGCTCATGCGCCTCGAGTTGCACTACATCAACCTCACGGGCACGGCCGTCGACGTCTCGCCGACCGCGACGCTCTGCCCGGCCGCGACGTACACCGACGAGGCGGACTTCCTCTTCATCGGCAACCCCGACGTGAACGTGCCGGCGCACTCGACCGCCACGCTCGGACCGACGTTCTACCGGCTCGACTCGCGCTTCTCGGGCGCGCACTTCTTCGCCCTCACCGGACACACCCACCAGCTCGGTACGAACGTGATCATCCAGACGGGAGTCCGCGCCGGGCCGTTCACGGACGTCTACAACGTCCCGAGCTGGAGCTGGCAGGAGCCGGATGTGGTCGTCTCGGATCCGCCCTTCGTGCTTCCCGCCAACGGCGGCTTCAACTTCACCTGCGAGTGGAACAACCCCACGAACACGGCCGTGGGCTTCGGCGAGTCGGCGACGGCAGAGATGTGCTTCTTCTGGGCGTACTACTACCCAGCGCACGCGGGCGCGCCCCACGTCTGCGTGCACACCGATCAGATCGCGGGCGGGTTCGACCTCTGCTGCCCGGGCAGTCCGGTCTGCGCGATGCTCTCCAGCCGCTTCTGACCCGCCGCTAGGTCGCGGGTACGGCGGTGATCCGCGCGTGGGCCGTCGTGGCCTCCACGCTCGTGATCACCATCGCCGTCGCGCGGACGTGACGGCTGGCGAACGGGTTCTCGTCGATGGTGCGGTCGCCGAGCTGCTCGCCGTGGAGCGGAACCGCCTGCTCGCCGAGGGACGAGAGCCCGGTCAGCTGCGGCGAGACGGTGACGCTGTCGCCGAGGACCACGATGTGAACGCCGCCGCCCGCCGTGAAGTCGGCGCGGACGCGGGCCTCGAGCGTGACGATCGCGAGCGAGACGACGCCGTCCTGGATCCAGCTCAGCGTGAGGCCGCGGTGCTCTTGCGCGGCGCGAACGTGCGCGCGAACGGTCACGCCGAGCTCGGTCTCCGATGCGCGGCGCCAGGTGATGGAGTCCACGATGGTGACGGTGTCGTGGTAGCGCACGATGCCGAGATCGATCGGCGCGTACACCTGCGGCGCGGCCGTGCGGAGCTGCGCGTCGGCGTTGGCGCTGAGCATCGCGGTCGCGACGCCGAGGTCTCCGTCCACCGTCAGCTCGGTCGTGGCCGGCGTCGTGGCGGTCGCCGCGTGGGGTGTGCTCGAGACGACCGTGAGCTGTGCGCTCGCGGCGGCGGGTGCAGCGAGCGCGACGAGGAGTGCGAGGAGGGTGAGGCGCATGGTTCCGCTAGTGTCGATCAGAGACAGGGCCGATGGCCAATTGGCTCGGGCGCTCACAACTGCCAGCCGAGCCCACCCACGATGCCGGTCGAGATGTCGCCGTCGATGAACGTGGGATGCACGTCGACCGACGCGACGAAGTGATCGAACTGGAGCGCGAGGCGCCCGTCGATGCCGAAGAGCGGCGCGCCATGGATGCAGCCGTCGCTCGGTCCGCCCTGCGTGCAGCCCCAGGCGAAGTCGAGCGAGGGCCCGACGCCCACGTGAACGGGACCGAAGTGCAGGTCGGCGATCACCGAGTTCCACATCAGGCCTTGGGCCGAGCCGCCCTGGGGACCGCTCGTGAGCCGACCGATGAAGCCCTGGCTCTGAAGAAAGATCGAGAGAGGGCCGCTGACGTCGAGCCCGAGGCGCAGGCTCACGCCGCCCATCGCCGCCTGCTGCGGACCCACCAGGCCGCCGCCTTCGACCGACACACCGAGGATGAAGTCGGCACGCGCAGGAGCTGGAGCCGCGAGCGAGGCGGCCAGCGCGAGGGGAAGGGTGAGAACCAGAATGGACAGCCAGCGACGCATGCGCTCCTTAGAGCAGTGCTCGTGCCACGTCGAAATTCATGGGTCGAAGCACGATCGGTGGTTCGAAACGCCTCGTGAACGTCCGGCGTGGTGTCAACGCGCGGGCGCACTCGCGCATCACCGTCGTCGGGGTGTTCGCGCAGCATGCCGCGCCGTCGGTCGCGAACTCCTCGGAGCGAGACGCGCGGGCGCGCGCGGCGGCTCGTCCTCCATGCGCACGATGCGGAACACGCTCGAGAGCTCGTACTCGCCGAAGCGGCCGGGCTCGTCGCGGTGGCCGCCGGCGTAGCTGACCATCATCGCGACGCTCGAGCCCTCATCCATCCAGCCCACGAAGATCGCGCTGTGCGTGTCGTCGCCCCAGTTGTGGTTGATGAAGAAGACCCAGTCGCCCGGCTGAAGCGCGGGAGTCTCTGCGAAGGGGCCGGTGTGCGGGCCGTGGAAGACGTCGTGCTGGCGGCCGCCCGCGCGCTGATAGACGGCATCGACCCAGTCGAAGCAGGAGCCGCGCACCACGGTGGAGTCGTCGATCATCGCGTGCGTCGTCTCGAGCACGCGTCGCGGTCCGGGCGAGGCTTGCTGCGCGGCGTCCGTCAGCGCGCGGTCGGGGTCCCACGCGATGCTCGGATCGAGCGGGTGCGTCTCGTGTGGCTGGTAGCGCTCCGGCGGCGGATCGACGGTGGCTTGCCAGGGCGGCGGGAGCGGCGGCTGGGCCGCGGCGCGACCACCGATGGCGGCGATTGCGAGCAAGAGCACGAGGGCACCGTCCGAGATCCACGACCTCACGCCTGATGGTACGCGCGAGTCCGGCCTTTCTTGATCTGGGCAGCGGCGTTTTCTGGAACGGGGGCCAGCGCGACGCGGGCAGCATCGGTCAGCGAGCGCCGCAGGTCCGCATCGGAGATCTTCTCGAGCGCGTCGCGTACCTCGGCGGGTAGCTCGGAGAGAGCGAGCGGCGTGATCGCGAGCGGCGCCGGCTCGGGCTCGATCGGAACGCGCTCGGGCATCGGTCCGACGCGCGGCGCGAGCTTCTGCACGGGCATGTGCGGATCGCGCGCGCGCATGTGCTCGACGAGCTTGGGGCCCATCAGGCTCACCTCTTGGGCCCAGACGCTCGAGCGCGTGTGCAGATGCAGCACGCCATCGCGAAACCGAACGGGCACGACCTCTCGCGCCACGCGCGGCGGCACGCTTCGCTCCCAGAGCGCGACCAGCCGTGCGAGCTTCGCGTGTGCGGGCTGCGTGCGCGGCAGCGCGTTGGGGACGAGGTCCGCGAGCGGTTTCATCCCCTGGCTCGGATGCCGCCGCCGCTTCTTGCGCGGCCGCTCGGGCGCGCCTGGGCTGAAGTCGTGCGGCTTCATCCGATCTTCATTCGCATGCCCGAGGCGTCGAAGACGCGATTTTCATTCGCGATGGACGCGACGCGCCATGAGGCGAGCGAGCGCGTCTCCCGGTGCGAGCTGCCCGTCGAGGATCTCGGCGAGCACGTCGGTGATCGGCGTCTCGAGCGCGCGGCGTGCCGAGTGGCGCTGCATGCGACGCGCGATGGCGACGCCTTCGATGGTGGCGTTGGCCTCGCGCCCCGCTTGCTCCATCGTGGCGCCGCGACCGAGCGCGCGACCGAGCTTCACCTCGGGCCGCTCGTCGCCGAAGGCGGCGCTCATGAGATCGCCGACACCCGCCATGCCCGAGAACGTGCGCTCTTCGGCGCCGAACGAGACGCCGAGGCGCGCCGCTTCCGCCATCCCGCGCGTCATCATCACCGAGAGCGCCCCGGGCCCGAATCCGAGCTGCTGCGCGTAGCCGAGCGCGAGGGCGAGCAGGCCCACGAGCGCCGACGCGAGCTCGACGCCGATCACGTCGTCGGTCTGGTAGATGCGCATGCTCGGCCCCGCGATGGCTTCGCGCACCGCATCACCGACCTCCGTGAACGAGGAGCCGACGATGCCGCCGCCGGGCGTCCCCTCGATGAGCGCGCGCGCGTGGAGTGGACCCGCGAGGCATCCGAGTCTGCGGACGGCCGTCTCTTCGCGAAGGATCTGAGACACCGTGCGCAGCTCGTCGCCGACGAGGCCGCGGCTCACGTGGACGACGAGGTGTCGCCCGTCGACGTGATGGCCGAGCGCGCGCGCCGTCTCGCGGATGTGCGTGGACGGAACCGCGACGATGATCAGATCGCAGGACGCGAGGTCGCCGAGCTCGCTGGTGGCCGAGATGCGCTCACTGCGCGGGACGGCGGCGCTGCGTCGCGAGTGGATGACGACGTCGTTTCCCACGCGCTCGCAGGCGCGCGCGAGGCCGAGCCCGAAGCTGCCGCCGCCGACGATGCCGACCGAGAGCTTGCCCATCACGCGTGCCCCATGCGCGCGATCTCGCGGGCGGCGGCGAGCGTGCCTTCGTCGGCGATGCGCTCGGCGTAGGCGATGACGCGGTTCTGGTAGTAGAGGAGCATCGTCGGGTCTTCGAGCACGACCGAGCCGTCGTCGGTGCGGCTGACGATGGTGCGGCGGTGATAGCCCGAGAGCGCGGCGAGCACGCGGTCGAGCAGCTCGTCGGGCAGGAGCGATCGCGTCGCCTGGCTCAGGCGCACTTCGTTGCGGCCCTCCATCGCGCGGAGGCGTTCCTGCGCGAGGCCGAGCTCGCGCACGACCTCGCCGCGCGGCATGGTGATCTCGCCGCGGTGCCGCAGCCGCCCGAAGAGATCGACGCCGGGCGTGTCACGCACCAGCCGGCGAAACAGGATGTGCGACACGAGCTGGGTGCCCATCAGCACCGTCTCGCGCTCGTACACCTTCACGAGGTGCTGCCCCATCTCGCGCGTGTAGGCCGCATCGCGTCGCGCGTCGACGCTGGCCTTTCCGCGCGACGAGACGTAGCCGCCCGGATCGATGGTGCGGCCGTCGGGCGCGATGGAGCGGCCCTCGTCGTCCACCGGGTTCCCGAAGGGATCGATGGGATCGGCGAAGCGCACCACGGCCGGGCTCTCGACCTCGCCGAGCTTGCGAAGGAACGCGATCCAGCGATCGAGCTGAGAGAACTCGTCGTCCTCGATGATGTAGCGCGACTTGCCGGCTTCCTTGAGCCAGTCCTCGATCAGCGTCTCGGCTTCGAGCACGAGCGCGTAGTTGATCGTGGTCGGCACGAAGAAAACGGGACGATCGATCCCGCGCACGCGGTTGTTCGCGAACGCCTCGACGGCGGTGCCTGCGAGCCCGAGCTTGAGCTTGCGCTCGACCATGCCCGAGCGGCTTCGCGTGCCGCCTGGAAAAAAGAGCGAGTGATAGCCGCGCTCGATCATCACGCACGAGTACGTCTTGAGCACGTCCTTGTAGAGCTGCGCGCGGATGCGGCGATCGACGCGGTACGCGCCGAGGTTGTGCATGAAGAAGCTGACGATGGGGTTGCTGAAGAGGTTCTTGCCCGCGCCGTAGACGACCGGCGGCAGGTCGTCGCGCATCAGCGCATAGCCGAGCACCACCGAGTCGAGGTTCGATAGATGCGTCGGCACGAACACCAGCGTGCCGATCTTGCCGAGGCGCTTGAGGCGATCGATGTCGCCCTCGGTGGTCATCAGATCATCGACCGGGCTCGCGCGGCCACTGCCGATCGAGGCGAGATCGCGCGGCACGCTCGAGGGCTTGAGCAGGCCCGTGAGCGCGTGCGGCACCACGCGCGTCGCGAACTTGTAGACGCGCGGATCGAAGTTGCCCGCGACGTCCTTGGCCATCTTCTCGCAGATGTCGTGGAACATGGCGCGCTTGTCGGCGTCGCTCATCTTGCCGACGCGCTTGATGATGCCGCGCCAGAAGCGGAGGCTCTGCTTGGTCTCGTCGTCGCGCTGCGCGTGCAGCCGGCGCGCTTCGTCGTTCGCGCACTCGTTGAGCACGTACTCGAGCGGCGGCTTGCACTCAGAGCCGGGCGGACCGAGGCGGGCCTCGAGGCGCCGCACGATCTCGCGCACGATGTCCTCGCGCTCGCCGTTGAACCAGAAGATCGCGGGGTCGTCGGGCTGCGGAACGTAGGCGCGCATGCGCGGCAGACGCATGGGCCGTTCGAGCAGCCGCTTCACGGTCGTGAGCGGTGAGGCCATCGAGCCGACCGTACCACCTCGCGCGACCTCTCAGCATCGTCGGCGTAACGGCGGAAGGGTGTAGGATCAGGCCATGCTTGTACGAACGCTCTGCTGCTTCTCTTGCGGCTTCTTGGTGGTGGCTGGCTGCGGGACTGCTGGCGGCGGTACGGCGGACGGGGGCGCTGACTCCGGCGGCGCGATCGATGGCGGCGCGCGTGTGGACGCCGCATCCGGGACCGACAGCGGAGCCGACGCCTCGCCCGGGACCGACAGCGGATCGGGGAGCGAAGGCGGACCCGGGATCGACGCCGGATCGACCGTCGATGCCGGAACGTCGTCGATGGGCGACTGCCTGACCGACGCGGACTGCCCGGGCGGCACCTGTGTTGCGTTGGTCCCCGGCGGCTACCGCGTCTGTCGCGTGGCGCCTGTGCCTGCGACCGGTTGCGAACCGGGTCGTGGGGACGCGTGCTGCACCAGTGCGGACTGCGCGATGGGGACCTGTTTCCTCGGTCCGATCCACCCGTCGTGCGGTGGTGTCTTCCGCGCGCCCAACAACGAGTGTGGCGTCGACGAGTGTGCGACGAACGCCGACTGCACCGATGGCGTATGCGCGCCGGCGGGCACCTTCGCTCCGGTGGCGACCTGCGTCTCGGCCTCGTGCTTCCACGATGCGGACTGCACCGCGGAGGTCGGCGGGCACTGCGTCATCGCGCTCGATCCCTGCTGCTCGATCCCCGTGGGTCTCGTCTGCAGCTACGACCGCGACGGCTGTCGAACGAGCGCGGACTGCGCCGCCGGGTACTGCAACGCCGTCGGTGGACGAGCGCGCTGCGACACCGGCGGCGGTCCCTTCTGCCCGCTCTGAGCGCGCTGCGCTCAGCGGATCTCGAACTCGTCGCTCGCGAGCACCGCGCCGTCTTCGTCGCGGATCATGGCGGTCCACTCGCCGGGGGATCGCGACAGGCGCGTCCACGCCCAGGTGCGGAAACGCGCGCTGTGCGCGGGGATCTGGAGCGTGACGTGACCGGTCGAGCGCTGGCCGTTCTCGAACGTCACGAGCAGCGCGCGCGGCTCGCCCGAGGGATTCGACACGTCCACGAACGCGTACACGCGCTCCTCGCCGTCGTCGAACGTGGTCGGGTGATCGATCGGCTCACGGCCATCGATGCCGCTCGTCACCTGCATGCGCCGGATCGAGAGCTCGCCCGTCACGAGCGAGGGCGCCGGGCGCGTCGGCACCACGAGGCTCGGGGTCGGAGCAAGCGTCGGGCGCGTCGTCGTCGCGAGCGCCGTGGGCGTGCTGTGCTCGAGCGGACGCGACGCGACCGTGCTCGCGACGGACGGCGCGCTCGCCGCATGCGCCCCGAGCACGGCGCCTCCGAGCAGAAAGCCCGCGCCACCGAACGTCATCGCCGCGACCACCATCCAGCTCATCCATCGCTTGCTCATCGTGTCCTCGCCTTCGAGGCCCGGTAGTGCACGCGCGTGGCCACCGCGAATTCGCGCGAAAACACGAGGTGGAAGCGTGGGCGCGTGTCTGCGCGGACACGCGGTCCTACGACCACGCACACGGCTTGGACGGCCGTGTGGCATCCGACCCGAGGACCGCGACGACGCTTCGGGAGCTCAGCGCGGCCAGCGTCGGCGACGGGCGAGCGAGGTGAAGATGCGATCGAGCGCCTCGACGTCGGCCTCACGGAGCGTCCGCTCGCGTGCTTCGGAGAGTGCGACCTCGAGGGCCGTGGCAAGCTGACGGATGGCCGCGCGCATCGCGTTGGCGCGGCCCTGGACTTCGCCGCGTGCTTCGCCGCGTGCTTCGCCGCGTGCTTCGGCCGCCTCTGCGAGCGCGATCATCAGGTCGGGTCGCCGGGCGGCGAGGCCGGTGAGCACCGTCTCGTCGAGGCGCGCGCCGTCGAGGAGCGCGCGCACCGGGAGCGGTGCCACCAAGCAGACATCCTCGATCAGCTCATCGGGGTGCATCGGCCGCCAGCGGCCTGCGGGCGCACCGGTCGCCGACGCGTCCCACTCGAGCGCGCGGTTGCGCTTCAAGACGAGCGCGAAGATGCGCCGCACACCGCGCCGTGAGAGCTGGCGTGCCTTCTTCGTGGGGACGCTGAGGCGCTGCTCGGACACCACCTCGAACGCGAGGACCTCGAGCCGACGACCGCCGGTCTCGGGGTCCGGCCCCTCGGGATAGATGCTCGCGTCCGGCGCGAAGTCGCTGGTCAAGCTCGTCCGCGTGAGCATGTCGAGCGCTCCGCGAAACCCCGCCGCGGCGTGCGACGCGAGCACGTACGCGAGATCGAAGTGCCGCTCGGCGTGCGGCGGATCTGCGCCCGGCACGATCAGGACCCGCCCTTCGAGGACCTCCGCGTCCGAGCCGGGCATGACGAGCCGCTCATCGACGGGCGGCAGGCGCTCCGCGTTCGTTCTTCCGCGTCCGGTTCGAGACATCGCATCACGATTGTACGGCATCGCCGTCCTCCGCGGTCGTGACGACGAGGGGGGGGCGGAACTGACGCGAGCGCCGATCCACGCATGATCCGGGCTCGCCATGGGGCGCCGAACCAGCGCGAGCCCCCCGCGTGCGACGCGGCGCGCTCCGCTCACATGTTGAGCTTGATGCTGGCCTTGTTGAGCATCTCTTTGAAGCTCGTCTTGTCGTTCGACTTCACGAACGCCTCTTCCGGCTCGACCTTGTCGGTGCGGACCAGCTCGAAGAGGTGATCGTTCATCGTCTGCATGCCGAGCGCGCGGCCCGTCTGCATCACGCTCGCCAGCTGGTACGTCTTGCCCTCACGGATGAGGTTCGCGCACGCCGCCGTCGAGATCAGAACCTCGTACGCGGCCACACGCCCGCCGCCCTTTTTCTTACAGAGCACCTGCGAGACCACGCCGCGGAGAGACTCGCTGAGCATCGTGCGAATCTGTGCCTGCCGGTCCGCCGGAAACTGATCGATGATGCGGTCGACGGTGCTGGGCGCACTCGTGGTGTGGAGCGTTCCGAACACGAGGTGGCCCGTCTCGGCCGTCTCGATGGCGATCGCGATCGTCTCGAGGTCGCGCATCTCGCCCACGAGCACGATGTCGGGATCCTCGCGCAGGGCGGCGCGGAGCGCGGACTTGAAGCCGGCGGTGTGGACCCCGACCTCGCGCTGGTTCACCAGGCAGTTCTTGGTCGGGTGCACGAACTCGATCGGATCCTCGATCGTGATGATGTGGTCGTGTCGCTTCTCGTTCACGACGTCGATCATCGCGGCGAGGGTCGTCGACTTGCCGCTTCCCGTCGGGCCGGTGACGAGAACGAGGCCCTTCGACAGGTAGCAGAGCTCGAGCACCTTGGGCGGGACGCCCAGCTGCTCCGGCGTCAGGATCTTGAACGGGATCTGGCGGAAGACCGCGCCGACTCCTTTGCGATCCATGAAGTAGTTCGCGCGGAAGCGGGCGACGCCCTCGATCGCGTACGCGAAGTCCGTGTCGTTGGACTCGTCGAACTGCGCCTTGTTGCGTGCGGGGATGATCTCCATGAGCACGCTACGCAGCTCTTCGTTCGTCGCCGGGCCCCGATCGAAGAGGACCGTCATCTCGCCGTGGCGCCGAACGAGCGGCGGCGTGTCGCTCGAGCAGTGCAGGTCGCTCGCGCCGACGGCGACCATCATGCGTAGCCAGTGGTTCAGCTGCGGCTCGCCCGGGACGGGCTCGATGCGCGTGCCGGTCGCGGCGACGGCGCTCACTTTCGGTGCGCCCGTCGGGGGCTCCGGTGCCGCCGCGGGCTTGGCGACGACTGCGACCGGTGCCGGCGCGGCGGCCGGCGGAGACGCAACGGGAGCCGGCGCGCTCGCAGCAGGCGCTTGCATCCGGATCGGCGCGGGGCGTGCTGGCTCGGGCTTGCTCGCGATCGGAGCCGCCGCTGCAGCGCCCGCGGCGGCGGCCTCGCGAACCGTCACACGCCACTCCTGAGGCTTCGGCGCATCCACGGTCACATCGACGCGCAGGCCCGCCTCGGTGATGTGGAGGAACTTCGTGCCTCGCGTGCGCCGCAGCTCGTCGCTCGCCGCGGGCGGCGCCGCCTCTTGGACCAGCTGCACCACCTGCGCGTGATCGATCGGTGAGTTCGATTGACGCGTCTCGCCGTCCGAGAACTTGAAGCGCACGGGCTCGTTGGAGCCAATCTGCAGCTCGGCCGCGCTCTGGCGGACGAGATGCTGCACGTAGAAATCGAGCCTCAACATCGGCGCGTTGCCTCCGACCGAAAGAGTACACGCGTTGCGTGTTACAAGGGCGGCGGACCGTCGGGGTGCGATGGAGGAGCGCGTGCGATGTCGATCGGCGAGCTGAAGGATGCACGTTCGCTCCGAGGTGATCCGCGGATACGGGTGCTCGGGCTCGTCGGGCTCGTCGGGCTCTCGTTCTTGCTTTTGTACGTCCTGCGCGGCGTCCTCTCGCCGATCTTCTTTTCGCTCGGCATCGCCTATCTCCTCGATCCCGTCGTGGATCGCTTCGAGCGCGCGGGTGTTCCGCGGGCGGCCGCGATCTTCGTGGTGCTGACGCTCCTCGCGCTCGTGGGCGCGCTCTTCCTCTTGCTCGTGCTGCCGGCGATCGTTCGCGAGGTGGTTCAGTTCGCGCGCGAGCTGCCCGCGCAGCTGCAGTCGCTCGATCGACAGGTCGAGCCTTGGCTCGTCGCGCACGGGATTCCGGTGCCGCACACGATCGACGAGGCCCTCGCGGAGCTCGCGCTCGCACCCACCGAGCTCGCG
>JAYVCF010000083.1:0-14808 GCA_043750095.1 Deltaproteobacteria bacterium
TACCAGCGCAGATCGACGAACGCGTCTTGGTTGATGTCGGCGCCCGAGAAGAACGTGCGTCGCTGGAGCACCGGGTAGCGCCGCGTGAAGGCGATGGCGTGCTTCACGAACGCGAAGAAGTCCGCGTTGCGATCGAGCAGCGTCCAGTCGAGCCAGCTGATCTCGTTGTCCTGGCAGTACGCGTTGTTGTTGCCGCGCTGCGTGCGCAGCATCTCGTCGCCACCGAGCAGCATCGGCGTGCCGGCCGCGAAGAGCAGCTGGCAGACGAGGTTCCGCGCTCTCCGTGCGCGCAGTGCGAGGATCTCGGGGTCGCTGGTCGGGCCCTCGGCGCCGGAGTTCCACGACGTGTTGTCGTCGGTCCCGTCGCGGTTGTCCTCGAGGTTCGCGGCGTTCGCCTTCTGGCCGTAGCTGACGAGGTCCGCGAGGGTGAAGCCGTCGTGGCAGGTGACGAAGTTGACGGTGTTGTAGGGATGACGCCCGTCGTCTCCGTAGAGATCGCTCGAGCCGGACAATCGCTGCGCGAGCTCGGGGACCTGGCCGCCGTCACCCTTCTCGAACTTGCGCACGGTGTCGCGGAAGCGGCCGTTCCACTCCGACCAGTCGACGGGAAAGTTCCCGACCTGATAGGTCGCGAGGTCCCAGGGCTCGGCGATGAGCTTCACGCGCGAGAGCGTAGGGTCCTGCGCGATCACGTCGAAGAACGATGCGGCTCGATGGAACACGCCCTGCTCGCGGCCCAGAACGCTCGCGAGGTCGAAGCGGAATCCGTCGACGTGCATCACCTCGGCCCAGTAGCGAAGCGAGTCCATCACGAAGCGGATCACGTGCGGGTCGGAGAGGTTGAGGCTGTTCCCGCAGCCCGCCCAGTTCATGTAGTAGCGGCCCGGCTCTTCCGGTGATCCGGTGAGCGCGTAGTACGTCGAGTTGTCCACGCCGCGCAGCGAGATCGTCGGCCCGCGCTCGTTGCCCTCGGCGGTGTGGTTGTAGACGACGTCGAGGATGACCTCGATCCCGTGGTGGTGGAGAGCTCGAACGAGCTCCTTGAACTCGCGGACCTCGTCGCCGGCACGCGGGCCAGTGCGATAGGCGCTCTCGACCGCGAAGAACGCGAGCGTGTCGTAGCCCCAGTAATTCGTGAGGTCTTTCTCGATCAGAAAGTCGCCCACCATCCGATCGTGAATGGGCAGCAGCTCGACGACGTTGATGCCGAGCTCGACCAGGTGCGGGATCTTCTCGATGAACCCGCGGTAGGTCCCCGGCGAGCGAACGCCCGACGAGGGATGCGCGGTGAAGCCCTTGGTGTGGACCTCGTAGATCACCATCTGCTCGAGGGGGATCTCGGGCGGCGCGTCGTCCTTCCAGTCGAACGCGTCGTCGATCACGATCGACTTCGGGACGAGGTGCGCGTCGTCGCGTGTGTCGAGCGAGAGGTCCAGCGCAGCGAGCGTGGCATCGTAGCCGAGCAAGAGGTTCGCCTCGTTGCGCGGCTTGCCGGTGAGTGCCTTCGCGTAGGGATCGACGAGCAGCTTGTGCTCGTTGAAGCGCAGCCCGCGCGCCGGGTCGTGGGGCCCGCGAACACGATAGGCGTAGAGCTGACCGGGCCGAACGCCCTCGACGAAGGTGTGGAAGACGAAGCGCGTCCGATGCGGCAACGCGATCACGTCGGTCGGCGCGCCGTTCGGCTCGTCGAACAGAAGCAGGAAGACCTCCGTCGCGTGCTTGCTGTAGAGCGCGAAGTTCGTCCCGTGAGGCTCGGGGGTCGCGCCGAGCGGATGGAATCGGCCGATCGCGAGCCTCTTGCTCGTGCGGGTCTCGAGGCGGCTCATCGCGCGACGACAACAGAAGCGCGCGTTCTCGGCAAGGGCGCCGAACCTCTCCTCGGGCGAGGGTCAGCGCGCGACCGCGAGGTAGGCGCGGACCCGCTGACCTCGTGCGCGCTCGAGCGCCGTCGCCGCGATGCCGAGCTCGATCCTCGCGGCCTCGGCGCCCGGGCCGACGGCGATCCCGACGATGGCGAGCTCGGCTCCGCTCGGCGCGACGAGCGCGATGCGACCCCAGACCACCGGACCGGCGTCCGTCGCGAGCATGTAGGGCACGTTCGATCGAGCGCCGGCGTCCGCGCGCAGCGCAGCGAGCGTGGGGTGGGCGCGGAAGCGCTCGAGGGTCGCGACCGCGGCGTCGCGCTCGGCGTCGGTCGCTCCGAGGAGGCGCGCCTGACTCGCGGCGGCGACGACGAGATCGAGCTCGCGCTCCGGCGCCAACGCCATCACCAGCCGGGCGAAGCGTGCGCCCTCGGCCGCTGGCGGACCGAGCTCGAGCTCGACGACCGCGACCGAACCGATCATGGCTCCGGTCGGAGTGCGCGCCACGCGTCGCGCGGGCGACACGTCGATGCTGCCCAGCTCGGCCTCGCGGATCGCACGCACGCGCTCGGCCTCGTGCGCGCCCTCCTCGACGATCGCCGAGCGTCCCTCGACGCGATCGACGAGGTGCGTCTGCCCGCGCGGGTCGCGAGGTGGGAGCGGACGCAAGAGGTGCTGCGGATCCCAGTAGGTCACGCCGCAGCCACCGAGATGCGCGGCGTGATGGCCGGGACGCACGCCCGGACCTCTCGCGTTCTCGTCGAGCATCGAGCGCTCGCCGAACGCCGGGAACGATGGAAACGCCGACACGGCGCCATGCGGATCCGTCGGGACGAGCGCGCGTGCGAGCGGTGCCATCCAGGAGTCCTCGATCTCGCCCAGGCCGACGGTCGGAATCACGAGCACGTCGCGCGCGCGTGTCGCCGCGACGTAGAGAAGGCGCGCGGCCTCGCCCAGCTCGAGCGCGCTCGCCGTCGCGAGGTTCTCGCGCATCTCGATCGGCATGAACTGCGCGAGCTTACGAACCAGCACGTTTCGCGATGGATCCGCGTAGCGGCTCGGCCCGCTCTGCCACTGAGGCCGCGACGTGGGATCGGCGATCACCACCACCGGAAACTCGAGCCCCTTGGCGCCGTGGACCGTGAGCAGCGAGACCGCGTCGGCCTGCTCGGGATCGGGCGCGACGTCGGCGCCGCCGAGGCTGGGGTCGTCCGTGCGCTCCGCGAGCCAGCGCGCGAGATCACGAAAGGGTGTGCCTCGCACGTCGGCTCGGCGCGCGATCTGACGCAGCTGTTCGAGCGCACGCGCCTCGCCCGACTGCTGCGTCAACAAGAGGAGCACGTCGGCCTCGCAGCGCTCGAGGAACACGCCGAGGGTGGCCTCGATGGCGCGGAGGTGGCGCCCGCGATGGAGCTCGCCGAGGAGGGCCAGCGTGTCTCGGATCACGAGGGCCTCCTTGCCGAGCCCCTCGCTGCGTGCGGGCGCGAGCGGATGCAGAGGCCCCACTTCGTCGCGATAGGCGAGCAAGTCGGCGTCGGTGGTCCCGAGGAGCGGGCCACGCAGCGTCGCGTAGACGGAGAGCGCGTCGTCGGGCCACTCGATCGCCGAGCAGAGTGAGCTCGCGGCGACCACGATCTCACGCGCGAAGAACGCGTCGGGCGCGACGAACGCATGCGGGACACCGTGCTGCTCGAGCGCCTGCGCGACGTATCCGCCGTTGTCCTTCAGCGTCTTGAAGAGAATGCCGATGTGACGCGCGGCGATGGGTACGAGCGCACGCGTGCTCGGGTCTTCGACGCGGAGGCCGCTTTCGTCGAGGAGCCAGCGCACGAACGAGGCGATCGCACCCGGAAGAGACTCGTTCACCGACTTGCGCGTGATGCTGCCTCTCCACTCGGAGGCGCGCGGCGTGGGCAGCGCGATCACGGACGGGAAGTCGGGCATCGCGGGACGCTGCGGCTCGAGCGGGACGTGGCTCGCCTGGCCGGTGGATCCATCGAACACCGACGCGAACGCCGCGTTCACGAGCGCTGCGATCGCGGGTCGCGGACGGAAGCTCGCACCGAGCTCCAGCGTCTCGGCATGCGCGGGCACGAGCGCGCTCTTGAGCGCCAGGTACGTGCGGAGGTCGGCGCGCCGGAATCCGTAGATCGCCTGCTTGGGATCGCCGACGAGATAGAGGGCGCCGGGCCTGGGTCGCACGCGCGCCGGATCGTTCTCGTCGGGATCGGTGCCCGCCAGCAGGAGCACGATGTCCTTCTGCACGGGGTCGACGTCTTGCACCTCGTCCACGAACAGAAAACGAAAGCGCTCACGCAGCGCGACACGCGCGGCGCGGCTCGACACGAGCAGCTCGCGTGTACGCACGAGCGCATCGAGATGATCGAGCACGCCGAGCGCACGCTTTCGTCCTTCGTAGTCGCGCACGGCCGGCGCGAGGTCGCGCGCGAGACAGAACGCGAGGTCCGCGTCGGCGCGCCAGTGGAACTCTTGCAGCGCAGCTCGGAGCGCATCACGTGCGGCCATAACCTCTTCCCGAGGTCGTGTGCCCAGCTGCTTGCCGCGGCCGCTCGCGCTCCAGTCGAGATCCTTCGCCGTCGCGAGCCCGACGAGCTTGTGCTCGATCAGATCGTGGTCGCGCGGGTGGGTGCGCTCGTGCTCGCGGAGGCCGCCCAGCCATCCGCTCAGCTCGTCGAGAAAAGCCGCGAGCTTGTCGCCTCGGGTCTCGGCGATCCCCATGGCCGCGAGGGACTCCATGCGCGCGAGCAGCGCCTCGATCTCGCGCTCGCGATCGAAAGGGTCGCGCCGCAAGTGCGGATCTTGATCACGGTGCTCGGCGAGCTCCTTGATCTCGCGCGTGAAGAGCGCTCGCGGTGGAGGCGGCTCGTACTCGCGAGGACGCGCGAGGGCGCGACGGATTCCTTCGGGCGGATCCAAGAGGGCCTCCTCGAGGAAGCGATCGCTCGTCTCCTCGAGCAGCGCGGCCTGCTCGTCGTCAGCGAGCATCGTGAACGAGGGATCGACGCCCGCGTCGAGCGGCCGCGCACGCAAGAGCTCGCTGCAGAAGCCGTGGATCGTGCCGACGTACGCTGCCTCGAAGTCGGCCAGCGCTTCTTCGAGGCGCCTGCGCTCGCCCGCGTCGGTGCACGTCTCGCGCGCGACTTCCAGCCTCTCGCGCAAGCGAAGCACCAGCTCGCCCGAGGCGCGCTCGGTGAACGTGATCGCGGCGACCTGCGTGATGCGCGCGCGTCCCGTGGCGACCAGGCGCGCGATGCGGCCCACGAGCGCCGTCGTCTTGCCGGTGCCGGCCGCCGCCTCGACGAGGAACGAGCGATCGAGATCGTTCTCGATGCGTGCGCGTGCTTCGGCGTCTCGCATCAGGCGCGCTTCCGCAGGGCCACGAGCCCCGAGAGAAGTTCCAACACGTTGTCGCGTGGAATCTTGTCGGCGCGCCGCGCCGCGCCGGGGCCGCACGCACGTCGGTAGTCGCAGAACCCGCACGCGCCCGCGAGCGGAAGCGCGGGCAAGAGGCCGTTCGCGAGCGCTTGCGTGATCGCCTGCGAGAGCTCGCGCGCCGCCGCACGCGCCTCGTCATCGAGCGGAACCGTTCGTTCCTGAAATCCACCCTTCGTCGTGCAGTACCAGAGGCGACCGCCGGTGATCGGCTTGCCCGGAAACAGCTTCTCGAGCGCGAGCGCATAGAGAACCGGCTGCAGCGTCTGACCACCGCGCACCACGAGCGAGCTGCGCCCGCGGATCGGATAGTTCGAGCCGGACTTGTGATCCGTCGCGCGCAGCGCGCCGGTCTCGACGTTCTCTTCCACCAGATCGATGGCACCGCGCAGCGTGATGCCTTCGTCGAGCGCTGCAGGCGCGCCGCGGCTCGCGGGGTCGCGCCCCTCATCGTGTCCGGGCAGGCCGAACGCGAGCTCGAAGTGCTGCGGTCGCCACGCCGTCTCGCGGCCGAGGAGCGTCAGCCACTCGCGCAGGTCGGCCTCGATCGCATCGAGCTCGGCGTGGAACACGCGCGGGATCGCCGGAACGAGTCGGTCCACCAGATCGCGGCGAAGCGCGGTGAACACCCGGGTGAACGTGGCGAGCGTCGCCTCGAGCCGATCTTCCGAGAGCGGCAGCGCACCTTCGTCGCGGAGCGCCGAGAGCGTGAGGAACTGGGCCTCGTGGGTGACCGAGCCGCGCACGAGCGGATCGAGCTCTTCGAGCCGCACGGGCTCCTCTTGGGGCTCGAGCCGGAGCACCGACTTGAGGTGAAAGCGCAGCGGGCAGGTGGCGAAGCTCTCGAGCGCCGTCGCCGAGTACGGGCGTTTGCCTGGATCGTGGGCGAGGAGCGGCGTTCGTGCATGCGCCTTGGACTGAACGAGCCCGTCCGAGGGGCCGAGACGTTCGACCTCTCGTCGATGCACGCGCGCCAGCGCGGTGCGCAGCAGCGGGTTGCGACCGACGACGTCGTTCGCGCGACCTCTCGCCTCCTCGCGCGAGAGCGTCGAGAGCTCGCGCGCGCGAGCGATCGCCCGCTCGGAGGACCGCGCGGCTGTCTCCGCGGTCCCGACGACGGACACCGCGCGCGCCATCGCCCTGGCTACGTCGGCGCCCGACGCGACCCGCCCGAGGCTCTGAGCGAGCAGCTCCACGAAGTAGACGGAGGGAACGCGCGCGCGCGCATCGGCCGTGGCGATCGAGGCGAGCGCGATCACGCGACGCTCGGCCGCGCCCACGGCGATCGCCAACAAGAGGCGCTCGTTCTGTGCGCGCGCGTGGGCGTCTTCGAGATCCGGCGAGAGAGCCGCGCGCGTGCCGTCCGGCAGCAGCGGATCTTCGGGCATGCGCGCGGGAAACACGCGCTCGGCCAGGCTCGGGATGATCACGAGGTCGTAGCTCGCACCGCGAAGCTCGTCGGGCGTCACGAGCTGTACGCCGGTCGACGCAGGCCGCGTTTCCATCGCGCCGAGGCGTGGCGCGAGCACGCGAGCGAGATCAGCGAGGGTGAGCTCTTCTCCCGAGGGCGCGCGTGGAGCCAGCTCGGCAATCGCTGCGAGCGCGCGCGCCGGCTGTGCGAGCGCGCGGGTAGCGAGCGCGGAGACCTTCTCGCGATAGACGGCGAGCGAAGCGCGCGCAGGAAGGGCGGCGAGATCGTCGAGGAGCGGCAGCGCAAATCGCTCGAGCGCGGCGAGCTCGTCCATCGTTCGACGAAGCCCGCTGCTCTCGCCTCCGATGCGATCGAGCTCGGCCGCGCGTCGCGACAGATCCGCCGAGAGCCCGCGGATCCGTCGTCGCCAGCGCTGCGGATCTCCACCGATCACGATCGCTTCGACCAGGAGCCTCTCCCATTGGCGTGGAGCGCGAACCGTCTCGGGTGTGGCGCCCTCGTCGTCCGACTCGTCTTCTTCGTCGTCGGCGACGCGGGCGGCGTCGTTGGCGCTCGTCGGCGGCGGCTCGCCCGACTCCGTGCGCGGGAGCACGCCGAACGAGAGATAGGTCGAGAACGATCGCGCCGAGAGCCCGTCGTTCGCACAGGCGAGCAGCGCGAGCAGCGCGCGGCCGCTGGGATCGGGACGACGTGCGCCGCGCCGCTGGGCGAGCGGGATGCCTGCGGCGCGAAAGGCCGCCTCGATCGAGGCGCGCGCCAGCTCCGGCTTTCGCAGCGCGATGGCGATGCGATGAAGCGGCGTGCCTTCGCGCGCGGCCGCGAGCACGCGTCGCGTGATCTCGGCGGACTCGGCGGCCTCGCCGCGCGCCACGATCGTCTCGAGCGTGCTCGTCGGCGTCGCCTCGCGCGTGCCGGAGAAGAGCCTCTCCGCCAGCGCCGCCGTCGCACGTGCGCGTTCACTGGCCACCGGCTCGGAGATCTCGATCCCGACGAGCCGTGAGAGCGTGCGCGCGTCGGCGCGTGGAACGGTGAAGAGCGTGCTCGCAGCCGTCGCGATCGCGCGCGCGAGCTCGCCGCCGAGGCGCGTGACGATCGGCACGTCGAGAAACACCACGCGCGCGCCCGCGATCGCGCCGGCGATCACCGCCTCGATCGCCAGCTCGAGCACGCGCGCGCGAGACACGAGCTTCTCCGCAGCGAGCGTGCGCTCGACCTGGGCGGCGACCGCGGCGAGCTCGGCGTCGAAGGGCGCGACGCTGCCTGCCGCGAGATCCGCGGCCCAGAGCTCCTCGAGCGTCCGACCGATCGCGCGTGGCATGCCGGGGGTCGCGCGGAGTGGCCCCATGCGGGGAAGGGTGGTCGCGAGCGTCGTGAGCGCCTGCGCCGCGGCCGTGTCGATCGCGAGCGTGGTGGCGATCGAGAGGCCCGCGCGGGCGAGTGCAGGTCGTGCGAGCTGCGCGGCCAAGCGATCGAGCGTGGTTGCCTCGGCCTCCGCGATGGCGCCGAGCTCGATCGCGAGGTCCGCGACCAGCGATCGCGCGCTCTCGATTCGCGCGCCGACGACGAAGAGCGGCCCGCGGCTCGCTCTCGCGAAGGCCAGCGCAACCTCGCGTCGCGCCGCGCCCGACGCGTGCACGACGGCCTTGCCCGTCATGCGCGCGTCTCGGCAGCCGCGTCGGCCGCGGGCTCCGGATCGCCGAAGACGCCTTCCCAGCGGGCGATCACGACGGACGCGAGCCCGTTGCCGATCACGTTGATGGTCGTGCGCGCCATGTCCATCAGCGTGTCCACGGCGAGCAGCATCGCGACGCCGGCCTCGCCAGGCAGCCCGAAGCTCCCGCAGGTCGCGGCGATGATCACGAGCGTGGCGCGCGGCACACCTGCGACGCCTTTGCTCGTGAGCATGAACGCCACGATCATGATCACCTGCTGCGAGAGCGTCATCTCGATGTGCGCGGCCTGCGCGATCGTGAGGCTCGCGAGCACGAGATAGAGCGTCGAGCCGTCGAGGTTGAACGAGTAGCCCGCCGGGATCACGAAGCTCGCCACGCGACGCGGCACACCGAACGCCACCACGTCTTCCAGCAAGCGCGGCAGCGCGGCCTCGCTCGACGCCGTCGTGAACGCGGTGATGGCGGGCTCGCGGATCGCGCGGAGGAACGCGAGCGGCTTGATGCGCACCAAGAGCATGATCGGCACGAGCACGAGCAAGAGAAACACGAAGAGCGCGAGGTAGAGCGAACCGACCAGACGCGCATAGCGCCCGAGCAAGATCGCGACGGCGGGCCAGCCCGACACGACGTCTCCGTCGATCGTCTGTCCGGCGGCCATGTGGCTCACGTTGTACGCCATCGCGCCGAACACACCGATGGGCGTCAGGCGCATGACGAGGTTCGTGTACTCGAACATGACCTGCGCGCTCGACTCGCAGAGCTCGAGCACGTTCTTCCCGCGTGGCCCGATGCGCGTGAGCCCGATCCCGAAGATCACCGCGAAGACGACGATCGGCAAGAGGTCGCCCTGCGACCAGTGGAGCGCGAGGTTCGAGGGGAACAGGTGCAGCGCCAGATCCCAGCCGCTCGCAGGATGCTCGGGCGTCACGCCCGACGAGGTCACGCTCAGATCGATCGGGAGGCCATCACCGGGGCGGATGACGCTCGCGATGACGAGGCCGATGACGAGCGCGATCGTCGTGACCACCTCGAAGTAGAGCAGCGCCTTGGCGCCCATGCGGCCTACGGCCTTCATGTCGCCCGTCTGCGCGACTCCGACGACGATGGTCGAGAAGATCAGGGGAACGATGAGTCCCTTGATCAGCGCGATGAACGCGCGCGAGAAGAACTGGAAGAGCTGATACGCGAACGGGTACTCGTTCTCGGGGAACGCGCCGCCGAGCACGATCCCGAGCACGAGACCGACGACGATGTGGAGCGTGCTCGAGCGCCACCATGGCTTGCGCTTCGCGCTCGAGGGCGACGATGTCGGGTCCGAAGATGTCGTGTCCGAAGAGGAGGGGTCCGCGGCCATGCTTGCTCGACTGAACGGCAGTCATACCATCGAGTGAGGGACGGCTTCTCGTGTGTCCGCGGCCTGTGTGCGGCATCTCGTTCGGTAGACTCGGCGACGATGCGATGATGCGCCCGTGACCATGCTCTTTCCGCGCCTCGGCGAGCCCGACGATGCGATCGCGCTCCGCCTGGAGGATCGCGTGGTGACCTACCGCGCGCTCGCGGGCGCGTGCGCGGCCCATCTCGATCGCATGACGCACCTCGGCGTGGCGCCGGGCGATCGCGTGGCGATCTACACGGACGCGACGCTCGAGACCTTGGTCACCCTCGTGGCGAGCGCGGCGACCGGCTTCGTGACGGTGCCGATCGATCCCAAGCTCGGCGAGCGCGAGCTCGAGCACATCGCGCGCGATGCCGATCCCGTAGTGGCGATCGCGGCCGACCCGAGCATCGTGAGCGGTAAGCTCGGCGCCGTCACCACGGTGCGCGCGGAGATCGGCGCGATGGACGCCTCGGCCTTCGAGCCGCGGCCCGTCCTCGATGCGCCGATGCTTCTTCTCTATACGTCGGGCACCACGGGGGCCCCGAAGGGCGCGCTGCTCTCGAGCGCGAGCGTCGCGTTCGATCTCGACGCGCTCGCGTCGGTCTGGGACTGGACGAGCGCCGACACGATCGTGCACGCGCTGCCGCTCTTCCACGTGCATGGGCTCGTGCTCGGGCTCTACGGCGCGCTGCGACGAGGGGGCGCGTTGCACTGGGTGCCACGCTTCACGCCCGCCGCGATCGGGAGCGCCATGCTGGCGGCGTCGGCCGAGGACGATCGCAGCGCGGTGCTCTTCGCGGTGCCGACGATCGTGCATCGGCTCCTCGAGGCGGCCGAGACGGATCCCACGTTGCGCGCAGCGCTCGCGGCGGCGCGGCTCCTCGTGTCGGGCTCGGCGGCGCTGCCCACCCGCGAGCAAGATCGCGCGCGCGCGCTCATCGGGCGCGGCTTCGTCGAGCGCTACGGCATGACCGAGACGCTGATCTCGTGCGCGGTCCGCGCGAGCGAGGGTGCGCGCCCGGGCTACGTCGGGCTTGCGCTCCCGGGCGTCGAGCTTCGCATCGTCGACGACGCGCGCGTGACCATCGACGTGCGCGACGACGTGACCCTGGGCGAGATCGCCGTGCGCGGTCCACACGTGTTCCTCGGCTATCTCAACCGCCCCGAGGCGACCGCCGAGGTACGCGACGTGGACGGCTGGTTCTACACGGGCGACCTCGCGGCGATCGCGAGCGACGGCGCCGTGCGCATCGTGGGGCGACGCGCGACCGATCTGATCAAGTGCGGCGGCTTCAAGATCGGCGCGGGCGAGATCGAGAGCGCGCTGCTCGAGCATCCCGCGGTCCGCGAAGCGGCGGTGCTCGGAGTGGCCGACGCGGATCTGGGCGAGACGATCGTCGCCTTCGTGGTCGCGGGCGAGATCGAGAACCTCGAAGCGTCGCTCGTCGATCACGTCGCGCGCCTCCTCTCGCCGCACAAGCGGCCGCGTCGCGTCGTCCGCGTCGACGCGCTGCCCCGGAACGCCATGGGCAAGGTCCAGAAGAAGCTGCTGCGCGACGCCTTCGAAGCGCCGGCGGAGGGAGCGCCCGACTCCATCGAGGGAGGTCGCGCCCGTTCCTGAGCACGCGTCTCAGAACGGATGGTCGATCGTGACCGTGATGCGGCGGCACACGCCCGAGCTCAGCTCGACGCCGAAGAAGTAGAACGGGTTGCCGGTCCCGCCGGCCACGCTCCAGCCGCCGTCCGCACACTGACCGCCGAATGCCGCGCACAAGGCTATGTCGTCGAGCGATCCCACGGTGATGCCCGGGGCGACGTGGAACTGGTAGGTGCCCGGATTGACTCCGCGGAAGACCGCATCGCGCGTTCCAGCAGGCGGAGCGGGCGCGCCCCCGAAGCAGCTGGGCCACGTGAAGTTGTCGGCGAGCGCGCACGTGTCGATCGGAAAGACGTAGGTGCCGATCGCCGAGATGTCGATGAACGTCGCGCAGTCGTCGCCGATCCCCGCGCACACCTGGTTGGTGCAGGTTCCGCCCGGACACGTCCCGCACGCGTTGCCGAAGTAGCCGCACTGCCCATCGGCCGTTCCCGGCTGGCAGACGCCCGCGGCCATGCATCCGGTGCAGCAAGACCCGCCCTGGCACGAGCCGGCGCCGCCCATGCACGAGGCCCCGTCAGGGCCCGCACTGCAGACGCCGGTCGAGTTGCACGTCTGGCACTCGCCACATGCGACGCAGCTCCCGCCGACGGGGCCGCAGGCCGCGACGGTGTTGCCCGGCTGGCAGGTGCCGACGATGAAGCATCCGTTGCAGCAGGTGCCGCTCAAGCATCGACCGACGGAGCACATCGTTCCGTCCGCCGCGTTGACGCAGCCCGCGCCGCTGCAGCTCTGGCACTCGCTGCACACGGAACACGCGCTGCCGCTGGAGCCGCACGCGCTCGGCGACCCGCCCGCGTTGCACGCGCCGCCCGAGTCGCGACAACCCCTGCAGCAGCTCCCGCCGGCGCAGTGTCCCGCGCCGCCAGCGCAGACCGAGCCGTCGCCCGCCGCGAAACAGGCGCCCGTCACCGAACAACCGGTGCACTCGCCGCACGTCGCGCACGCGAGGCCGCCTTGGCCGCACGCGTTGGCGGCGGTGCCAACCTGGCAAGCACCCGCGAGCACGCATCCGGTGCAACACGCGCCCGCTGCGCATCGACCGCTTGGACATGCGTCGCCCTCGGCCGCCATGCCGCAGGCTCCCGTCGCCGGGTTGCAGGCCTGGCAGCTCGCGCACGTGACGCCGACGCAGCGCGCGCACCCCGCGTCGCTCGCGCAGTCGGGATCGGCGCAGTCGGTGCGCCCGTCGCAGTCGTCGTCCCTCGTGTTCGTGCAGCTCGTCTCGCGGGTGGCGCACGTCGCCGCGTCGTTCATCCCGACGTCGATGGTTCCGACGTCGATCGGTCCGACGTCCACGAGCCTGTCGGCATCGCCGGCCGCATCCGGATGGCCCGCGTCGGGCATGCCGGAGTCCATCTCGCAGCTGCCCGTGTGACAGAGCGCGGCCGCGCACGCCGCCGTGCCGGCATGAGCGCGCAAGAGATTCGCCACCGCGGTGGGCCCTGGCAGGTCGATCGTGCGGCAGTCGTCGCCGATCGCGGTGCAGGTCGCGTCGTACGCCGTGGCAGCGAACGCGTACGTGCCGGGCGGCAGCTCGGGCGGATTCATGGCCATGCGCGCGCTCGATCGCACCTCGGCGCGATAGAGCACCACGCCGGTGCACGTTCCACGGAGAATCCGTGCTTCGACGACGCTCGTCTGGTCGTGGAGCGCCGCCGACTCGAAGTCGATCGTCCACTGAAGGCCACGCGGTGCGGGACTGCACGCGAGGGTCAGACCCAGCGCGGCGACGGTGACGGCACTTCTTCGCACTCGGTCCAGCGTACCGTCGCTTGCCAGCGTGCCGCCAGCCCTGCGATGGGATCGGCCGGTGTCGAGCGCTTCAGCTCGAACGGATCACGAGCATGCGCGGCTCGGTCATCTCTTCCATCGCGAACTTCACGCCCTCGCGGCCGAGGCCGCTGTCCTTCACGCCTCCATAGGGCATGTTGTCCACGCGGAAGCTCGGCACGTCGTTGATGACCACGCCGCCCACGTCGAGCACGTCCCACGCGCGCATCGCATGGCGAAGATCGTGCGTGAAGATCCCCGCCTGGAGGCCATAGTCGCTGTCGTTCGCTTCGCGCAGCGCCGCGTCGAAGTCGGTGAAGGCGCTCAGTGTCGCGACGGGGCCGAACACTTCGCGTCGCACGAGCTCGCAGGACTTGGGCGCGTCCTCGACGAGCGTGGCCTCCACCATCGCGTCCACGCGTCCGCCGCCACAGAGGAGCTTACCGCCACCGCTCACGGCGTCCTTCACCCAGCGCTCGATGCGCACGGCTTCTTTCTCGCTGATGACCGGGCCGATGAAGGTGCGCTCGTCCTTGGGGTCGCCCATCACGAGCTTCTTCGTCGCGGCCACGAGCTTGTCGCGCAGCGGATCGATCAGCGAGCGATGCGCGAGGATGCGCTGCACGCTGATGCAGCTCTGCCCCGACTGATAGAACGCGCCGAAGATCATGCGCGACACGACGTCGTCGAGATCGGCGCCTTCATCCACGATGCACGCCGCGTTGCCGCCGAGCTCGAGCAAGACGCGCTTCTTTCCGGCGCGCGCCTTGAGATCCCAGCCGACGGGCGGTGAGCCCGTGAACGAGAGCAGCGCGATGCGCGGATCGGTGGCGAACACGTCGGCGTCCTCTCGCCGGCACGGAAGGACCGAGAACGCGCCCTTCGGCAGCGAGGTCTCGGCGAGGATCTCTCCGATGACGAGCGCGCCCATCGGCGTGAGGCTCGCGGGCTTCACGACGAAGGGGCAGCCCACCGCGAGCGCGGGCGCGATCTTGTGCGCGACGAGGTTGAGCGGGAAGTTGAAGGGCGTGACGAACGAGCAGACCCCGATGGGAACGCGCTTCCACATGCCGCTGTAGGCCTTCGAGCGCGCGCTGATGTCGAGCGGCAGGATCTCGCCCTTGATGCGAACGGACTCTTCGGCCGCGATGCGGAACGTGTCGATCAGGCGCCCGACCTCGCCGCGTGCGTCCTTGATGGGCTTGCCCGCTTCCACACAGAGCGAGAGCGCGAGCTCGTCGGCGCGCTCGCGAAAGCGTGCGATGCAGTGCTCGAGCACGGCCTGTCGCTCGTAGGCGGCCATGGCGCGCATCGGCTCGCGCGCATGATGAGCGGCCTCGATCGCGGAGTCGATCGCAGCACGATCGGCGAGGCAGACGCGCGCGGAGAGCTCGCCGCTGTACTTGTCGACGACGTCGAGCGTCGCGGCGGACGTCGTGGGTGTGCCCGCGAGGAAGAACGGACGAGGCTGCATGGGGCGGAGGATAGAGCGAGAGCGAGAGCGAGAGCGAGAGCGAGAGCGAGAGCGAGAGCGAGAGCGAGAGCGAGAGCGAGAGCGAGAGCGAGAGCGAGAGCGAGAG
>JAYVCF010000084.1:0-9918 GCA_043750095.1 Deltaproteobacteria bacterium
CCCCGCGAGCCCTTCGCGGACGTCGAGGGCCTCCTCGCGAGCGCGCGCTCGGTGCTCGGTGCGCGCGGGCTCGTCCCCGACGGAGGCGCGACCATCACCTCCGTCGCCGAAGGAGGCTCGGTCCGCGCGACGCACACGTTCGAGGCGGGACACTGCTATCTCGTGATCGCGCGCGCCGCGCCCTCGGTGACCGACGCGGATCTCTTCGCGTTCGACGCGGCCGGAGTCGAGGTCGCGCGCGACATCGGCGCGGGCAACGAGCCTTCGTTCGAGCGCTGTCCCGCGGCGCGCGAGAGCCTCGCGCTGGAAGCGCGCGCGTTCACCGGTCGCGGCACGCTCGGCATGCAGGTGCTGATCGGCCCCGCGCGCGACAGCACGCCGCGCGACGACAGCGCATCGACGGCAGTCTCGACCGCGCTCGATGCGACGTCGGCCGGCACCGATCCGAGCCTGTCCGTCGGTGTCGCGGCGGCCGCGCTCGCGCCGCTCGGCTTCGGCGCGCCGCTCTTCGTGGCCGAGCACGCGCGCATCGCGCCCGGCGACGTGGTGACGCACGAGGCGATCCTCGGCCCCGGCTGCTCGCTGGTGATGGCCGCCGCGTCGAGCGACCAGATCGACGTGGACCTCTACTTGGCCGACACGCTGGGCCGCGAGCTCGATGCCGACACCACCGTTCGATCGAGCGCCGTCGTGCGCGCCTGCGAGTCCGCTCCCACGGTGCGGCGCATCGCAGTGAAGGCCTACGGACGCGAGGGCAGCTACGCGCTCGCGATCGTGCGCGCGCCCGAGAGCATCACCACCGTCGAGGGCCTCCGCGCTGCGGAGGCCGAGGCACCGTTCCGCGCGCGCGGCTTCGTGCCTCGCGAGGCGTCGGACGCCGAGCTCGCCGAAGGCGAGCGCCACGCGAGCTCGGTCGAGGTCGCCCGAGGTCGCTGCGTCGCCATCATCGCCGCGGGAGGCACGGGGATCCGCGACGTCGATCTCGTGCTCTCCGACGCGAGCGGCGCAACGCTCGCGAGCGACACCGCGCCTGCGCCGTACGCATCGGCGTCGGCGTGCGCGTCGGTAGAGTCAGGCCTGCTGGTCACGTACGAGGTCGTGGCGTTCCGCGGCGCGGGCAGGGCCACGTTGGCCGTGCTCGACGACGCGCCGCCCGAGGCGGGCTCGCGCTGAGCTCATCGCGGGCGGCGACGTCGCGTCGGTCGACCGCGCCGCGGGCGCGTCGGCGGCTCATCGGGCGTCGCTTCGGGCTCGGGTGCGACGGGAGCGACGTCCTCGTGCGGCGGCGTGGGCTCGTCCGCGATCGGCGGCGTCTCGGTCGGCGCAGGATCGACCTCGACGGGCGTCAGCTCGTCGGCCTCGGCGTCCGTCATCTCCGGTGTGGGCGCCGTCGACGGAGACTGGTAGTCGGTGATGCACCGAATGCCGATCCCGAAGAAGGGCGCCGTCATCGTGTAGCTGCCGTTCCCGACGAAGGTCGGATCTCCCGCCATGCGCGGATCCGAGGGACTGAGCGGCGGGCGAATGGGGTTCGGCTGTGGCACCGCGCTGTTCGTCACGTTGTGCGGGAACAGGTGCGCATAGCCGACGAGCGCATCGATATAGAAGCCGGCGTCGATGCGCACCGACGCGCCGGCGGACACGACGAGCTTGTCGGAGTCGATGGTGAGCGCCTGAAGGTAGGCGTCGTTGAACGATCCGGTCTCGAAGTAGCCGCCGAGGCGGACCTGAACGAAGTTGTCGATGGTGTACTCGCCGCCGAGCCGCACGCTGACGGTGTCGCGCATGTTGCGCGGGATCGAGAGCGGGCCGACTTGATAGGCGAGGGCGCCGCCGAGCGCCTGCGCGAACCAGACGTCGCGCGGTCGAATGGAGACCTGTTGCTCGAGCGACCAGGTCTCCCAGACGACGGCGGCCTCGACGTTGAGATGCTCGATGGCCTCGAGCTGCACGCCGAAGCGGACGACCCAGGGGAAGTCCACGTTCAGATCCGCGCGCGTGTGCTGACAGGGGTGCGAGCCGCCCGCGGCCACCGCCGACTGGATCTCTTGATCGGTGACGCCCGCGCAGCTGCCCTCGCGCGAGCGGACGAACGCGCCGTTGAACGTGGCCGAGCTGGGGACGCGCACCTGGATCTGCGCGGTGCCGGAGAGCGCATATGGCGTCATCACCGAGAGGCCGAAGCGCACGGGCCCCGCGTCGTAGGTCGCGCCGAGCGTGGCGATGGCGGTGAACGCCGGGTTCAGCGTGAGCTGCGCGACGGCGTCGTAGTCGGGGTCCTCGGGAAACGCGCAGGTCACGCCATCGCAGGCCGACATGGTGGTGCGCGCGGCGAACGAGCCGTACACGACGTGCGCGCCGATGCCGATCGAGAGCTCGTCGATGGGACGCCACGCGACCCCGAGCGCGAGCGACGCGATGATCGATCCCTCCATGCTCAGGAGCGAATAGCGCTGCGGCGCAGGCTGCTGCATGCCGCCGACATTCACGCTCGAGGGCCACTGCATGAGCGCTGCGTTCGGCGCGAAGAGGCCGACGCCGAACGTGAAGTTGCGCAGGCCCAGGTTGAAGCTGCCCGCGATGGTGGGGATCGGAATGGGCGCGCTCGATCCGTGCACGGTGGGCAGCGTGTTCCCGCCGCTGTCGACGCGCGTGTAGTCGGTGCCGAACACGGTCAGCGTGCCATCGACGAGCAGCTGGTTGCCGGAGTAGCTGAGGCCGGCGGGGTTGTACCAGAGCGCCTGCGGATCATCGGCGCCCGCGACGAACGCGCCGCCGCGGCCCATCGCGCGCGTGCCGCGGTCGAGCAGATAGAAGCCTCCCGCGCTCGCCGTCGACGGTACGGCGAGGAGAAGGAGCGCGAGCGCTAGCGCGAGCGCTAGCGCGCAGGAGCGGGAGAGGTGCTTTGTCATCGGCATGAGGGGCGACCCGGCGGCGAGAGCAAGCGGGCGTTGGGGCCCCGCGCGCAGCGTGACGAGCGAAGAGAGGAACGGAACGAGGGGTGGGGCCCCGATCCGGCTCTGCCGGTCGGGGCGGGGCCGCGTATCGGCCCCGCGGTCAATGAGTGATGTCGCAGGACCAGCGCCGCATGCCGTCTTCGGCGACGATGCACTCGCATCGGCCCGTGCCGCAGAGGTCCGAGGTGACGCCCTGGTGTGCGCCGAGGGTGGGGCATGCGTCGTCGTGCTCGACGAAGCAGACGCGGTGCTGGAGCACCTGATAGAGCCGCTCGAGCCCGCGCCGATCGTCGCGCATGAAGCCGGTGGCCTGTCCGAGCGCGCTCCGATAGTCGCCGCGCGTGTAGTCGCCCGTGTCGCCGGGGTGCGAGCGGTTGATCTGGCTCATCACGTCGAGGATGACCTCGAGCGGTGTCTCCTCGCTGCCGTCGGCGGGAAGCGCGACGAGGTTCGCGAGCAGGCGATGCAGGATGTGCCGGTCGTCGATGCTTTGCAGCTCGCGCACGAGGCCGAGCGCGTCGTACGCCATGCCGTTGGCGATGTTGGGTTGGCCGGGCGTGCCGCTCACCAGGTCGCGCGCGTTCGGCGCCAGCGCCACGGAGAGCGCGTGCGCGATGGGCACGATGTCGGCGTCGTCACCGAACACCTGCAAGAGATCAGCGCCCGCGTAGAGCGTCGCGAGGAACGCGTCGTTGCCGCTCGCCTCGTCCACGAGGTACGCGAGCAGCGCGACCAGCGCATCTCGTGCTTCCGGGTCGCTCTGGATGCGATCGAGCAAGAGCAGGAGCCCGCCGACCACGGGCCCCGCGATGGTGTTGGCGGTGTCGTTCGGCAGATCGTGCGACCAGGTGGCGAGATCGCCGCGCCCCGCGTGATCGAGGATCCGGTCCCGCAGGAAGGGCAGGATCGCGAGCACCAGCGCGCGCCCGCGCTGATCGTGGAACGTGTAGCTCGTGCCGAGCGGGTCGGTGTCGAGCAGCTGGAGCGTGAGCGCGTTGCGGCCGCGATGGAACGCCTCGCCACGATCGGCAGGCGCCGCGGCGAAGTCGCGATCGGCGTTGCGTAGCCCCTCGAGCATGAGCTGCATGGGCGAGACGCCCATCATCCGCGTGCCGTCGTTCGACGTGTACTGCGTCGCTCCGCTGCGCGTCGTGAGGCCCGGGTTCCGCACCGGATCGATGAGCTGGGCCGCGCCCGCTGCCAGGATCGAGAGGCCGTCCTGTCCACCGAAGGTGATTCCATCGAGCGCGGTCGAGGCCGTGTAGAGGTTCTGCACGAGGCCTCCCCCGAGGCAGCACAGGTGCCCGCCGGTGCAGTCCGTATCGCGTGAGCACCTGGCGCCGAGGAAGTCGCCGGGCGCGCACGCGGCGGACGCACAGTGCCCCTGGTCGACGAATCCATCGGCGAGCAGCTCTTCGTAGCTGCGGCCGTTGTCCTGCGCGTTGTAGGTCATCGCGCCCGGGACGTGCGAGGTGTGCCAGTGCTGCCGCGTCGGCCAGTGCATGTAGATGGTGCCGAGCAGGCGCCCGAACGCGTACTGACCGTCGCCATCGGTCGTCCAGCGCGCGTCGTGCAGCACCTCGAGCAGCGGCGTCATGCCCTCGTAGAAGCCGGGCTGCTCCCACGCGAAGATCGTCCCGCGATAGGTGTGGGCGACGTCCTGGCCGTGACGATCGACCACCGGATCGATCAGGTCGTGCACGAAGAGACTGTTGGGCTGCCCGCTCGCGTTGAGCTGCGTGCCCCAGAACACCAGGCGATTGAGCGCCTGCGGCGTGGGGTGCCGCGTGAGGCCGTGGATGCCCGACGACTGCTCGAGCACGTCGTCGGGATTGATCCCCACCGCCCCGAGCGCGCTCATGATCTGGTTCAAGACGGAGTCGGCGATGGGCAGCCGGTAGCGCCCGAGGATCGCCTCCGAGTACGCCTGCGCGACGTTCGGAATGCGCATCAGCTCGCAGCGGCGGTAGCTCCCGAAGAGCGGCCAGGTGAGGCTCAGGCCGACCACGCGGATGTGGAGCACCGCGCCCTCGCGGTTGCAGACCTCGACCCCGTTCAGGCCGTCGATGAGCGCGATCGAGCGCTCGAAGAGGCTCTCGTTGCCGTCCACGTCGGGCTGCGTGCGATCGACGGGCTGGTCGAGCGGAAAGCCGATCGGTGCGCCGTTGAGGTTCGCCGGATCCCAGTCGATGCGGTCGCGATGACGCATGAGGCCGCCATAGATGTCGCCGAGCTGCGCCGAGCGTGGATCGGCGAAGCTGCGGATCACCGCCTCGAGCATGCCGGGCTGATGGGCCATGCCCACTCCCACGTCGAGCATGTCGTCCCAGAACCCGTTCGGCTGCGCGAACGCCGCGTCGGGATAGAGGTCGCTGCGATCCAGGAGGTAGTGCGCCGAGTCCACCACGCCGGCGGCGTCGCCCTCGCGTGTGCGCAGCAGCGTCTCGGTCGCGTGGAGCAGCGGCTCGGTCGCGTCGAGCGCGAGGATCGCGCCCAGCGCGTAAACGATGTCCACCGCCGAGCTCGAGGCCGTGTCGAACCCGGGATACGCGAGCGTCGCCATGCCGTAGCGGTGCGTCGCCGGGCCCTGCGTCCCGAGCAGCGTCGGAAGCCCGTGCGTGAGGTCGAGGATCACCGGGTGCGCCCCTCGGAACCAGGGCACGCCCTCGCGAAGGACGCCCGCGAGCATCGTCTCGTCGGCGTTCAGGTACTCGTAGATCTGCAGGCCCGCGCTGGTGAGCGCGCGCCCGCCGGGATCACGCGGGATGGCTCCCTCGTCGCGCATCGCGAACGGATGCGGGATCGTGAGCAGCGCTCCGGTGTCGCCGACGAAGCGATCGAGCTCGTCCACGTCCGCCAGGCCATCGCCGTTCATGTCGGCGAAGGGCGCAGAGACGAGACCGCCCACCGGCAGCGCGACACCGCGGCGATCGCGGATCACGACGTATCGCGCGCCGCCACCGCTGCCGCTACCGAAGTTCGGATCACTCGTGAACATCAGGCCGCGTGCGAGCTCGAGCGTGGACTGCTCACCCGCGGGCAGCACCGCGGCCGGCTGCATCGACGCCAGGTAGAGCGAGAGCGCCGCCTCGAGGTTCGTGAGCTGAGGCGCCGCGAGCCCGTCGGTGTCGCCGCCCGGAAGGTCCGGCGGGAGATCGGTCAGCGCGCGCAGCGCGACGCCCGCGAAGTGATCGAAGTCGGGATACGAGAGGATCGGGCGGATGGTGCCCAGCGCGAGGCGCAGCGGTCGATAGCCCGTGCGCGAGCCCATCCGTGTCATCGCATCGAGCGCCGCGTCGTCGGCCGAGATCGACTCGAGCACCGACGCGAGCAAGCGCGTGTTGGTGGGCAGTCGCTCGCGCGGCGGGTCGTAGAACGGCAGCATGTCGCCGAGGAAGCGGCCGAGGTCGTCGTGCGTGTCGCGCGGCATCACGCTGTCGAGCGCGGCGGCGAGGCGATCACGATTCGCCATCAGCGCGACGAGACGGCGGGGCGCGTCGGAGGGCGGCGGGATCTGGGCGCGACAGACCGGCTTCCAGCGCAGGCCCGAGACGTCGTTCGGGAACGCGTCGGCCGCCATGCGCTCGCAGAACGTGCGAACGATCTCCTGACCGAGCGTCTGATCGTCGGCGGGAACGCGCGTCTCGTCGAAGGTCGCGCAGCCCTCTCCGAACGACAGCGACACCAGGAGAACGACGCACGCGAAGCCCGCGCGGCGAAGGACGAGAGAGCGGGCGCGAGACATCACGGCACCTCGGCCCAAAGGAGGGCGCAAAGGAGGAGGCGAAGAACGGACACTCGAGCGTAGGCGCGGATGCGGCCGGCGAACAAGACACTCCCCTACCAAGGGCCCCGATCGAGGCGGCGAGAACTGTCACAGGTGCGCCGGCACGCAAGCGGGAATGCACCTCGGTTATGCTGCGGCCGGATGTCCGAGGTCCGCGCCCAGCCCTTCTTCGTCGCGCCCTTCGCGCTCCTCGGTGCGACGGTGTTGGGCATCGCCGATCAGGTCGGCGGCATGACCGTGCTCGCGGTGCGCCTGCTCGCGCGCGTGATTCCTCCGCGGATCGATCGCTTCGAACTGGTCCGAAACCTCCACAAGATGGGCGTGCGCTCCGTCGGCATCGTCGCGGTCACCGCGGTGTTCACGGGCGCCATCATGGTCATCCAGGCCGCTCCGCTGGTGACGCGCTTCAACGCGAAGGAGGTCGTGGGCTGGGGCGCCGGGTTCGCCACGCTGCGCGAGGTCGGGCCGCTGCTGATCGCGCTGATGTTCTCGGGGCGCGTCGGCGCCAACAACACGGCCGAGCTCGGCACGATGGTGGTCACCGATCAGATCGATGGCCTGCGCGCGCTCGCGATCGATCCGCTCTCGTATCTGGTGATGCCGCGCGTGGTCGCGATGGTCTCGATGCTCTTCGTGCTCACCATCATCGGCGACGTGGTGGCGATCTCGGGCGCGATCGTGGCGGCCAAGGCGCTGCTCGACGTGGACCCGCGCAGCTTCATCAACTCGTTCGTGACGCTCCTCGACACGTGGGACTTCGCCACCGGGCTCATCAAGAGCGTCGTGTTCGGCATGATGATCGCGATCACCAGCTGCCACTTCGGGCTCACGGTGAAGGGCGGCGCGCCCGGTGTCGGTCGTGCGGTCAACGCGTCGGTCGTGGCGGCGGCGAGCGGGATCTTCGTCCTCGACTACTTTTTCACGTACTTGCTCGGATGACATGAGCACGACGAACGCAGTGCCCGTGGCTCCGCAGGGCTTCCTCGCGACGCTGGGCGCCGGACCGGTCGCGCTCGGGCGCGAGCTGCGGGCGCTCATCGCCATGCTGGTGCTCACGTGCCGACTCTGCGTCACCGGGAAGAAGAACCGCCGCGCGTTCTTCGAGCAGGCTCACCAGATCGGAAACCGCAGCGTCTTCTTCATCTCGGTGACGATGGGCTTCATCGGGATGATCCTGGTGTTCCAGGCGGCGATGCAGGCGATGCGCATCGTGCCCGACCTCACCATGCTCGGGCCCACGTTCGCCGAGATCCTCATCCGCGATCTCGCGGCCTCGATCGGCGCGATGATGCTCGCGACGCGCGTCGGCGCCGGCATCGCGGCCGAGCTCGGCTCGATGGTCGTGACGGATCAGGTGGACGCGATGCGCATGTGCGCGGCCGATCCCATCGAGTACCTCGTGGTGCCGCGCTTCATGGCGAGCGTGGTGATGACCTTCGCGCTGCTCATCTGGGGCGCGTTCGTCGCGTTCGTCGCCGGGATGATCACGGCCAACGTCGTCTTCGAGGTGAACTTCGCGACGTTTGCCAACTTCACGCTCGTGGACGCCGGAGATCTCACGGTCGGCCTGGTGAAGTGCCTCGCCTACGGCGCGGCGATCCCGATCGTCAGCGCGCGCGCGGGCCTCACCACCTTCGGCGGCAGCGAGGGCGTGGGTTGGGCGACGACGAGCGCGGTCGTGAATTCGTCGCTCGCGGTCATCATCCTCAACTTCTTCATCAGCGCCGCCGGGTACTTCATCTTCCCCGGCTGAGCGGCGGCTGTCGTGTCCGACGATCCCGTGTCACATTCGGGACTCGACATGCGGCGCATCGCGCTCGGCTCGATCTTCTGCTTCTCGTGCCTGGCCCTCGG
Source organism: Deltaproteobacteria bacterium (assembly GCA_043750095.1). Taxonomy (GTDB): domain Bacteria; phylum Myxococcota_A; class Polyangia; order Polyangiales; family Sandaracinaceae; genus JBBSAT01. Next base: position 8,599 of record JAYVCF010000084.1, read on the forward strand.
CTGTGGGACGGCCCGCCACGTCGCAACCGATGGCGGCGGTCCGGCCGACGACACCGGCGCTTCGGTCGCGCCGGACGCGTGGACGGCATCCGTCGATGCGTGGGTCGATCCCAGCCCCGATGCGTGGTCCGGCGTCTGTCCGACCTACAGCGGCGACGTCGAGCCGATCTACCAGCTCCACTGCGCGAGCTGCCACACCACCGGAACGGCTGTCCACTTCGGCACGTCGTACTCCATCGCGGCGCAGGCGAGCTCGGCGTGCGGGCGGACGGTCTCGATGGGCACGTGCACGATCCAGCTGGGCCGGCCCGGCGGATCCATGGCGCGCAACGATCGCCTCGGTGGGTTCGCGCAGGACGAGCTCCTGACGCTGCAGGCCTGGGTCTCCTGCAACACGCCGATGTGACTGACGCCTCAGTCGACGTCGACGGCCTCGACGTAGACGGCGCGTGAGCCCGGCAGCCAGACGCGGCGGATCTCGCCGTGTCGAATACCGTGGAGCGCGGCACCGAGCGCGGGCTCGAGGCCATCGAGGCGCACATGAAGCGGTTCAGACGTGGTGCCGTCGAAGACGAGTCCGTCGGGCCCCCAGATCGCCCAGCGCGCGAGGAGCATCGACTCGGCGCCGTCGCCATCGCCCGCGTGCTCGGTGAGCCACGACGCACCCCCGGCGCTCGCGTGCGCGCCCGATGGCGCATGCGCGACATCGCTCGGCGCCGTCGGATGGCCGTCGTCGGGATTGGAGATCGCGGCGTCTACGGCCGTGGTCAGCGCCTCGAACGTCGGTAGGCCCCAGAGCACGCGTCGCCCGACGACGAACAGGACGGGCGCGCCGTCGAGAGACGCGTCGTGCAGCGCCCGCCGATCGCGATCGACGCGCGACCGCAGCGAGTGGGCATCGAGGGCAGCCCGCAGCGTCGTGCTCGGCACGTGCGCGATGCGTGTCGCCGCTTCCGAGAGGTGCGCGGTCGAGAGGTCGTCGGGTGTGCTCGCGAGCTCCATCGCGTACCGAAAGCCCGCGTCCGCGCCGCTCGCAGCGGTCACGGCCATCACGGCCTCCGACGCGATGTGCGATGCCGTCGATTCGCGGGGCGCGAGCCGCAACACGATCCGCGCGGCGCGAACGGGATCGGCCGCGAGGCGCTCCAGGAGCGTGCGTGCGGCTGCGGCGTGCGTCGATCCGAGATCGACGAAGACCTGCACCGTCGTGCGAGCGCGTCCGACGGAAGATCCGCTCGCCGGTGCGTCGTCGGGCACCACGAGATCCACGAAGTGGACATCGGGCGCGGGCGGGATCGCCTCGGCCTCGCTCGCGGATCG
>JAYVCF010000085.1:0-4522 GCA_043750095.1 Deltaproteobacteria bacterium
TGAAGAGCCCAGCTCCGACGTCGGCCCCGGGCGCACGGGCGCCCGTTGTCCGCGATCGCGTCGCGAATTTTCGACGTCGGTCGACCGACCTGGACCTACCAGGCGTCCAATCGGCGCCCTGTGCTCGGCCAGCGCGCGCGTCGATGCCCCGCCGCACCATGCCGCGCGACGACGAGCTTGGAACGCACCCGCGCGGAGGCGAGGCTACGCGAGCGCGGCGCCCGCTCGCTGCACGACCCACCACGTTCCGAGCGGGAACCCCGCCGCCTTGTCCAGACGCCATCGCTCGCGCGCTTCGCGGTATGCGCTTCGCCAGTCGCGCAGCATCCCGAGCACGAACCTCATCAACGGTCCGTCGCCAGCAGTAGCGACGGTCGGGTTCCGATGAGGCATCAGCTCGTCACGATTGCGCGGTCGATCGAATGGCCTCTGGCGCAGAACGCGCTCGCGCCCGAGGAAGGGCAGCCGCTGTGCTCGACGCTCGCCGCCGATGAGGGCTTCTCGCTGCGCCACTTGCTCGGCGAGCCACACGTGCCACGCGTCGTCGTCGCCGGTCCAGGCCGGAGGCGGCGTGATGTCGAGCGTGAGCACCTCGGGCCGGTCCTCGCCGAACCAAGCGTCGGGCCGGCGCACCTCGATGCGCCTCGTGCCGGGGAGCGAGATGGCGCCCGGCCAAGTCGCGGCGCGTGGCACCAGGCCGGCCGCGACGGGATTCAGCGCGGTGTAGAGCACGGCCTCGAGCTGAGCGGCGGCGCCGTGGAGCTCGACCGCGGAGGGCTTCTCGGCGGCCCAGACGTTCTCGGGAACTTGATAGAGTGCTTTGGCGCCTAGGGCCACCTCACGATGCAAGTCGCGCAAGAAGTCGGGGAGCACGCCGTGAACGTCGGTGACGACCTCGTGCGGATGATTGCTCATGCAGACGAAGCCGTGGATCGCGAAGCCGTACTTGAGCTGAGCGCTCGCGAGCGAGTACAGATAGATGGCGTTCAGTTCCGGGCTCGGCCGCAAGTAGAAGCGTCGATCGAGGCAACGACGAGAGAGAAGGTACGACGTGCCCGGGAGCACCCGACGAGGGATGGTCATGCGAGAGCACTCGGCAAGCGCCGCGCCGGACGTCGTCAGCCAGAAACGCGAAGGATCCCGATCGAAATCGGCGAGGGTGGCGGCGGCGCCGCCAACCTGGGTCGGTCTCCGTCGGCTGTCGAAGGATCCCGATCGAAATCGGCGAGGTTGGCGGCGGCGCCGCCAACCTGGGTCGGTCTCCGTCGGCTGTCGGTCTCCGTCGGCGGCAACCTGGGTCGGTCTCCGTCGTTCGGCGGCAACCTGGGTCGGTCTCCGTCGTCGTCGGTCTCCGTCGTCGTTCGGTCTCCGTCGTCGGTCTCCGTCGGTCTCCGTTCATCGAGCGCGCTCAGCAAGCACTCGGCCCCGATCGGACAGTCGCGGTTCGCGGCACACTGCGGCCGACACCGACCGAAGGCACAGGATAGCGGCGCGTTGCAGTCACTCGCGCGCTGGCAGCTCACGCCGACGGTCGCCGGCGACTGACACGAGCTGCGGAACTCGCTCCTGGCCAGCAGCACGTTCACACCAACGGGGCGCCCGCGCCCGCCTCACCGGAGGAGCGCGCGCCTCGCACGGCGCCGCATGCGCGCCAGCGCGATCAACGCGGCGAGCATCGGTGCATACGATCCGCGGGCCGATCCGAGCGTGCAGCCGCATCCGCTCGCGGGGACGGGTGTGCTGCGCGGCCCGCCGTCGGGCAGCATGACGTCGAACACGCCCGGGACCTCGACCGCCCCGGCGTCGCGCCCGGTGCCGATGCCGTAGCGATGCAAGCAGTAGTCGTCGATCGTTCCGTGCGGCTGCACGGGGAGCGTCGTGCTCGTTCCATCCGGGAACTCCACGCGCGTCGCGGCCTCGAAGTCCCAGTGAGCCGAGTCGCACATCGCGACGAACGTGGCCGCGTGAACGTTGGTCACCGGCGACAGGAGCGCATCGACGCGGAACTCGGGGTCGAGGGTCATCGCGTCGGCGCTCATCGTCGTGAACAGACGCGTCGTGTACGGGCGTGAGGCGGCGAGTCGCTGCGCGTGCGCGCGCGGCTGCGTGATCGTCTGATCGATCGCGGCCACGAGGCCGGCGGGATCGTACGTCGTCGGCGTCCCGCAGCTCCCGAAGGCGCCGAACAGGCAGTTGAAATAGGCACGTGGTGTCGAGCCGGCCGGCGGTACGACGAAGCGCGTCAAGAGGGCGAGGAGCTGCGGATCGCCGCGGTAGCCGCGGCTCGACAACGCCAGGAGCAATGTGTGCGGATCACGCTCGGACGCGAGATCGAGAACGGAGGGCAGCGTGATCGAGATCGTCGGCGTCGTGCCGGCGTAGTCAGTCGCGAACGCATGGCCGCCCTGCGCGAGCACCGCCCGCGTGACCCACGACGCATACGACACCGAGTGCGTGTAGAGGCCAGGCTCGTCCCACGTCGCGTCGAGCATCGAGAAGTTCGACGAGACGACGCGGCCCGTGGCGAGGAAGAACGCGGTGATCGGCAGGTCGGGCGAGGTCGCGATCGACGTGAGGCGAATCGGCAAGCACGCCTGCGTCGCGACCATGCGCAGCGTGATGGGCTGGATCTCGCTCGTGCTCGCGTCGGTGCGGAGGCGCAGGGCGACGAACACATCGTGTAGCGCGAGGTACGCGTCGAGGAGCGGCGTCGCGCTCGGCGGGAGCGCGTAGCCGTGCGCGCTGAGCCAGGCGTAGACGTCGCCGCCCGTCGTGCCGCCGATCACGACGATCTCGTAGGGGCCGAGGTTCTCCTCTAGGTAGATGGTCGGTGGGGCGGAGCCGTCTACCGCGCTGCCCGCGTCGGCGGAGAACACGAACGTGTCCGCGTAGGGACAGCTCGGCGCCGGTGCGCACGCTCCTTCGACCCGGCTGATCGCCGTGAACTGCGGCACCGTCGATCGCTCGAGCGTGTCGAAAAACGCCGTCGTACCTAGCTCGATCGCCGGCACCACCGGCACCGGCAAGAGCCACGCGAAGTCCGGCGCGGTCCCCTGGTAATTGATCCGCACGCTCATCACGAGCGAGCCGTCGTCCTCGATGGCGTAGACGATCTGCTCCCCCGACTGCACGACCGGCTGCGTCGCGCCGCAGAAGAACCCGCCGCACGCCCAGGCGGGCGCAGGCGCCGACAGACACGCGAGGACGACCCACGCTCCCGACGCAGCGCGCATGAGAACAGGGGCGTAGTCCGCATGAACGCTACTTTCGTGCACTCTCCCAGGATACGCGTCCGGAACGTTCTCGTCTCGGTGTAGGCGCGAGGCGCCGGTCTGTAGCTCTCGGCGCGTGGTTGAGCCCTCGCGGTGCTCGTCTGCGCTCGTGGTCGGGCGCGTAGGTCGGCATCGGCGTGTCGGAGACGGAGCTCTGCGTCGCAGCGCGCGCGTCGTCGCGGCCGTCAGAGGAAGTCGAGGGTCTCGTGCGCGTCGGGCGGTCCACGCGCGGGATGAATCGGTCGCGGCTCGCTCCAGAGATAGAGGTACTCGAGCAGGCGCCGTACCTCTTCTCTCTCGTGCAGCACGGCGACGAATCGGAGGCGTGCGTCGCATCGCGGGCAAGCGAGCACGTCGAGGCCGAAGGCGTGCCTCATGAGCGCGAAGCAGTCAGAAGACCATTCGTTCGACGATCGTCGTTCATTACCCGTTTCATCCGCTCTGCGGGCGCACGCTTGAGGTGACGGGGGCTGCGGGCCCGGCGGGCTACGCGGTGACGGTGCACGGCGAGACGGAGGATCTGAAGATCCCGACCTGGATGCTGGAACCCGCCTCTGCAGGCGCGGCGATCGCGTCGGCGGCGACGCTCGACGTCTCGACGCTGCGCGCCGTCGTCTCGCTCTTCGAGACGTGCCGGTCGGTGATCACGAAGCCCGAGAGCGATAGCGTCGTCCACGGCACGCGCGCAGGCGCGCAAGGAGGTTGCCGTGAAGCAGACGACGCTGTCGATCGAGAGCGACGCAAAGGAGCTACGGGTCGCGCAGGAGCCGAAAGTGCGCGCCGTGATGCTGACGCTGATGGCCGAGGCGATCCTCGCGGTCCATCGGGCACATCGCGCGCGCGAACGAAACGGAGAGGAGCGGCACGATGACGACGCTGGTACGTGAGGGCAAGCTCACGCCCGTCCGACTCGCGCGCCGCGCGCTCGTGTACGTGCGTCAGTCGTCGCGAGGGCAGGTCGAGCACAATCGCGAGAGCCAGCGACTGCAGTACGCGCTCGTGGAGCGAGCTCGCGCGCTGGGCTGGACGCGTGTCGACGTGATCAGCACCGTCACCCGATTCGTCCGCCGCGCGAGCCCTGGGAACTGTGATGCGGTGCTCATGCGCGCTTCGACACCCCTCGGCGCGCTCGGTTCCCGACAAGCCGTGCCACAGGAGCCCCCGGCGATCGTGCGCCTCAGCGACGACTGCGTCGGAGCCAGAGCGCGGTCCTCAGAGGCCCATCACGGCGACCGGCGTGGGGTGCGCGT
>JAYVCF010000086.1:0-21998 GCA_043750095.1 Deltaproteobacteria bacterium
TTCCGGCGGCGGCCCGAGCGTGACCGCGGTGACGTGCGCGTGCGGGTGCCCCTCGTGGCCATCGTCGCCGCAGCGCGCGTCGACCCAGCCGACCCACTCGACGCCGTCCGGACCGTGCTCGCGCTTCCAGATCGGGACGCGCTCCTTGATGCGGTCGATCAGGCGACGGCATGCCTCGAACGCCTCGCCGCGATGCACCGCGCTCGCGACGCACACGATCGCGGCCTCGCCGACCTCGAGCGCGCCCACGCGGTGGTGGGCCGCCAAGCGCACGCCCGGCAGCTCACGCGCGATCTCGTCGCCGATACGCGCCATCTCTGCGACGGCCATCGAGCCGTACGCCTCGTACTCGAGCAGCGTGACGGCGCGGCCCTCGTTGTGATCGCGCACCACGCCGTCGAAGCGCACTACGGCGCCGGCCGAGGGGTGGGCGACGACCGCCTCGAGCAGAGCCGGCAGGATCGGCACGTCGACGATCGCAAACGCGCTCATCCGCGCCAGATGCGCGAGAGCGATCGTGCGAGCGCGCGCGACTCGACGATGTTGTCTTCGATCGAGCAGTAGGTCCATCCGCCGTAGCGACCGACCGTGTGCACGCCGCGGCTCGCGAGCAGCGCCTTCTTGTCGGCGAAGTCGGCCGATGCGGCGCGCGTCACGTGGACGTACGCAGGGTCCATCACCACGTGGTGCGACGACACCAGGCGATGGCCGTTCACGAGGCCCGCTTTCTCGAGATCCGCGAGCACGCGCGCCTTGGCCGCCTCGACGTCGATCGCCGCGCCTGCGGGTGAGCCGACTTCCACGTAGAGGCTCATGCGCTCGCCGCCGAAGATGTTGTCGTAGAAGCCCACCCGATAGAACGAGAGCTCGCGCTGCGGGAAGTAGGCCCAGTGGATCTTCTCCGGGCCCTTGCGATCGAAGCCGAGGTTGAAGACGAGCACTTGGTTCCACGAGTACGTGCGCTCGGGGATCGGGAGGCCCGCGATACCGAGGAGTGCGGGGAAGGGCGCCGAGGACACCACGTGCTCGAACGCGATCTCGCGCCCGCTCGTCTTGGCGATCTTGGTGCGCAGGTCGATCTTCTCGAGGCGCTCGCTCAGCGCGATGCGATCGCTGCGAACGCCCGCGGCGAGCGCATGGACGTACTGGATCGCGCCGCCCTCGGGATACGTGAACGTCGAGTTGTAGGAAGCGTTGTCGGCCTCGGTGAAGTTCTTGATGATGTCGTCGACGTCGGCGTGCGGGAAGAAGCGTCCCATCGCATCCACGTCGAGCGTCGAGAGCTTCGTCGCATAGAGCTTCTCGTTGTACGGAACGAGGAAGCGCTCCGCGATACCGCGACCGAAGCGCGCGTAGAGCATCTCTTCGAAGCTCGCGGGCGCGTCCAAGCGATCCCGCCCCCAGCCGGTCTTGAAGTGCAGATCACTCAGGCACTCGAGGAACTCGGCCTGCGGAAGCTGATGGATGTTCTTCTGGAAGGGAAAGTCGATCCAGCGATCGCGCCCCCAGAAGATGCGGCTGTCCTTGGCGATCTTGAGCACGCGCTGGGCGCCGCTGGGGAACGCCTGCATGCGCGCGACGAGGTCTTTCTCGATGTCCGCGTGCTTGAAGTGGAAGAAGTGGCCCGAGTAGTCCCAGACGAAGCCGTCCTGGGAGATCGTCTTGCAGTAGCCGCCGATGGCCGCGTCTGCTTCGAGCACGAGGTAGTCCTCGTCTCGCCCCAGCGCGTCCGCGAAGGCGAGCCCCGAGACACCAGCACCGATCACCAGATAGCGGACGCGGTCCATGCGCAGCGGAGGATACACACCCGCTTGACGCGTTGGGTGCGCTCGGGGATTGTTCGCCACTTTTCCCGGGATACGAGCGCTCTACGACATGGCGAACGAGACCTCAGCAGCACCGAAGATCATCGCGCCTGCGGCGCCTCCGCCGAAGATCACGATCGTCATCCCGATCTACAACGAGGAGCCGATCCTCCAGTCGGCGGTGATCGAGCTGATCGACCGGCTGGACGGGTTCCCTTGGACCTACGAGCTCGTGCTCGCGGAGAACGGCTCGCGCGACAAGACGGTCGAGATGGCGCAGAAGCTCGCGGAGCGATTTCCGCAGGTGAAGACGTTCAGCTTCGGCCAGCCGAACTACGGCGGCGCGCTCAAGCGCGGCATCCTCGAAGCGCGCGGCGAGTTCGTGCTCTGCGACGAGATCGATCTCTGCGACACCGACTTCCACAAGCGCGCGCTCGAAGAGCTCGAGAGCGGCCGCGCGGACTTCGTGGTCGGCAGCAAGGCGATGCGGGGCGCGAGCGACGAGCGTCCGTTCATTCGCCGGGTCGGCACCCACGCCGTGAACGGGATGCTGCGCGTCACGCTCGGCTTCACGGGCACGGACACGCATGGCCTCAAGGCGTTTCGTCGCTCGGTCGTCAAGCCGATCGCCGAGCGCTGCATCGTCGATCGCGACATGTTCGCGAGCGAGCTCGTGATCCGCGCCGAGCGTGAGGGCGTGCGCATGAAAGAGATTCCCGTGCGCGTGCTCGAGAAGCGCGTGCCCACGATCGGCCTGGCCCGCCGGGTGCCCAACGTGTTGAAGGCCGTCGGCCGCCTCGTCTGGGCGATCCGGATCCAAGGCTGAGCCGCGTGCGCGGGGCCGAACGGCTCGCGGTCGTCTCCGTCGATCTCGACGAGATCCCTTGCTACGCGGCGATCCATGGGCTGAAGGCCGATCCCGCGAGCGCGCATGCCGTCTACGATCACGCCGTCGATCGCCTCGCGGATCTCTTCGCCGACGAGAACGTTCCGGCGACGTTCTTCGTGATCGGGAGCGATCTCGCGCACGAGCCGAGCGCGGCGAAGGTGCGCGAGCTGGCGGCGGCCGGACACGAGCTCGCCAGCCACACGCTCAGTCACTACTACGACCTGACGCGGCGCGATCGCGCCACGATCGAGCGCGAGATCGCGGGCAACGAGGAAGCGTTCGAGCGCGTGGGCCTCGCGCGTCCGGTCGGCTTTCGCGCGCCGGGCTACACCATCACCGACGAGGTGCTCGACGTGCTCGCATCGCGCGGGTACGCGTACGACTCGAGCGTGTTTCCGAGCCCGGTCTACTACGCCGGGAAGGCGATCTTCGTCGGGCTCACACGGCTCGCGGGGCGCACGAGCCGCTCGGTGCTCGATGATCCGCGCGTGCTGAGCGCGCCGACGGAGCCGTATCGCGTCGGCCGTCCGTACTGGCGCGTCGGTCACGGGATCGTCGAGCTGCCCGTGGCGGTGACGCGCGGCGCGCGCGTGCACTACATCGGTACCAGCGTGGCGATGGCAGGAGAGAATGGAGCTCGCGTTCTCACGCGCGCGCTGACGGGACGCCGCGTCGTGAGCCTCGAGCTGCACGGCATCGACGCGTCCGACGCCGATGCGGACGGGCTCCGCTGGCTGGCGCCGCACCAGCGAGATCTCGGCCGCAGCAGCGTGCGCAAGATCGCGGCGCTGCGTGTGGCGATCCGCACGCTGCGCGAGATGGGCTACCGCTTCGCGACGGCGCGCGAAGCGGCGAGCCTCGTCTGAAGGTCACATCGCGGCGAGGTTGCACGTCGCGGCGTTGCCCGACGTGAAAGGGCCCCAGAACGATGCGTAGGTGCCTGACGCCGGGCACGTGAACGTGACGCGCGAGCAGCAGTCGCCCGTCGTCCCGCAGCGGCCGCTCCCGGGGCATCCGGAGTCGTCGTTCGACGCGAGCGCGAGGCGCCCCGTGCACGTCGGATCGTGCGACCCGTCGCAGACGCGAAGCACCGTGTCGTTGGTGCACGAGCCGAGGCCGCAGCCGGCCGAGCAACCGAGCGTCACCGTGGCGCCGGCCGTGCAGGTACCGATGCCCGGTGCCGTCGATCGCGTCCAGCCGCAGTCGCGGTCGACGCCGTCCGTCGGCCTCGCGCAGGCGGCCGTGACGTCCGCATCCGGCGGCGTCGGCGGGATCGTCACCGAGACGGTCACGTCGTCGTTGCCGTAGTCCGACTCCGCGATGATGTGCTGCGTGTTGATGGAGATGTGCAGATCGTAGTTGCCCGGCGCAACATCGGTCACGTCGATCCACTGGCAGGGAAGCGGCGAGCCACCGGTGCCCCAGTACTCGTCCTGGTAGCCCATCTGGATCCCTTGGTAGCCGCAGTTGTACGCGGCCGTCGAGGGCTCGGGCACGCATGCGGGCTCCCCTGTTCCGCCGCACGGATAGACCTCGTAGTCCTCGAGGCAGAACGCTTGCTTGTGACCGCTCGCGGCGAGCGATCCGTCGGCCGCGAACAGCTCGTAGTTCGCGTACGAGGTGAAGTGATGATGCATGTGACACGCGGACCACTCGAAGGGCCCGCTGGCCACCCCGCTCGCAGGCGTCGTGCCGAGGAAGACGTCGGCCCCGCCCTGGTTCGGTGTCCACGTATCCCAGCGCAGGAGGCGACGCGTGCCGGGCGCGTTGACGCAGCCCTCCGCGATCTCGCACGCGCCCGCGGCGAACGTTCGGTAGTCGACCTGATAGTTGCCGCGCGTCCCGTCGATGTAGCGGCTGTCGATGAAGAGATCGCCGAGCGGACACGTTCCGTCGGCGTTGCGCGGCGCGCACGTGAAGTGTCCGTGCTGCGGACTGCAGCAGTGATCGGCGGCGCAGGCAGGCGTGCACATGCCCGTCCAGTCGCCGTCGCACTCGATGCCCGTCGTTGGATTGCAGCCGACGGGTACGCCGCTGTCGACGCCCGTGTCCGGATGCGACCGGGCCGAGTCGGGTGCCGTCGCGGCATCGGTCCCCGTGACGGTGCCGCTGTCGTGGCCCACCACGCCGGTGTCCATGACGGACCCGCTGTCCACCTCCTGGTGGCTGTTCGGACAGCCGGAGAGCGAGAGCGCGATGACGAAACAGCTCGAGCCAAGTCTGCGCATGGACCGATGATGCTCCGTTCGCGTCGCTCCCGCGCCACCCGCCTGGCTGCGGGTGCGTTTGCTCACGAACCACCCGCGAACGCCGCGGGTAGCGTGGCGGCGTGGAGCACCGACGCGGATGAGGGATCGGCGCGAGCGACTCGCGTCACTCGACGGGCGCTTGGTCGCGATCGCCAAGAAGATTCGCCTGCTCGGGACGCTCTCCTGGCCGAGCCATCTGCTCGACTCGTTCCTCGAGACCTGGCGGCGAGGCGCGCCCGAGCTGCCGGTTCCCCCGAGCGAGCCGAGCCTTCACGACGAGAACCTGCGCGCGCTCGCCGAGCTCCGAAAGGAGATCGATCAGAGTGATCCCGTCGGACGCTTCCTCGACGACACGGCGGGTAGCTACGCGATGGCGGCGCGCATGCTCGATGTGCGCGGGTCGGCGGAGTTCCTCGAGATCGGTCGCGTGCTCTACGGCACGCCGCGCGATCCGCTGCCCGGAAGCAAGCTCACGCACCTCGACGCGGCCGAGCAGCTCTTGAGCGCGACCGCGAGCTTGAAGGACGCGGGGGTGCAGCTCGAGCCCGAGTACGTCATCGGATCCGAGGGCGCGCGCCAAGAGATCCAGGCAGCGCTCGACGCGTTCTTCGGCGAGAGCGTCGTGCGCGCGGTCGTCGATCCGGAGCTGGGCAGCAAGGCGGCGGCGGGCGCGAAGAACGTCCGGATTCGCGGAGGCACCGGCTTCTCAATGACGGAGATCGCGCAGCTCCTCGAGCACGAGGCGTACGTGCACACGGCGACGGCGCTCAATGGCCGCAACCAGCCGGTGCTCACGTCGATGTCGCTCGCCTCGCCCCGCAGCACGCTCACGCAAGAGGGCCTGGCGACCGTCGCGGAGCTCGTCACGCGTACGATCGACATCGCGCGGCTCCGGCGGATCGCACTGCGCATCAAGGCGATCGCGATGGCGCTCGAGGGCGCGAACTTCGTGGACGTGTTTCGCTTCTTTCTCGAAGAAGGTCAGAGCGAAGACGAGAGCGTGCGGAGCGCGATGCGCGTGTTCCGCGGCGGCGACCCGCGCGGCCGCTACGTGTTCACCAAGGACGTCGTGTACGTGCAGGGCCTCGTCGCGGTTCACACGTTCCTGCGCAAGGCCATCGCGTCGCATCGCCCGGTGCTCATCGAGCGAATGTTCGCGGGCCGGATGCATCTCTCCGACGTGCTGATGCTCGAGGAAGACTTCGACTCGGGCCTGATCGCGAGGCCTCTGTACCTGCCGAAGTGGGCCAAGGATGTCCCGACGCTGGCGGCGTACCTCGCGTTCGCGCACGTCGCCTATCGCATCGACGTGGGGAGCCTCGAGCTCGAAGCGATCTTGCCTGCCGTGGATCTCTAGCCAGCGCGCGGACGCCTCTGCTTCGCCCGCTCCTTCCGCTCGATCTTGCGGGTCAGGCGGGCGTGGCGTCGCGCGTCCTCCCCCGCGAGCTCGGCGTGCGTGAGAGCCCGCTTCGGATCGCGATGGCGGTGCTCGAGGCAGATGGCCATGCGCAGATGCGCGTCTCTCACCTTCGGGTGGTCGCCGCAGAGATCGATCGCGCGCGACAAGAGTGAGAGCTCGGTGTGGGGTTCCTTGAGCTTGCGGGCCGCATCCGCGCCGACGGTCAAGGCCTCGTAGGCGATGCGCGGCGGTGGGTCCTCGTCGGCCACGCGGCTCGCGACCTCGAGCGCGAAGCGATGGTGCTCGCCGCGGATCGCGACGCGCGCGATCGAGACGCGGTCCTCGGGATCGTGGTGTGCTGCGGGCGCGCTCCATCGCTCGTCGAGCACGGCGACCAGCGCGGCGAGCGCGACCAGATCGTTCGCGTTGTGCTCGATGACCGGGACCAGTACGTGGCCCTCGGAGTTGCGCACGAAGGTCCAGTAGAGCGCAGGGATCTCGGCGCCGTCGATGTCGCGCTCGCGGTGCATTCCGAGCACGGCCTCTTCCATCGTGACGAGGCGCGCCGAACCGACGCGGGCGCCGAACACGCGACGCGAAGCGTGAAGCAGATCGAGATGCGCGCGCGGCGCAGGCACGCGAACGCGGTTCATCACAGCGCGCGTGCGGAGCAGCGGCCAGTCGAACGACTTGCCGTTGTAGGTCACCACGCACGAGGCCCAGGCGAAGCGCTCGGCGAGGCGCGTGAGCATCGGCGCCTCTTCGCCTGGTCGACGAAGCAACAACTGCTCGACCTTCAGCGACTCGTCCTCGAACCAGGCCATGCCGATCAAGAACGGCAGCGTGCCCGTGCCGCCCGAGAGGCCCGTGGTCTCGGTGTCGAGGAACAACATGCGCGAGGGATCGATCTCCGCGAGCGTGGGATCGAGCGCGAGAGCCGCCATCGAGCTGGCGCGTGCACGGAGCGCATCGGCGATCGCGATCCGTCCGTGACGATGGCCCGGTAAGAGATAGTTCGTCACGCGATGGAGCGGGCCGAGCGGTGTCTCCTCGACCGTGCCAGGCAGGCCGCGATCTCTCGGGACCGCGCGCGCGAGTGGCTTCGTTCGTAGCGAGTTTCGATCGACGCGCTCCTTCTCCGCGATGAGTGCGCGCAGACCGGCGATGCGAGCGCGCCGCGCCTCGTCAGGATGGGCGGGGCTGACGAGCTCGACGGAGCTCGTCTCGGTCTCCGTCGGTCCCGCGCCTTGAAACAAGCGCGCCAGCTTTCCCCGCAGGTCGGTCACGTGGGATTCCTGAATACCATCTCTCGGGATCGCGTCACGAGGTCCGTCCGAGCCCCGCGGCGCCGAGCACGGCAAGCGCGAGCTCTTTCAGATCGAAGGTGGTGGGCGCCGCGAGCTTCGCACCGTCGAACACCAGGCCCGGGGGCGCTCCCGTGCTGCCGGCGGGCGCTCCGATGCAGGCGGGGCATCCGATGTTGCACGCGCAGTGCTCGATGAGCGTGCGTGCTCGCTCCAGCATCTCGTCGCGCGTGGCGAACAGGCGAGGCGCGAGACCGACGCCGCCCGGTACGTGGTCGTAGAGAAAGATCGTGGGATCGAATCCGCCACCCCTCTCCCCAGACGACAGCGGGTCTCCTTTGCTCGGCAGATCTCCGTCACCCGTTCGATCGCCGAGCGTGCGGCCGAGATCGCGCGGATCACACATCAAGCCGACCGATGCGCAGAGATGGAGCGCGTTGCCCAATCCACGGAGCGCGTCGACCACGATGGCGCGCTGCACCTTCTCCTGAACGGCGAGCGATCGGATCAGATCTTCGGGGAACGTCCACCAGACGGCGCTGGTGTGCATCTGCATCTCGGGCAGTCGCACGTCGCCGTAGCCGACGTTCTCGTGCGTGTGGAACTTGATCTTCTTGTAGCCGACGACCTTCTCGATCACCGACACCTCGCCGTGGCCCGCGGCGATGGGGATGCGACCCGGCATGCCGTCTCTCACCGTGATCACCGCGCCGTCGTCTTCGTGCGTGATCGATACGCGCGTGTAGGTGAGCGCGGTGGTGTAGTAGTCGGGCGCGACCTTGCGCACGAACGCCTTGTGGTTGGGAAAGTCCAGGCGCTCGACTTGGTATTGCTCGCCATCGTGCTGATAGATGGCCTGCACGTGCAGCATCGTGTGCGTCGCGCGCCAGTCCATCTCCGCGATGGTGCGGTCGCCGTCGAGATCGACGACGACGAAGTTGTCCCAGCCGAGGGATCGCAGCGACACGTGCGAGGCGGGATACGCGTCGGTCGCCCAGTGGAACACGGTCTTGCCGCTCGGGCCGGGTGCGGCGTGCACCACGTTCTCTCTCGCGAGGTAGCCGAGGCCATCGCCTACCGCCTCGGGCGCGACGTCGCCGAACGCCTCGCCCTCCTCGAAGGGCAGCTCGAACGCCGCGCACTTCAGGTGCGACACGAGGATCTCCACGTTGTCGGGATCGATGCGCGCCTCTTCGACGGGCGCACCGACCACCATGGACGCGTTCTGGGCGATGTACTGATCGAGCGGCATGCTGGATGCGACGAGCAGCGCGAGCGCAGGCTCGGTGCGACGACCCGCGCGGCCGAAGCGCTGCCAGAGCGAGGCGATCGATCCCGGGTACCCTGCGCAGACGACGGCGCCCAGGCTCCCGATGTCGATGCCGAGCTCGAGCGCGTTGGTGGCGACCACGCAGCGAACGGCACCACTGCGGAGGCCCTCTTCGATGCGTCGCCGCGTCTCGGGGAGATAGCCGCTGCGATAGCCCTGGATCACGTCGGGATCGATCTTGTCGGCGACCAGTCGATCGCGGACGTACTTGAGCATCACCTCGATCTGATTGCGCGACTGACCGAACACGATGGTCGGCACCTCGTGGCGCACGAGATCGGCCGCCAATCGCACGGCGCTCTTCACGTAGCTCGCGCGGATGCCGAGCTCCGCGTTCACGATCGGCGGGTCGTACACCAGCACGTGCCTCGGCCCGGCGGGCGCGCCGCTCTCGCCCACGAGCGCGACGTCTGCTCCGAGCATGCGCGAGGCGTGCTCTTTCGGGTTTCCGATGGTGGCCGATGCGAACACGAAGGTCGGCGTCGAGCCGTGGAAGCGCGCGATGCGCATCAAGCGCCGCAGAACGTTCGCGAGGTGCGATCCGAACACGCCGCGGTAGCTGTGGAGCTCGTCCACGACGACGTAGCGCAGCTGCGCGAAGAAGCGCGCCCACGACGCGTGGTGCGGAAGGATCCCCGCGTGCAGCATGTCGGGGTTGGTCAGCAGGATGCCGCTGCGCTCACGCGCGGCCCGTCGCGCATCGCCGGGTGTGTCTCCGTCGTACGTGACGGCACCGTGCGAGAGCGACGCGTCCTTGAGCAATCCGCGCAGCGCGTTCTCTTGATCACGCGAGAGCGCCTTGGTGGGGAACAGATACAAGGCGCGTGCATCGGGCTCGCGCGCGAGACGATCGAGGACCGGAAGGTTGTAACAGAGCGACTTGCCCGACGCGGTGGGCGTCGCGACCACGAAGTGACGGCCCGCCGCTGCGTGATCGAGCGCCTCGAGCTGATGAGAATAGAGCGTCGTGAGCCCGCGCTTCTCCAGGGCGTTGCGGACCATCGGCGCGAGCGCCTCGGGGATCGGCCCCGATCGATCCGTGCGCGCCTCGATCGTCTGATCGAGCGTGAAGCAGCGCGCGAGCCCCGCGTCGTCGCGCCACTCTTCGAGCAACGCGGTGAGCCCCCGTCGCGCTGCCCAAGGCGCGGCAGGTCGTGCGAGCGCGGTCTCCGGATTCGCCATGCGGGCCACTGTACGGGTGGCCAGAGGAAAGGAGCAAGTGTTCAGCTATCGAGGGAGCGTCAGCGAACGACCTGAGACGGGAACGTGCCCGGCGTTGCGGTGAATCCGATCGAATAGGTGCTCAGCATCGCGCCATCGCTGTAGGCGCCGACGTAGACCGAGTAGTCGCCCGGGGCCGCGCTCGGGATCTCGACCACCGGGTTGAGGCCGTTGAGCGGATCGCCCGAGTCGTCGTTGCAGTAGTACGAGCCGCTCGGGGCGCGCACGACGAGCGTGGTGTCCTCCGAGCCGTTCACAAGCACGCGCAGCAGCGGGAGTGCCGTCACGAGACGAACCGTGTGCTGCGGGACGGCAGGGATCCTCCCGCCGCAGCCGTTGCCGCTCACGTCCATGGCGACCAGCGCGCTCGCTTCCAAGGTCCCGCCGGCTTGCGCGCTCGTGGTCGTCGGGTCGGGCGTGAACCCAGGACCCGCGATCGTGATCGTCTCGGTCGTCGGCGCGCGAGCGTGGCCCATGCAGCAGCCCGCGATCGAGAGCGCGAGAGGGAGCGAGATCACGACAACGGCCCCATTCGTCATAGGCTGCGTTCTCTCCCGAGGACGAATCGTGCGCAAGCCTTCCGACATCGTCGCGATCGACAAGGACGCGATGGAGCGGTTCCTTCATCGCATCGCCATCGGCGGCGTCGGCCTGCGGCTTCGTGACGAAGATCGGAAGAAGGCGCGTGAGCTAGTCGGACTCTTACCCGAGATCGAGCGCGCGCTGCGTGGACGTGCGGCTCCGCTGCTCGTGGACGCCGCATCGGGCACTGGCTGGGTGGCGATCGCGACGCTCGCACTGCTCGCTCCGCATGCGCGCGCGATCGCGATCGAGCGCGATCCGAAGTACGCCGAGCGTGCGCGTGGGCTCGCGACCGCGGCCGAGGTGACCGGGCTCGAGGTGCGCACGGCCGACGCGGAGGATGCTGCCGCGTGGCCCGACGGTGCCGATGTGGTCGTGGCGCTGCACGCGTGCGGTGCGGCGACCGATCGTGTCATCGAGCGAGCAGCCGCGTCGCGCGCGCGAACGATCCTGGTCGCGCCTTGCTGCGTGGCCAGCACGCTGCCGCTCGCGCTGCTCGCCGCGGAGAAGGCCGAGCGAATGAGCTTGCCGCGATCGGGCCCGATTCGCCGACGCTTCGTGGAGTCGTTCGTGCTCGGCGCGCGCTTGTGGACGATGGAGTCCCTCGGGTACGCGACCGAGGCGGTGGCCTTCGTGGGCGAGACGGTCACGCCCTACAACGTGGTGCTCCGCGGACGACGCGGTCGCGATGGCACGCGGATCGAGAAGGCCAAGCGCGAGCTCCTGCACCTCACGTCGCTCGCGTGATCGTCAACTGCGCGCCGCGTGCTTCTGGACGAACCCCGAGATGATCGCCGCGACCTTCTCCGGCGCTTCGGTGGGAAAGTCGTGCGCGCAGCCGGGCAGCGTGACCAGCTGCGAGTCCGGAATGCGCGCGTGGAGCTGGGCCGAGTTCTCGGGCGGGATCAGGCGGTCGCGATCGCCCACCACGATCATCACGGGCATCTTCAGGCCCGCGACCTGCTTCGATGCATCGTGACGCGCTCCCGCGAGGAGCTGCCCGACCAGCGCGAGGCCGTTGCGTGGCTCGCGCTCTGCGATCGCCACCCACTCATCGACGATGTCGGGGCGCGCGCGCACGAACTCGGGATCGAGCGTGATCGGCGCGGTGGAACGGATCATCTGCTCGGTGCTCATCGTCGCGGTGCGCAAGAACGAGGCGACCACCCAGGCGGGCACCGCCTTCCTCTCGCGGCCGCCGAACGTCGTCGCGCCGAGCATGAGCGTGCGCACGAACGACGGGTGCCGCAGCGCGAGGTGCTGCGCGACCATCCCACCGAGCGAGATCCCGAACACGTGACAGGCGCCGACCTCGCGCAGCACGGCCGCACAGTCGTCGGCCATGTCCTCGACGCGAAAGCCGGGGCCGACCGCGCTACTCTGCCCGACGCCACGGTTGTCGAGCACCACGACGCGATGGTCGCGCTCGAGCAGCGGCCGTAGGTCCAGCCAGTACGTGCTCGATCGCGAGAGGCCTCGGATCAGCATCACGGGCGGCCCGTCCGTCCGGCCGCGCTGCTCCCAGAAGATCTTCACGCCTCCGGGACGCTCGAGAAACGGCATCAGGACAGTCCGTTGCGCTCGAGCAGCGCGTCGAGGCTCGGCTCTCGGCCCATGAAGTCGACGAAGAGCTTCATCGCGTCTTCCGAGTCGCCGCGGCTCAAGATCTTCTCGCGGAACGCCGCGCCGACGTCCCGGCACTGTCGGAGGGGAAGGAGCACGCCGCCTTGCTTGAAGCGCGTGAACGCGTCGGCGTCGAGCACCTCGGCCCACTTGTACGAGTAGTAGCCCGCCGCATAGCCGACGGGGCTCGCGAAGATGTGCGTGAAGCTCGTGATGAGCGCGTAGTCGTCGGGCACGGGTGACGCGAAGTAGGGCGCGAGCCTGTTCCGCGCGTAGGCGAGGAGATCCCCGTCCGACGCCGGGTCGTAGTCGCGATGGAGCGCGAGATCGAGCGACGCGAAGCCGAGCTGCCGCATCTGGATGGATGCGGCGCGGAAGGCGCGCGTCTTCACCAGGCGCGTGAAGAGCGCGTCGGGGATGGGCTCGTTCGTCTCGTGGTGACGCGCGAAGAGATCGAGCGCCGCGCGCTCCCAGGTCCAGTTCTCCATGATCTGCGAGGGCAGCTCCACGAAGTCCCACGCGACGTTGGTGCCGGCCAGGCTGCGCACCTCCACGGTCGAGAGCAGCTGATGCAGCAGGTGTCCGAACTCGTGAAAGAGCGTCTCCACTTCATCGTGCGTGAAGAGGGCGGGTAAGCCGTCGACCGGTGGCGTCGCGTTGGCGCAGAACAGGCCCACGTGCGGATCGAAGCCTGCGGCGCTCGGTCCGCCCATGATGAGCGAGTTCATCCACGCGCCGCCGCGCTTGCTCTCGCGCGGAAAGAGATCGACGTGGAACACCCCGAGCACTTGGTCTCCGTCGCGGATCGAGAACACACGAACGCTCTCGTGCCAGCTCGGAAGATCCACCTTCGCGAAGGTCACTCCGTAGAGCGCGCCCGCGAGCGCGAACAAGCCATCGAGGACGCGATCGGCGGCGAAGTAGGGGCGCAGCGCTTCCTCGTCGAAGTCGTAGCGCGAGAGCCGAAGCCTCTCCGTGTAGTAGCCCACGTCCCAGGGCCGCAGCTCGGGCGCGTCGGCACCCTCGAGCTCACGACGAAACGCGAGCAGCTCCTCTTTCTCGCGCTCGAACGCGGCCCTGGTGCGCCCCTCGAGCTCCACCACGAAGCGCGATGCGCTCGCGCCGTCCTTCGCCATGCGATCTTCGAGCACGAGGTCCGCGAAGTCGCGCTTGCCCAGGATGGTGGCCTTCTCACGCCGCAGCGCGAGGATCGAGAGCAGCGTCGGCCCGTTGTCGAACTCGCCCGAGCTCGCGCGCGTGTTGAACGCACGCCAGAGGGTCTCGCGCAGCGTCGCATCCGCCGAGTAGGTGAGCGCGGCCATGACGCTCGGGGCGTGCAGCGTGAAGCGCCAGCCCGACGCGAGCCCCTTCTCCGCCGCCGATGCGCGCGCGCCAGCCACCGCGCTCTCGGGCAGTCCAGCGAGCTTCGTCTCGTCGTCGATGACGAGGTCCCACGCGTTGGTCGCGTCGAGCACGTGCTCCGAGTACTTCTGGGTGAGCTTCGTCAGCTCGACGTCGATGGTGAGCAGCCGTTCTTTCCCCTTCGGCTCGAGGTCGGCACCGGCGCGCCGGAACTCGTCGAGCGTCTTGACGAGGTGACGCAAGCGCGGCCCGGTCAACGCGGCCGCATCGGGCGTCTTCGCGTAGGCCGAGATCGCGCTCCAGAGATCGGCGTCGAGCGGGATCGACGAGTAGAACTCGCTCACGCGCGGCTTCACCTCGTTGACCGCGGCCCGCAGCTCGGGCGTCGTCGTGACGCTCTCGAGGTGCGACACCACACCCATGGCGCGGCCCAGCGGCTCCGTCGCACGATCGAGCGCACCGAGCGTCTCGTCGTAGCTCGAGGGTCTCGCCGATGCGATGCGCCGCACCGCCGCGCGGCTCTGCGCGAGGAGAAGGTCGATCGCGGGCGCGACGTGGGCGGCTGTGATCCGATCGAAGGGAAGGCGCGGTCCGCTCACGCCGACGTCGAGCAGTGGATTGGTCTCGTTGGCCATGCGCGCGGATGATGCCATGCCCATGCGAGCCAGACGCTCATCGAAGCGCCCGTGCCCTTTCGCCACGTCGCACCAGTTCGCCTCGCGCGATGTCATGCGTTGTTGGCCGCGTTTCGTGCTCGATCCGCGGATTCGCTCGATGGCATCCCGCCTGCATTGGTCTCTGGCGCGCCGCTCTCTCAGAGTCCGACACCGACGCTCGCGCGGACCGATGGCCCCAACTCGTGTCCGCGACTCCTTGGTCGCTTCGGTGTCGGACTCGGATGGAGCGGCGCTCCCACCGTCGGGCTAGCGCGCCGAGATTGGCGTCGGAGAGCCGAGGGTGACATGCGGGCCGCCGATGGCGGGATACGCAGCGCGCAGGTCGGCGTCGATCGTCTCGTGCAGAAGCCAGTCTGCGCGGCCCGCGCACTCGCGCCCGGACGCCTGACTTCGATCGAACACGACGTGCCCCGGATACGCGATCTGTCCGGCCTCGACGTCGACGCAGCGCGCCTCGTCGTCCGGCACGTCGTGCTCCGAGATGGTGCCGGGCGTTTCTTCGCAGCGCACGTGCATCAAGCAGTAGCGACCGGCGGGCAGCACGTAGACCTCGAGGCCTCCGTCGGGCAGCGTCGGCCCCACGTCGGCGCAGCGGCCGCGGTTGCCATCGACGCAGAACCGAAGATCGACGCGCGCGGCTTCTTGCGCAGCGACGAGCAGGACACCTTCGTCGGCCGTGAGGCGCGTGGTCTCTCCCGCATGGACGACCCTCCCCATGCCGCAGGCGACGAGGAGCAGTGCGAACGAGCCGAGCGCGAGCGAGCGAGTCATGGGTCGCGAAACTACCACCACGCCGAGGTGTTGGGACCTCGAACGGCGCTGTCGGACTGCTCGCGCGCGATCACTCCTCGGCGGTCCCTGGCGCCACCTCGGGCGGGAGCTCGGTCGTCGTCGTCGTCGTCGTCGTCGTCGTCGTCGTCGGCACGTCATCCACGCGTACCTCGCGCGGGCGGCCGAGCACCCAGCGCACGAGGATGTCCGCGCTGACGCTCTTCAGCCCTTCCATGAAGAGATAGAACACCGGCACCACCAGCAGCGTCAGGAACGTCGAGCTGATCACGCCGCCGATGACACCGATGGCCATCGGCGAGCGGAACTCGCTGCCCTGGCCCGTGTTCAGCGCCGTCGGGAGCATCCCGAGCACCATCGCGGCGCTCGTCATCAGGATCGGACGAAGTCGCGACGGGCCGGCGTCGAGGATCGCCTCGCGTGGCGTCATCCCGCTCTCGCGCACGCGCGTCACCGCGTGATCGATCAGCAAGATGCCGTTCTTCGTCACCAGGCCCATCAAGAGGATCATGCCGATGGAGGCACCCATCGAGATCGAGCTGCCGTTCAAGAAGAGCGCCACGATGGCGCCCACGATCGCGAGCGGCAGCGCCATCATGATGGTGATCGGATGCAGGAACGACTCGAACTGCGAGGCGAGCACGAGGTAGATGAACAAGATGCCGAGGCCGATCGCGATCAGCATGTTCTCGTTCGACTCGTTCATCATCTCGACCTCGCCGCGCCAGAGGTAGGTCAGCCCCTCCGGCAAGGTCTCGTCGTGGATGGCGGCTTCGAACTCGTTCACGATGTCGCCGAGAGGCCGGCCCTCGCGTGAGGCGAGCACCACCACGGTGCGCTGTCGATCGAAGCGCTGGATCTCGCTCGGTCCCTCTCCGCGCGTCGCGCTCGCGAAGTCGCTCAGCGGCACGAAACCTCCCGCGGTAGGGACGCGCAGGTTGGCGATGAGGGGCGCGCTGTCGCGGTCGGCTTCGCGCAGACGCACGCGGATGTCGATCTGGTCATCGCCGTCGCGATAGAGGCCGGCGAGCTCACCCTCGACGCTGGCCCGCACCGTGCTGGCCACGAGCGCGAGTGGAATGCCTCGCTGCGTCGCGCGATCGCGATCGACGTGGAGCTCGAGCTCCGGCGAGCCGGGCGAGTACTGGACGTCGACGTCCACCGCGCCGGGGATCCCGCGCAGCACGTCGCCGAAGTGGTTCGCGGTGCTGGCGATCTGATCGAGGTCGTCGCCCGAGACGTAGATCTGAATCGGCTGCGTCGCGCCGCCTTCGACGATGCCCGGATCGGAGATGGAGATCTCCGCCGTCGGCATGTGTCGCCGCACGATGTCGCGCACGCGCTCCTTCAGCTCGTCCTGATCGGCCTCGCGCTCGGTCTTCGGCACGGCGACGACGCGCCAGATGACGAAGTTCGATCGGCCGCCGCTGCCGGCGCGCGCGTACACGGTGACGAAGTCCGGATCCTCGAGCATCTCGCGCTCGCCCTCGAGCGAGAGGCGCTGCGTCTCCTCGATGCGCGTGCCGGCAGGGAGCTCGATCTCGACGTTGAACTGGCCGCGATCCTCGGCCGACGTGAACTCGTTGCCCATGAGCGGCATCAGCGCGCTCGTGGACATGAGCATCCCGATCGACGCCAGGAGCACGAGCCCCATGCGGACGCGCGTCTTGGTGATGGCGCGAAGGACCGAGTGATAGAGCGCGTCGAGCGTCTCGTAGAAGCGCGTCATGGGACGCGTGACGAACCCGAAGAAGCCGTGACCGTCTTGTCCCGCCTTGTGCTGCACCGCGAGCCGTGCCGAGAGCATCGGGTCGAGCGTGAAGGCGACGTAGGCCGAGATGAGCGTCGCGCCCGCGATGGTGATGCCGAACTCGCGGAAGAACTGACCGATGATGCCGCCCGTGAACGCGATGGGGACGAACACCGCGCAGAGCGTGGCGGTGGTCGCGAGGACGGCGAGCGTGATCTCGCGCGTGCCCTTGCTCGCGGCGGTGAAGGGATCTTCGCCGCGCTCGAGGTGCTTCATGATGTTCTCGCGGACCACGATCGAGTCGTCGACCAGGAGGCCGATCGCGAGCGAGAGCCCGAGAAGGGTCATCATGTTCAGCGTGAAGTCGAGCAGCCACATCAGGAAGAAGGCGCCCAGGATCGAGGTGGGGAGCGCGAGCGCGCTGATGAACGTGCTCCGCAGATCCAGAAGAAACAGGAGGATGACCAGGATCGCCGCCGCTCCGCCGTAGATCAGCGAGGTCTGCACCTCGTCGGCGTTCTCCACGATGAACTCCGCCTGATCCATGATCAGGTGGGGCTCGACGCCGGTCGGGAAATGAATCGTGGTCAAGCGCTCGCGCACGCCCTCCGACGTGGCGACGGTGTTCGCGCCGGACGCTTTGGCGACCTCGAACACGACGGCCGGCTCGCCGTTCGCGCGCACGACTTGGTCGAGATCGGTGAAGCCGTCTTCGATCGTGGCGACGTCGGCGAGGCGCACGATCGAGCCATCGCTGCCGTGGCCGATGGGCAGGCGGCGAAGCTCGTCGATGCTCGTCAGCTCGCCCAGCGTGCGCACGGCGACGCGTCGCTCGCCTTCGTCGAAGCCGCCCGCGGGCACGCTCAGGTTCTCGGCGCGGATGCGCTCGACGATCGAGAGAGGCGTGAGCCCGAGCGCCATGATGCGATCGAGATCCAAGAGGACGTTGATCTGCCGCTCGCGCCCGCCCGCGACGTTCACGCTGGCGACGCCGTCCACCTGCTCGAGGAGCGGTCGCAGCTCGTCCTCGGCGAAGTCGCGCAGCGTCTGCGTGTCGGCACCGCTCAGCGTGTACGTCACGATCGGCGCGGCGTTCACGTCCACGCGCGCCACCGTCGGATCTTCGATCGAGCGCGGAAGCTGCGCGCGGGTCTGTGCCACGCGCTCGCGCACGAGGGTCGCGGCCTCCATGATGTCGACGTCGAGCTCGAATTGGACGACGACGACCGAGACCGAGTCGCGCGAGAAGCTCGTGATGGTGTCGACGCCCGCGAGCGAGACGATGGAGTCCTCGAGCTTCTCCGTGACCTGCGTCTCGACCTCGGACGGACTCGCCCCGGGGTACACGGTCGTGACGGTGACGATCGGGAACTGGATGTCGGGGAACAGGTTCACGCCGAGCCGGAAGAGCGCGAGCAGCCCGAGCACGGCGATGCCCAACGACACCATCGTCGTGAAGACGGGGCGCTTGATGGAGACGTCGGAGAGAGTCATGGCCGACCGGCCTTCCGGCAACTCTTCATCGCGATGCCGTCGCGGGCGCAGTCTCCGGAACGACTGGCGTGACGATGGCGCCTTCGTGTGTGAGCGCCGGACGCACCACGACGTGATCGGCGTCGGTGATCCCGCTCGTCACGAGCCAGTGGCCCTCGAGGTCCGACTGGGCCTCGATCGCGCGCGCGCTCACGGCGCCCGATCCCTCCACGACCAGCACCGTTCCGTTGGGACGGCGCGCGGTGGCAGGGATGCGCCACGCAGGCATCGGCTCACCCACGAGCACGCGCGCGCGAACGATCGCATGCGCGACCAGCGCGCCGTCGTCGTTTGGGAGCCGGACCTCGACGGGCGCACGACGGGTGACGGGGTCGAGCGAGCGGACGATGCTGACGATGTGCCCCACGACGCTCGTGCCCTCGAGCGTGGCATCCATGCCCTCGCGCAACACCAAGAGCTCGCTCTCGCTCACGGTCGTGTGTAGCCGAAGCGCGCTCAGGTCTTCGATCCGCGCGACGATCACGCCGGGCGCCGCGATCGCGCCGGTGCCGTCGGGAACGCGCGTGAGCACGCCCTCGAAGGGTGCGCGCAGCGAGTGGTCGGCGCTCGACGTCGACACACTACGTAGCCCGGCCTGCGCTTGCAGCAGCTGCGCCTGCGCGACGGCCAGCTGCTGCTGCGCTTGCGTGAGCTCGCGTTGCGGCGATGCGCCCGACGCGGTGAGTCGCTCGAGGACGGTCACGCGGTCTTGGATCATGTCGACGTTCGCGCTCGCGACGTCGATGGCAGCGTGGGTCTGGTCTTCTGCCGCGCCGACGCTCGCGCGATCGAGCGTGGCGAGCGTCTCGCCCGCTCGGACGTGATCGCCGAGCGTGGCCGACACGGTGCGCACGCGACCGCCGACCGCGAACGAGAGGTCCGCCGCTTGCGCAGGCTCGAGCGATCCCTGCAACACCACGAGACGCGGCAGCGCGGCCGGCACCGGGATCATCACCTCGACCGACGACGCCTGCGCCGCCGTTGCAGCCGAGGCGTCTCTCTCGGCAGCGAGCGCGGCCTGCGTGGCCGTCGCCTCGCGCATGCGGGTGGCGAGCGCGCCTCCGAGGACGACGACGACGACGACGACGACGAGCGCAGCGAGACGCTTCGCGAGTGGAGGGGGGTCCTTGATTGCCGTGTGCATGGCCCTTGCGCCGGCTCGAGATCCGGACACGTGATTCGTGTCCGCGCTCGGCGCCTCCCCGACGCCGAACGGCGGGACATTGAGCCGGTGAGTGCGGCGCCGCAAGGTCCGGTGGCGCTCTGCTACGCTTCTTCATTCGCTTGGAGGAATCGATGCATTGGTCTGTTCGTGGGAGCCCGTTTTCGTGGTCGATCGCGCTGATCTTGTCGTTCGGCGCCGCGCTCGCGGCGTGCACCGCGACGCCCTCGGGAGGCTCCCCGGATGCGAGCCACCCACAGGACTCGGGCACCGCGGCTTCCGACGGCGGAAACGACGCGGCCGCCGCGCTCGTCGACACGGGCACCCCTTTGACCGACGCCGCGACCGGCGATGCGGGGAGTGACGCAGCATCGAACATCGACGCGGCGTTCGTGCCGACCGACGCCGGCGGTTCGCTCCTCTCGTGCGGCGGTCGGGGCGGTCACGTCTGCGCCACGACGGAGTACTGCGACTACACCGGTGGCGCGGCGTGCGGTGCGGCCGACAACACCGGCATCTGTCGCGGGCGTCCCTCGAGCTGCAGCACGATGCCCATGACGGCCTGCGGCTGCGACGGTGTCGCCTACACCAACGCGTGCGAAGCAGCGCGCGCGGGATTCGACATCACCGGCACGTTCTCCTGTCTCACCCCGTGAAGCGCGAGCCTGCACCGCGTCCTCGCGAGCGACCGAGGCCTCGTCCTCTGCCGGGCGCGGGTGAGACGTCACCGCGCGTGGCGATCCCCGTCGGCAAGCCCATCGCGGGGCCCTGGCTCTTCACGACGCGCCCCGGCTCCGAGCAAGACGTGGTGGACGAGCTGGCGCTCCACCACATCGAAGCGCGCATTCGCACGGCGGCGATCGTGGAGAGCCGCGCGGCGCCGACCTTCGACGACGGATCGATCGACGTCACGTTCGCCCGCCAAGGTTTCAAGCAGCGCGCGACGCTCACGGGCGAGGCGTCGGTGCTCGCGCGCTCGCTCGCCGATCGAACGGCGTCGCTCGCGCCCAAGGATCGCGCGCTCGCGATCAGCGTGTTCGCGCCCGACAGCGACGAGGGAAATCGGCTCGCGCCGCTGGCCGAAGAGATCGAGGAGGCCGTGTCCACGCACCTCGCTGCGCGGCGCATCGTCCCGCTCGCGAACGCGGCGCATGAACGTGCGCTCGTCATCCAAGGCGCGTTGCTCTCGCGGACGGAGCTCGCGTTTGGCGATCTCTCGGGCGAGCTGCTGCTCTCGCCCTTCCGCGGAGGCAAGGCGCGCATGGCGGTCGGCGGCGATCGGCCCTCACGCGCTGCACGCAAGGTCGAAGAGGCGCTGCTCTGGCTCGGCATGTCGCCCGAGGCCGGGGAGACCTGCGTCGATCTCGGCGCGGCCCCCGGTGGCTGGTCGTGGGCTCTGCTCGACAAGCGCTGCCGCGTGATCGCCGTCGATCCAGCCGAGATGCACGAGGACGTGCGCACGCATCCCAAGCTGGTGCACGAGAAGATGAGCGCGTTCGGCTATGCCCCCCCTGATCCCGTCGACTGGCTCTTCTGCGACATGGCATGGCGTCCGATCGAGGTCGCCAAGATGCTGGCCAAGTGGTCGCGTCGCGGATGGGCGCGCGTTCTCGTCAGCAACGTGAAGCTGCCGATGAAGCAGAAGGCGAGCATGGTGCGCGAGGTGCGCGAGATCGTTCACGGCGGCGGATGGAAGCGTGTGCGAACGCGCCAGCTCTATCACGACCGCGACGAGATCACGCTCACCGCGATCCGCTAGGGGGGGGGCTCGACACAGGAAGATGACTGGTTGCCCGAGCGGCCGCGTCGCGGGGCGGGCACCCCTCTGCTTCGCCCTTCGGGCACGAACAGCAGTGCCCTCGACGCTCGCCAGAGGGCACCCGCCCCGCGCCGCTACCGTTGGAGCTTCGAGGTTGCTTTGTTATCTAAGGCGTCTTCGACGCCTCTGCACACGAACACGCTTCGCGCGTTCGTGAGATGCGAGGGCGCCGCCCTCGCGCGCCCGCCACGCCGTCATGTCCGAGGACGGGCTCCGAGCTGCACGGGCCCGGGTGCGCGAGGGGCGGAGCCCATCGCCCACCGCGAAACCGCGGAGTGGTTTCGTGGAGACAGAGGGTCGAAGACGCCGCTGACTTCAAAGCGCACCGCACGCATCCATGGGTAGCGTCAGCGACGAGCGTCCCTCTAAAGAGCGTCGAGGGCACCGTCGTTCGTGCCCAAAGGACGAAGCAGAGGGATGCCCGCCGCCGACGCGGGCAATCGATCAAGATCCCTGTGGCGAGGTACTTGTCAGTTGGCGTAGCCAAGCGTCTGGAGCTGGTGT
>JAYVCF010000087.1:0-13939 GCA_043750095.1 Deltaproteobacteria bacterium
GCCTCTTCGTCGCGACCGCCGACGTGATGCGCCTGCGCCCGAGCCGCGCCCGCATCGAGCTGGTGATCCTGGTGCTCGGCGCGATCCTGTTCACCACGATGATGCAAGGCAACGCGGGCCCGCACTACCCGTGGCCGATGATCCAAGAGCTGCCCTTCTATCGATCCATCCACGTGCCCTCGCGCTGGCGCGTGATGGTCATCTGGCACGTGGCGATGTTCGGCGCGCTCGCCATCGACGCGCTCGAGCGCAGCACGCGCTCGCTCGACATGCGCCGCCCGTTCCAGCGCATCGCTGCCGCGCTCCCTGTGATCCTTCTTCTCATGACCACGGCCGACGTCTGGTCGGTGAGCTGGACGGTGGTCGATCGCTGGGGCGGCCCGGTGATCGGGCAGGGCGTTCCCTCGCACCGATTCCATCTCGTCTCCGGCGGCAACTACTTCGGCGACTACGCGAACTATCCATCCGAGAACGTAGGCACCGAGGAGTGCTACGACCCGATCCCCTGGGACATCTCGCCCGCGCTCTGGCTGGGCGACGAGCCCTTCGCGCGCCTCGCCGACGGCACCGAGGGCACGGTGCACGACGCAGGTCGCACCAGCCTCACGCTCTGGGCCGACGTGGAGCTCACCGCGCCCGGGCGCGTCGTGTTCGATCAGAATTATTTCGAGGAGTTCGTTCCCGATCGGGGCACGCTCGCCGACGAAGAAGAGCTCACCGCCGTGGATCTCCCGGCGGGCCGCCAGCGCGTGACGCTGCGCTTCTCGCCGCCTGATCTCCCCTACGTGGTCTCGGTCTCGGCGCTCGGAATCGTGCTCGCGCTCTACGTGGCATCGGGAAAGCGGCTGCGCTTTCGGCGGCGCTGAACGTGGCCGTGCGCGCCGCGCTCATGTCACACTGCGCGCCATGGCATCACCCTCACGCGTCCTTCGGCTCGCCACACTCGGACTGATCACCGCGGCGCTCGCCAGCTGCAGCTCCCTCGACACCAGCGGCTGCACCGTGGTGATTCGCTCGAGCGCCGACGACCAGGCGGCGTTCCAGATGGCGTTCGTCGACGCACAGGATCGCGCGAACATCTGCGTCGCGCCTGGCACCTATCACCTGAGCGGCTCCGTCGCGCTCGCGTCGCACACCGGCGTCACGTTCCGGGGGCTCGGCGCGACGCCGGCCGACGTGGTGCTCGACTTCCAGACGATGGGCGTGGGCGGGGAGCGCGGCATCAGCTTCACCGGCATGACCGACGTCACCGTCTCGAACATGACGATCCTCGATGCCGTGCACGACGACCTCTACTTCCAGCACTGCACCGGCGTCAGCGTTCGTCACGTCGTGGCGGGCTGGATCCACCGCACGCAGCCGGGCGCGTATGCGATCTATCCGGTCGAGTCGACGAACGTGCTGATCGATCACTGCGAGGCGTTCGGTAGCGCCGACGCGGGGCTCTACGTCGGCCAGACCACGAACTGCATCGTCAGCAACAGTCTCGTGCACGACAACGTCGCCGGTCTCGAGATCGAGAACAGCACCAACTGCGAGGTGTTCGGCAACACCACGCACGACAACACCGCGGGCATCCTCGTCTTCGAGCTGCCGGGCTTGCTCCAGTTCGGCTCGAGGACGAGCGTCCACGACAACATCTCGACGAACAACAACACCGCCAACTTCGCGATGGGCGGCATCGTGCAGTACGTGCCCGAGGGCCTCGGCATGATGATCATGGCCGCGCACGAGGTGGAGGTCCGCGGCAACACGATCTCGGGCAACGGCACGACGGGCATCTTGCTCGTCTCGTACGCGACCGCCGTCATCGCTGGCGCGCCCGTGTCCACGAGCGCGGCGTACGACGGCTATCTCCGGCACACGTACGTGCACGACAACGTCATGTCGAACAACGGGCACAATCCGAACCTGGCCGTGATGGCGCTCGCGGGGCTCACCCCCGGCGAGATCGACGTCGTGTGGGACGAGCGCGTCGCGCCGGACGACATGCCGCCGCAGATCTGCGCCGCGAACACCGGCATGTTCGTCTCGGTGGACCTGCTGCACACGACGCACGTCGATGGCGTGCCGGCCGCCGCCGTGTGCGCGACGCCGGTCGTCCCGCCGGTCACGCTCTGACCATCATGCGCTCCTTCGCGCTCGCGCTCGTCGTCTGTGCGGTCCTCTCGAGCTGCGACTCGACGCCGGCCGTGCCTGCGGGTCCGGCCACGCTGAGCGAGTGGCATTTGTTCGAGGACATGTCGCGCCAGATCCCGACGGCGGGCGTGATCCCGTACGACGTGATCTCGCCGCTCTTCTCCGACTACGCGACGAAGCATCGCTTCATCCGCCTGCCCGTAGGCGAGCACGCGAGCATCGACGCGAACGGCGACTTCGTGTTCCCCGACGAGACCGTGATCGTCAAGACGTTCGGCTTCCTCGCCGACCTCCGCGATCCGACGTCGCCCGAGACGCTCGTCGAGACACGCCTCTTGGTGCGCCGCGCGGGTCGCTGGCTGCCGCTCATCTATCGCTACGACGCCGACATGCACGAGGCGCGACTTCACCAGTACGGGCGGGACGTGCCCGTCTCGTGGACGAACCTCGCGGGCGCGACGGTGTCGATCGGCTACCACGTGCCGGACGCCGTCCAGTGCGCCAACTGCCACGGCGGCGTCGATCCCGTGCACCTCCTCGGTGTGCGCGTGCGTCAGCTCGATCGTACCCACGACTACGGCGGCAGCGTCGGCGTCGTGAACCAGCTCGATCACTTCGTCGCCATCGGCCTGCTCGCGTCGGCTCCTCCGGCGGCAGCGCGCCACCCGCTCGTCGATCCCTTCGGCCCCGCCGATCTCGAGTCGCGCGCGCGCTCGTACCTCGAAGCGAACTGCGCGCACTGTCATCGCGTGAACGGCGGCAGTGACCAGAGCGGCCTACTCCTCGGCATCGAGATCACGGACCCGCTGCGCCTCGGTGTCTGCAAAGACCCCGCAGCAGCAGGCCACGGCGCGGGCGGTCGCCGCGTGGACATCCAGCCCGGCGAGCCCGACGCGTCCGTGATGGTCTACCGAGTCGAGAGCGAAGAGCCGGGCGTGAAGATGCCCGAGCTCCCCACGGTCCTGCACCACGCGGAAGGCGCCGCGCTCATCCGCGAGTGGATCGCTGCGATGCCGATGATCACGTGCGGCGCCCCCGCGAGCGACGCCGGAGTCGCAGACGCGGGCCTCTGAGCACGCCGCTCACCGTTGACAGCTTCGGGCCCCCGAGCTAGGTACGCCGCCTCTTTCGGCACGTCACGCATGCGCGAGAGGCCACCACGGGGTGGTAGTTAAGTTGGTTATAACGCCGGCCTGTCACGCCGGAGGCCGCGGGTTCAAGTCCCGTCCACCCCGCTCAGTTTCCGCAGAGATATGGCCCCAAAGCGGGCGACTGTCCCTGGGATTGTCCCCGAACGTACGGTGACGGTCAGACGCCGAGGATCTTCACGTCGAACCCGCCGGCGACGCGGACGCGTTCGAGATCGTCGACGTCGCTCGTGTAGATCGTGTCGCCGCGCGCGGCCGCACCGATGACGACCACCGCGTCCACGAGCAGCAGGTTCTCCCGCGCCTTTCGGTCGAACTTTTTGATCGCCGCGAGGACCAGTCCCGCCCGCTCCGCGATCTCGCGGTCCATCGGCTCGACCTCGATGCCATCGAGTAGGCGGACGACCGGGCCCCGCTGGCCGCGCCACCACTCGCCGATGACGGGTGCAGGTACCGTCACCATGCGCTCGTCGTCGGCGATCGCCAGCGAGATTGCCCGCACGCGGTCCGATGATCCGATTCGTGGCGCATCCTCGAGCGCGATCAGCGCCCCGGTGTCGAGCGTCAGTCCTCCCATTCGCGTTTGATCGCGGCGACGGCTTCGGCGGACGGTCGCGGGTTGTGCTTGAACACCTCCGCAGCCCACGCTCGGCGCGCGGCCATCTGCGCAGCCGTCGCGCGGCGGCGCGGAGCCGGGCTCGCCAGCTCGTCCTGGACGACGGCGCGCACGGCATCAGCGAGCTTTCCCTCGCCCGATGCGATCGCCTTTCCGACTGCGTCCACGGCCGCCGCGCGGACGAGCACCATGAGGTCGGCCTTCGCGCTCGTCGCACGCCGGCTCGCGCTCTTCGGCGCACGCGGAGCCGTGGCCCGCTTCTCGGGTGAAGCCTTCCCGCGGTTCTCGATCTTGCGTGCGGCTCCGGACATGTCGGGGATCATGCCAGCGGCATCGTTCTCCGTCCACGCCGCGCGAGGGTGGGTGGACCGCGCGCGAAGCTAGCGCGACGGCCGAGACCGCTTCAGCGCGTGTGACGCCTGATCGCGGCGGTTGGCGCGTACTTCTCGCGCTCGGCGAGGTAGATCTTCTTCGCCCACTCGAACTGCTGGCGACCGGCGTCCTCTCGCATGGCGGCTGCGTGTCTCCTCTTGGGTCGGTCAGCGCCCTTCGCTCGCACGATGCGCACACGCACTCGTCCCCGATCGCGAGCTCTTCGTGAACCTCCCGCATCCAGTGCAGGTGATGGCCTGCACGCGTTCCGACGCCGCACCTCGTTGAGCCTGTTCGAGCGCGATCAGTGCGCCAGTGTCGAGCGGAGTCAGCCATTCGCGCTTGATCGCGGCGACGGCTTCGGGGGAGGCGCCGGCGTTGTGCTTGAGCATCTCGGCGAGGCGTCGTCGGGGCGCCGCGTAGTAGGTTCGCGACCATGCTCTACCGAATCGCGCTGCCGGATCGCGCCGGGTACGAGGGGCCGCAGGGACTGATCGATCGAGAGGGACGGGTGGTGCTCCCGCCGACGAACGTCTCGGTCGGGCCGTTCCACGACGGGCTCGCAGCCGTCGGGGTCGACCACTCGGGGCACAACGGATTCGTCGATCTCGAGGGTCGCTGGGCGATCGAGCCGCGCTTCTATCGCATCTGCAGCCCGTTCTCCGAAGGGCGTTGCCTCGTCGAGATCTTGGAGGGGGACACCTCGCGCTTCGTGTTCATCGACGCGACGGGAAGCGAGGTCTTTCCGTTCGAGGACCCGCGATCGCCGTACGCGGACGGGAAGCTGACGTTCTCCGAGGGGCGTCTGCCGGTCAGGCGCGGCGGGAAGGTGGGCTTCCTCGATCGCTCGGGCACGCTCGTGATCGAACCGCAGTTCGAGCAGGTACTGCCGTTTCGCGAGGGGCTCGCTCCCGCGTGTCTCGGCGAGCAATGGGGGATGATCGATCTCGAGGGTCGGTGGGTGATCGAGCCGCGCTGGATGCGCGCGTTCTGTTTTCAGAACGGCGTCGCGGCCGTCGTCAGCGCAGGCCGCAACGTGGACTCACCGTTTCTCCGCGAGCTCAAGAAGGACGATGGCGTCGACGAGTTCCGCGGTCTCTGGGGCCTGGTCGATCGCAAGGGCGACTACCTTCATCCGCCGGCGTTCGACTACGTCGAGACCGAGCTCGCGACCTCGATGGCGCTCGTCGATCGCGGCGTCCTCGGCCCGACGCGCTTCGTCGATGGGCGCGCCATCGTGCGTGTCGGGGGCAAGAAGTGGGGCCTGCTGCGCAACGACGGATCGCTGTGCGGTGCGCCGAGCCTGGAGAAGCTCGGCGAGCCGAGCGAGGGCCTCGCGCTCGCCAGAAAGAAGGTGAAGGGCAAGAGCCTCTGGGGCTTCGTGGACCTCGAGGGCGAGTGGGTGCTGCCGCCGACGTTCGCTCACGTGCAGTGGCCGGTGGCCCACTTCTCCGAAGGGCTGTGCCCGATCGGTGCGCCGGTCACGCCCGATCAGGGGACCGCGTTCCGCGCGATCGCGCAGTACGGGCAGCAAGCGTTCGGCTACGTCGATCGCTCGGGCGCGTTCACGATCGCACCGCGCTTCTGGCAGGCGATGCCCTTCGAGCACGGCCTCGCGCTCGTGGGGACCGAGAAGGGTCGCGGCTACATCGACGTGCGAGGCGAGCTCGTGTGGGAGGCGGCGGCCCCGAGCGAGTGAGTCGACCTCACACCGGTTCCTCCGCGCCTCAGCGGCGACCTCGTTCGCGTCGCTCCGTTCACCTGCAGTCGAGGCCGACGGTGATCAAGCCGTTGACGCCGGACATGACGAGCTCGTTGCCCACCAGCTCCGCGTGCCAGATGACCTGGCTGCCCATGTCGATGGTTCCGAGCGGCGCGAGACCGGGCAGCGATAGATCGAAGAGGTCGATCCAAGGGTGCGAGACGAGCAACAGGTCGCCGGCCACCGCGACGCCGGGGACGTGGTTGGTCACGTCCGTCTCGCCGACGAGGGTCATCGCGGTCGGGTCGTGCACGTCGAACGTCACGAGACGGCCGAAGTCGCTGTTGGCGTAGAGCGCGGTACCGTGTCGCGCGAGGCGCGTCTGTAGGCCCACGTCCACGGGCAGCATGTCGAGCATCCGCGGCGTCGCGCCGCTCGCGTCCGCCGAGACGAGCAGTGTGCCGAACGCGTCGGTGGGATTCCAGAGCGCAAACGCCGTGGTGCCGTCGAGCACCACGGTACCGACGCTGCCCGCACCGAGCTCGAGCGCGCCGGCGACGTGGAGCGCGCGTGGATTCGATGCGTCGAGCTTGACGAGAGCACTCGAGCCGTCCGTGCGGCTGATCGCCGCGATACCGAGCGGTGCATCGATGACCATCGCGGTGACTCTGCCGCCGACGTCGCTCGTGCCGATCGACCTGGGTGCTGTGGCGGTCGAGAGGTCGAACGCCTCGATGACCGCGCCCGCCGCCAAGAGCACGTCGCCGACGATCGCGACGTCGGCGCCGCCACGCGCCATCGTGGTCACGTATCCCGCGGCCCTGGGCGCGCCCGGCGTGCTGATGTCGATCGGCTCGATGGCGTCGGCGGAGAGTCGATAGGCGTAGGTCCCGCGAATCGCGAAAGGACCGTCGCGAAGCGTGTAGCCGTCACCGACCTCCACGAGCGTGCCCACGCGTGAGGGTGCTCGACAGAGCGGAGTCGCCGCGGCGTCCGTGCGGGAGGTGTCCTCGCCCGGTGCGGCGTCGGTGCCGCCGTTGGCATCGCTGGTATCCGCGCCCCCGTCGGTGCCGGTCTCGTGCGCCGTCGTGCAAGCCACGAGCACGAGCGCTGCCACCCAGATCGTGCGCATCCGCCGAGTATACGGGAGGCCACGGGTGGGTTGGCGGGGTGGACGGCTCGTGATGTGTGTGATCGACACGCCCGCATCCGCGCCGTCACACACGCACGCGCCGAACCCGGACGCGCGCGCCGACTTCCTCGCTCTCGTTCTCGTTGGGGCGTCCAACGACACCCGAGTTGGCGCGTCCGCGTCCGCTTTCTCGGCGAACTGGGGCTGGTCCGAACACTGCTACGGCGTGGTGATGCGACGACTCGTCATGACGCTGCTCTCGTGCGGGCTCGCCGGCTGCGCATCCGCGCCCACGCCCTTGGCCTGCGAGGGTACCGAAATGGTCGATCAGGTCGATATCGGCAGCGCGTTCCACGGGGTCGACATCCTGATCGCGGTTGACGGCTCTCCAGCGATGATCGGGATCGACGAAGCGCTTCGCGCGCAGGTGGCCGCGGCGGTTGGACGGCTCGCATCGGGCGATCTCGACGGCGACGGCCGCGCCGACTTCGGCGCCGAGCTCCCAGTCCGCGTCGGCGTGATCGACATGGACATGGGGCTCGACGCCATCGTGCCGGGATGCGGCAGCGGCGGCGGCGCAGAGTTCCACACCGTGGCCGCGACACCCACCGCGGGCTGCCCGGCCGTCGCGGTGAGCGCCGACGCGGATGGCGTCCTCCGGTTCGATCGTACGAGCGCGTACACGAGCGACGCGTTCACGCGCGACGTCGACTGCGCCATGCAGGTCGGCACGAGTGGGTGTCCGATCACGCGCGGTGTGGACGCGATCCGCGCAGCGCTCGATCCCGCGCGCGGTTTCGTGCGCCCGGGCTCGTGGCTGGCGATCCTCGTCGTGTCGGCGAGCGACGACTGCTCGAGTGACACGCCAGCGAGCTTGGCGAGCGCGGTGACCTCGGGCACGCCGATCGGCCTCGTGTGCCACCTGCTGTCCGATCGACTCTCGTCCCTCGACGATGCCGCCCACGGGATTGCCGATCTCCTGTCCGCGGGGGTGGGCGGCGCGCTCACGATCGACGTCGTCACCGGAATCCCCGAGGGTCGCGATGGCAGCGATCCGATGGGGATCGCGAGCGATCCATCGATGGCGGGGGAGGTCGATCCTGCCAGCGGCACCGAGCTGCTGCCGGTCTGCACGTCGGCAACGGGGCGCGCAGTCCCTGGGCGGCGCTGGGCCCAGTTCGCGGCGGCGTTCGGCACGGCGATCGGCGACAGAGAGGTCGGCTCGGCGATGTTGTCTTCTGTGTGCGGCGAGCACGCGCGCGTCCTCGAGCAGGTGGAGCACGCGTCGCGTGGGCTCACGGGCATGTGTCTGCGGCAGAGCCTCAACCCCGACGCCGCCGGCCGCGTGGCATGCCGCGTCGAGGTGACGCTGCCGCCCATCGGGACCGGCCGCGGCGAGCCCGAGCACTGCGCGGACCTCTGGCACCCAGAGGTCTACACCCTGCTGCGCACCGAGGCGGTGACGCTCGCGGACGGTCGCCTCGGCCTCGCGGAGGTCTGTCACCTGCGCCAGCTCGCGCAGGCAGAGTGGCGCACGGAGAGCGGCTGGATCTACGACGACGGAACGGTCGGGATGGTGCCCGCATCGCCGTGTTTTCCTGTACTGAGCCTCCAGCGCGTCACGGTGCCCAACGGGATGATCCGCCTGTTGTGCGACGACGCAGCCCCGCGCTGCGACCCAGCGCTCAACCCCGTATGCGCATCCGGTCAGCACTGCGATGCGTTCACGCGCACCTGCCAGGATGCGTGCGAGACGGACGCAGACTGCATGGGCGGCACCGTGTGCGATCGGCGGCCCGCGGCCGACTACTTCACGACGGTGCCTCCGGGCATCGGACCCGACCTGGTGCGCGGCTCGTGCGCGGTGCCCACCTGTGATGCCGCCGATCGTCGCTGAGCGCCCGCGATCCCCCGCGGTGAGACGCGTACGTGACCGCGGGGCCGACGGTTCACTGATCGATGACGCGCTGAGGCGAGCGAGGCCGCGGCGTGTCGCGCCACGAGCGTCGTCCCGCGCGCGCGAAAGCTCCCCTGTTGCGGAGGGCGGCGATTCGAGGAGATCCTCCTCGCGCTTCCTCGAAGCTCACCTCTCACCGCGCAGGTTTGCATGGACCCTCAGCACTCGGCTCCTCCGCTCGTCGTGATCTCCGTCTTCGAGAAGCTCGTGGCCATCAACCTGCACACGGGCCAGCACGTGTGGGAGGTCCCGATGCCGCAGGCCCGATCGGCTCGGTTGGTCGTGGACCAGGGCATGGTGTTCTACTCCCCCGACATGTTCCTCTACTGCCTGGACTATCTCACCGGTGCGCTGCGCTGGAAGGTCCCGACCGGCCTCGAGCTTGGCGAGCCGAACATGTTTCTCTACGCGGGCTGCCTGCTCCTCGCGTCGAGCGGTCAGTTCTCGTGCTTCAACGTCCAGACCGGCGGGCAGCTCTGGCACGAGAAGTCGGGGTCCAGAGCAAAGCTGGCCGGCAACGCGATCGCCGCCCCCGGCGTCTCCCTGCAGATCGATCGGAACTGAAAGCCCAGGCGTGACCATCGAACGACTGCTCCGGCATGTCTGGGCGACGCCCGAGAAGCTCGAGGCGATCGGCGAGGAGATCCTCGCGCTCGCGCCGGCGCTCGGCACACGCCTCGAGCTCTCGCTCTTCGATCCCACCGAGGACGCGGCTCTCGAGCGGACGCTGAGCGAGCTCGCGCGAAGGACCGCCGACTGGCCGCCGGAGCGTCGCGACCTGATGAAGGAGTACGTGACGTACTTGGACGCGCTGATCCGTGCGATGTCCGATCGCGCCGAGGTCGGCAAGATCGAGAACTGCGTGATGCTGATGGACCTGCTCTCCGCGTGGATCTCGGGCACGGGCGAGCGGCTTCGCAACACCGACCCGCAGCCGCTCGAGCTTCTGGATCTCGCCAGCATGGGCACTCAGGCGATCGTCGCGCTGCTCGTGCAAGCCGCGCAGCGCGTCGGAGACACCGCGGCCGCCGTGGCGCTGATCAAGCACGTGCCCGTGCTCCGTCCGGAGCCGACGATTCATTGAGAGGTGGGCTCTCGTCGCGATGAGCGTCGGGGGCGCCGCGGTCGTTGCGCTCCACGCTCGAGCGCATACGATGCGCATGTGGTGAAGGCGACGATGAGGCAGGCCGCGATCGAAGCGCGGGCCCAAGCGTCCGGTCAATCGGACACTCGACGCGGAGCTCGCGTAGTCTGACGCTGTGCGAGGAACCAGCGACCGTGCGGACGACGCGCAGACCACCCAGATCGTTCGCGACGCGCTCATTTCGATCGGTGCCCATCGCGATGTCCCCGTGACCGTGGCGTCGGTGATCGTCGATGACCCGAACGTGACCGTCGACATCACGCTCCACTATCTCCGTGCAACGCCCGTCTGTTGTGGTGAGCCCGGTTGCTACGTGCCGTTCCTCGGGCGGCGGCGCCACGACGTGCCGAGCGCGATGGGCGCTGCGCTCCGCTTGGGCGAGATCCCGAACGTCACGCTGCGCGTGCACCTGGACTACGAGCCCGGCTACGTGCATCGAGAGCTGGGCGTCGGGCGAACGCAGACCCTCGTGTACGAGCCCGCGGAGTTTCGTCTTTCAGCCTCGTGAGCAAGTCCGGAGCGCTCCCAGCTGGGTTACGGGGCGGCTCATCGGCATGACGCACCGCGGGACCGACAAGCACCGGCCGCAGTGAGCGCGGCGGCGGCTAGGGATCGGCGCGCGTGCAAGTAGCGACCACGCGCCCCGTGTTAGGTTCGCGCGCACCATGCCGTCGCGCCGCCCTGCGACCCAGCTCTGGATGACGCCCACCGTTCTCGACTACGTCGGAGCGGAGGTCCTGATGCTCGCGCCCACGCTCGGGCCTCGCCTGGAGGAGTTTCTCTTCGACCCCGTCGCGGATGCGGCCGTGGAGCGCACGATGACCGAGCTGGTGCGGCGTGGGGTCGGCTGGGACGCGTTCTCGCGCGCTGAAGCGGTGGCGCTCGTCGCGCGCATCGACGCGTACGTGATCCCGCCGATGGACGAGCGGTTGTGGATCGGCAAGAAGATCGCGACGTGCACCAAGCTAATCGAGGTGATCTGGGAGTGGATGTACTTCGCGATGAAAGAGCTGGAGGCAGCCACCCCCGAGGAGATCGGGGAGTTGACGGATCTTGCCGCGTACGGGACGGAGACGGCGGTGCACGTGCTCGTCGCTGGGGCGAAGATGGTCGGGGATGAGAGTCCTGGGGTGAAGCGGATCGTGAAGTGGCTGCCGGTGAGGGAGCGGGGGCCGGCGGTTCATTGAGCGCAGGTGCGTCCTGTCAGTCTGGCGACGCCCCCGACGTCTAAAGCGCCATGACCCAGACGGACAGAGCCGACGATCCCGCGTGCTACGATCCCCTCATGGAAACGGAGGGCCCTGACATCGTCGTCGTCGCGCAAGGACGGCGGCTGCTCGCTGTAGAGGTCAAGGCCACGGGCGACCTCGCGCGTGCCGTCGATCAGCTCTCACGAACCATGCTCCAGCTGCCGTACCCCGTCGGCCTCGTCATCGTGGCCGGCGGCCTCGTCGTCCTGCGTCGCGACTTCGGGACCGGCTCGATCGCCACCGTCGGGACGTTCTCGACCTCCGGCGTCCCTGCTCTCGAGCCGCCGGCGCCGGGGCCGAGCGCCGGGCTCGTGTTCGAGGCGCGCGTCCGTCAGTGGCTCGAGTCGCTGCGCAGCTCGCACGTCGTCAACGCGCTGCCGCGCCCGCTCTTCGATGCGGTGGCGGATTGGGTCGTCCCCGCGGTCGCCGCCGGCGAGGTGCGCGTCACCGGGCCGCGTCCCGCCCTCGCTCGCGTCGGCTGAGCCATGACCCAGCACGTGTTCGTCGAGACGAACTTCGTCGTCGACTGGGCTGCGCCGGCGCATCACCGCGCCGCGGCAGCGGTCGCCCTCGTCGAGCGCGCGGAACGCGGAGAGCTCGTCCTTCATCTGCCGGCCGTCTGCCTGCTCGAAGCGAGATCCGTTCTCCGCGGCGGGCGATTCCAGCCGCGCGACGATGCCGACCCGATTCGCGCGTTCATCGGGCTCGGATCCACGTCCCCCGAGGAGAAACGCGTCGTGCTCCAGTCGCTCGATCGCTACGAGGCGTACATCAAGCGCGAGCTCACGGATGCGCCAGCGCGAGTCGAGTCGCTCCGTCAGCGGAGCGGGATCGACGTGTTCGCGGCCGATGATCTCGTCCTCGTCCGATCGATCGAGCTCACCGGCGAGGTGGAAGGAACCAAGCCCTTCGATCTCGCCGTGCTCGCGGCGGTGCTCGTCCGAGCCGAGCGGATTCGCGCTGGCGATCCGTCGGCTCAGATCTCCTTCTGCGAGCTCGACGCCGACCTTCAGCCCTGGGACCGCAAGGGCGCGTCGCGCGCGTGGCTACAGGCGCTCTACGATGCGTCTCACGTCTGGGTTTACGCGGACTTCACGATGGTGGGGCCTCCGCGCCCCCCGAGCTGGCCAACGGTCCTCTGAGGCGGCCTCGAGCACCCCTCCACAGCGCCTGGCCTCGTCGATGTATCCTGCGGCCCGATGGACAAACGAGCGCTCTCCGAGCGCGACATCTGTACGAAGTTCATCACCCCCGCGATCACGCGGTCGGGGTGGGACGTACAGGTTCAGGTCCGGGAGAACGTCCACCTCACGAAGGGGCGCGTGATCGTCCGCGGCAAGCTCGTCAGCCGCGGCAAGGCGAAGTTCGCCGACTACGTCCTCTACTACCGGCCCAACCTCCCGATCGCGATCGTCGAGGCGAAGGACGCGAACCACGGGGGCGTCTTCGAAGAACAACCAGCGCATGTAGTCGAACAGGTCGGCGACATGCCGCCGTTGGAGCAAGCACTTGAGCTTCGTCGCGAGGATCTCTTCTAGCGCCACCATCCGCACGGTCCCGGCGCACGCGGCGGCGTCCGAATACGCGTGGATGATCGGTCGTTCAACGGGGGCCAAGCTCAAGCTGTCCCACTCCGTGACGTCCATGAAGACCCGAAGCTGCGTGCTCTGCCGGGCGCCATAGAAGTCCCTGAAGTAGGCCTTCACCTCCAACACCTCCAGGCCGTGCGCGATGCGCTTCTTGTCGACAACGGCGAGGCGTTCGTCCACGAAATCCACGCCGGTCCTCTCGGTCACGAAGCGGCAGATGGACTCGACCTCGCGACAGAGCTGATCACGGTCGATCGAGCCGGGCGTGCTGAAGTCCAGGTCCTTCGAGTACCGCGTGTTCGCGAAGTATCCCTTCCGGAGCGCGTTCCCACCCTTCAGCACGAGCTGTGCACGCAACGGCGACTGAGAAAGGCCGGCGAGCATCCATCCGTTGACGTAGTCGCGCTCGACATCCGTCGGCGCGACCGACAACTGTAGAGCGACATCCTCGATCTCGGCGCGATCGATCACCGTCGAGTTCTAGATGATCCGGCGCAGCCCGTGTAGCGAGCCCTTCTTCCACACGACTGATGCGCTCGGAGCGTCCGTCCGCCCCGACCTCCGGGTCGCATCGTCGTCATCCCTGTCGATCCCGCCGAGCGCTCGCGACGGACGGGAGAGGGACCCATACCCGACCCCCGCTGGATGTACGCCCCTTCGGTCGATTTCGATTCCTAAATCATGGCGGTATTCCCCGTCTCCGCCGTGGATCGGTGGGTGGCGCGACCGAAAGGATCCACCGCTGAACCGAGCCCGGCGACGCTCGCCGCGCGGCGTCGGATCGGCGCTTCCATCCGCGCCGCGCGCGAGGCGCTCGCCTGGACGCTCGACCAGCTCGCGCAGGAGACGGACGTCGATCCCGCGCAGATCGCGCGCGTCGAGGCGGGCCA
>JAYVCF010000088.1:0-21006 GCA_043750095.1 Deltaproteobacteria bacterium
GCGATCTGGCCCCAACACGCGCAGCATCCCCGCCCGGCTTTTCCGCCGCGCACGAGGGACGACACGCGTGGACATCTTCACGAATCTCAGCGAACAGACCAACTACTCCATGCCGAAGCTGCAGGGGATCATCACCGCATGGGTGATGAGCTCCGCGTTCGAAGGACAGGCCAAGGTCCAGACGAGCAACGGCCACGTGGAGGAGCAGGACTACACCAAGCAGTCGGTCTACTCGCTGCTCTACTCCCTGTACCGCTCGGTCGGGAACGTGAAGAGCGACCTCGGCACGCCCTACGAGTTCACGTTCAACACGTGGGGCTACGCCTGGCCCAAGGCGTGGGGCAAGCCGCCGTCGGGCCCCGATGATCCGCAGCGCTTCGGTCGGAACGCGTACACCGGCCTCTATCACTTCGACGCCGTGAAGAAGATGGTCGCCGAGAAGAAGGGCCGCGTGCACATCGTCGAGATGGGCTGCGGCACGGGCGCGGGCGCCGACCACACGTGCGAGAGCACGCTTCCGCAGTGCACGTACGAAGCGGTGGACATGCAGTTCGCGGGCGTCTCGACGTGCCGCAAGAAGTTCGTGCCCAAGCACCGCGGGCGCTTGGTCGCCACGCGCGCCGACGCGACCAAGCTTCCGATCGACGACGAGGTCGCCGACATGGTCGCGGTCTGCGAGACGCACGTGACGGATCAGGGCGAGGTGATGACCGAAGAGGACCGAAAGTTCTTCCGCTCGGCGCGCCGCATCCTCAAGCCGGGCGGCTTCTTGGTCTGGGGCAACGCAATCCCCGACAAGGCCTGGCAGCCCTCGTTCGACTTCATGAACTCGATCGGCCTCAAGGTCGTCCAGGTCGACGACGTCACCGAAGAAGGCGTCATCGCGCGTGATCAGGACGCCGCGCGGATCCAGGCCTACATCGACCAGGCGCTCGACAAGTTCGCCGCGTTCAAGATCCCGGTCTACGGCCCGCGCAAGCGCAAGGAAGCCGAGTTCGCGATGAAGAACCTCTGCCGCGATCCCGGCACGCGGCTCTACGAAGACATGCGCACGCGGCTCGACACGTACAAGGTCGTCCTCGCGCAGCGCGTCTGATCGATCGATCCGCGGCCGCGGTTTTGTTCGTATGCTCGGGCCCGTGAACGCACGCGTCGCGACGGTCGCGGCCGTGCAGTCGTGCGCACACGCGCCCGCCGAGCAATACGAGCCCGCCGTGCAGTCCGAGTTGTGCACGTAGCTTCCGATGCCGCCCACGCCGGCCACCTCTAAGATCAGAGTCTGTGATCTTTAACGCGTCACCTCGTCGGGAGTCAGCCGAAGGGTGAAGTCG
The DNA here is from genome assembly GCA_043750095.1 of Deltaproteobacteria bacterium. Classification (GTDB taxonomy): domain Bacteria; phylum Myxococcota_A; class Polyangia; order Polyangiales; family Sandaracinaceae; genus JBBSAT01. The sequence continues at coordinate 1,332 of JAYVCF010000088.1, forward strand.
TCGGACGCGATCGCGCATTGTGCGAGACCTCGCGGCGCGGCTGTGCGGTTCGTCGCAGATCTCGCGGTCAGCGCGGCACCGCGGCACGGGTCGGAGTAGCGTCCGGTGATGGAAGAAGAGTCCTCGAACGTGCGGTTCATGCTGGGGGTCGCGCTCGTGGGCGCGCTGATCACGAGCGGCTGTGCCGGCGGACACGCGAGCTGCTCGTTCAACAGCGAGTGCCCCGTGGGCCGGTACTGCGGTGGCGGGACCTGCCAGATGGACTGCAGCAACGATGCAACCTGCGCTGCGACGCACGGCGCGGGGGCGGTGTGCTCGTCGTTCGGACAGTGCATCGGCGCCGACGGCGGCACCGGGCACCCCGATGCGAACCTCTCGGGCGACGCCGCAGCCGTCGACGCTGCGGCACCCGATGCATCGGCGGACGGCGGAACCGACGCGGGGAACGATGCCGGAACCGACGCCGGAATGGACGCGGGAGCGGACTCCGGACTCGACGCGAGTCACGACTCCGGAAGCGACGCCGGCCACGACGCGTCGACCTCGGATTCGGGCATCGCCCTCCCCGGCGCGCTCAACGAGACCGATCTGCCCGCCGAGGCGGACTACTGCGTGATCCAATTCCCGTCGACCGTCTCGACGAGCGCAGGCGTCGCGAGCGCACCGATCTACGGACAGATCTTCGAAGCCGGCCGCACCGACACGACGGTCGGCAGCGCCGCGCCCGGCATCCGCGCCGAGCTCGGCTACGGCCCCACGGGCTCCGACCCACGCACGAGCGCAGCCTGGATGTTCCACGCGGCGACGTTCAACGTGGAGACCGGGCCCGGCAACAACAACGACGAGTACGTCGGGACGCTGACGATCGCCGCGACCGGTGGCTACGCGTACGCGTACAGGTTCAGCTTCGATAGCGGCGCGAACTTCACGTACTGCGACACCAACGGCGCGGGCTCGAACACGGGGCTGACGTTCGAGACGGGGAACCTCGGACTGATCACGGTGATGTGATGTCGAAGAGAGCACGACGAACGCGTTCATCCGCGAAGCGGTCGTCCTCGCGCTGACTCGTCGCCGGGCTCGCGGCGTCGTAGCTCCGCCGCGGGAGCGGACGCAGCGTCGCGGCTCAGCCGAGACGCGTCGCGTAGAGATCGTCGAGCGGGATCGACACACCGATCGCCGACGGCGCGATCACGCTGCCCGGCAGCACGTCCGCGTAGTGCCAGCCGATGTCGATCCGCGTGTAGACCTCGACGCGCGGTCGATGCTGCGAGACGAGCACGTAGTGCCGGAGCGAGGGGACCTGCTGGTAGTGCGACCACTTCTCGCCGCGGTCGTCGGCCTCGGTGTTCGGCGAGAGCACCTCGACGATCACGACGGGGTTGGTCGCGGCATGGGGGTCGTGGTCGACGTGTTCGACGCGGTCGCACACCACGGTGACATCGGGATACGCCGAACGTCCGGTCGCGACGACGTGGACGCAGAGATCGCTCGAGAAAGGCTCGCAAGCCTTGGTCGCGAGCGCCCCAGACATAAGCGTGCTCGTGCGCACCTGAAGGCGCGCGTGCTCGGTCGTGCCGCCCGCCATCGCCCGGACCTCGCCGTCGACGAACTCGTGCTTCGTCTCGCTCGCCTCTTCGAGGGCGAGGTACTCGGCGTACGTCATTCGGCGGGCAGCGGGCTCGGCAGAGCGCACTGCGTGGCCGAGGTCGTCAGTCGCGTGCTGATCATGGCACCACGCCACAGATTGATCCGCCGAGCAATGCGTCGCCCCCAACGGAGAGCGCAAGAAGCGCGGTCGACGTGGCGGTCGTCGGAGGCAAGAGCGCGACGCTTCGGCCGAGCGCGCTCGTCGTTGTCACGTCGAAGGGCGCATCATCGAGTGCCGCTGAATCGAGCTCGAGGACACGCTGCCCCACGATGACCGGGCCTGCCGATCGCAGCTCGGGCCAAACGACCAGCCAACCCGAGCTGCGAGCGGCGGTGGACGTCGCACCACCGCGGGCGAAGCCATCCACGACGAACGCTGTGTCGGTGAAGCGTAGGGCCGGGTTCCCCTGGACGCGTCCGGTCGAGAGCGGCTCCGGCGCGCTCGCCGTGAAGTTCGACGCACCCGTGCTCCAGGTCACGGTCGAGAACCAGACCTGCTCGTCGGCGCCTCCGCAGTGCTCGATCCAGGTCATTCCGATCGCGCTGGAGCCCGCCGCGCTGTGGCCGATCGCGAGTGCGATGTGATCCGGAGAGCCACCGGCGGCGGCAGGGACGACATGGTGCGCGCCGACGGCCATCGCGGGCGTCGCGCGCGCGGCCGACGGAGTGTCGGACGTCGTGACGATCCGCGGATTCGCCGCCCGCGGAACGAATCGCAGTTCAATTCCGGAGCTCGTGCCGAACGCTGCGACGAACCCAGACGCGTCAGGCAGTGCGAGCAGCGCGGGTGGCCCGCCTCCGTTCGTGGTGCCGAGCGCCACGGGAACGGCGTCGTTGCTCGCTGTCACCCACCCGACGCCCATTCCATGCTCCAGCCACACAACCACCGCCTCGACGGGAGCGTCGATGCCACCACAGCGACTACGCGTCAGCGAATCGCCGACCCAAGCGACGAGGCCCTGCGGCGTGGTGGGATCATCGATCGCGGCGACGGCAGGCCGTGCGGCGCCGGGAGCACCACCGATGCGCATCGCGCCATTGCATCGACTCGCATCGCGATCGAAGCCTGCGAACACGTTCGAGCGAACGGTTGGCCCGCGGAGAATCAGCGACGGCGACGCCAACGCGGCTGCGTAGCCAATACGCACGGACCCAGCGGCACATCCGCCGGAGCTCACGACGGCGATCAGTGTCTCGTCACCGGCCCCCGCCGCGGCGACGTCGTCGAAGTGACAGTCCGAGGCCCCAGGGCATCCATCGTCAAGCCCGGTAATCTGGTACCACGAGACGAGTGTGTTGACCTGATCTAGCTGGAACGGCGTCGAGAGCGCCGCGCGCGCACCTGCAGACGGATCGCCGAGCTCGCTGAACGGAGCCGTGAGGTCGGCGCGCGCGCCGAGCGCGAACGAGGTGCCGCTGCGTGAGCCGTACGAGACCCGCTCGCCGTCGCCAAAACCCGTCGCGAGCGCCACCGGTGCCGCGCGAAGCACGGACTCGTCGATCACGAGGTCGCAGTCGTTATCGATACCGTCGCAGGTCTCGACACCGAGGATCGGATTCGTCGAGCGGTGGGGGTCCCCGTCGTCGCAGTCCATCCCACCACACGCGATCGACGGGTCGTGGTCTTCGTCATCATCCCGGTGCTCGCGACGCTCGCAGAGCGTCGTCTCCTCGTTGCACTGAAAACGCGCACACTCGTTGTGCCCGATCGAGAACCGGATGTTGAGCGGCTGGCAATCGGCGTCGCTGGTGCACGGGCGGATCGGGATGCGATCGAGGCCCTGCAACGAACAGCCGACCGTCGTGAGCAATGCCAGGCAGAGCACGCAAACGACGGCGCGCATCAAAACGACCCGCCCACGCGGAGGCCAGCGTGCTGCGATCCTAGAGAGGGAATGATCCAGAGCGCCGTCGCCGCGGGCGGACCCGTCGCGCCGCCGCCCCAGTCCGTCACAAGCAACATCACCAACGAGCCGATCGCGAGCGCGCCGGAGACCCCGTAGAGCACGTCGGCGACCAGCGCGAGATCGGCGATATGGTGCAGGTCCCCCTCGTACACACGCCCCGAGATAGCGGGGTCGCTGCTGTTCGCCATGGCAAGCGTCGAGTCGTGTGCAGCGAGCGCCTCGACGCCGAACCCGATGCCGACCGCCAGCGCAGCCGCAGTGGCAACCGCACCCGTGATGAAGAACGCCGGATGGATCCCTCCGCCAAGCGCCTCGAGGACGAAGCGCAGCGTGCGCGACGCGTGACTCGAGACCTGAACCTCTTGGCGTCCAGGCGAGAACCCCGTCGAGCGAACTTCGATCGAATGATTGCCCGGCGGAACGCGCACGGACGCAGGCGCCGTGCCAACACGCCGACCATCAACCCAGATCTCGCCGCCCTCGACGTTCGTCTCGACGCTCAGCGTCGCGAGCATTCCGTCGAGCGCGTGGATCGTTGCTTCGACTCCGGCGCGGTCGTCTGCGTCGGGCCCGCCTTCGTCCAGGTAGCCCTGGTACGATCGGAGAGCGTCGTCGTAGCGGAACAGTCGCTCTTGACACTGTCCTATGTTGAACAGGACCACGTATCGAGAAGCGTTGCCTTCGAGCAGCTCGTACACGCGCTGAAACTCGACGAGTGCCGCGTCATAGTTGTCTGCCTCGAAGAATGCCTCGCCTTGCCCCTGGCGCGTGCGCGCCTCCTCATGGGCATCTCCGCCTTGCGCACGAGCCGCTAGAGGGGAGAACGCCATCGCCAGACCGAACACGAGCGCCCACCGGAAGCTCGACATCGAACGGATCCCCATTCGTCGCCGCCTTCAGGGTCCGGTGCGCACGAGCGAGGCGCTGTTGATCTGCATCCAAGAGGTCCATGGCGGATTGGAGTAATAGCGGATGGCATAGGGCAAGTTGGTGGTGCAATCGTTGAAACTGTCGATCGTGAAGCTGCCGCTCATGCTCCACGAGGTGACGAGCCGCGTGCTGCCCATCCCCGGCGAGACCGCGTCGAAGCTCACCCACACCCCATAACCGCCGTTGCTGTAGGCCGTCCCGTTGAGGAACCATTGGTAGTCCCCCGCGGGAAGCGTCCGCGCGATGTAGATCACATTCGAGGTAGCGGTGCCCGCGGGTACGTACCAGGCGCCCCCCGCCACCGCGTAGCCCGTGTCATGACCGTACAACCCAGATGCCGGCGAGTCATTCCGCGTCGTGGCGGTGCCTGGAGGGCTGCCGCACGGGCCTATCGTCCCATTCGTGTTGCAGATCTGCTGTCCGGGCCAGGCGGAGTCGCAAAGAGGGCAGGTGTAGGGCCCCCCTATGACGTTGTGGCACGTGCTCTCCCAGATTCCGCCGGTGCAGCTATACGTGCCTTGCCCGCACTGCGATCCTGAGCAGTTCGCCGTCGCGGTGTTCACTGAGCACGTGCCCGCCCAGACGCCACCCGTGCAGAGTTCCCTCCCATGCGGATAGCTCGGACCGCACGGGTTCGCGCAGTCGCGGTCGGCGCTGGTCGCGGAGCACCGAGACCACGTTCCGCCGTTGCACGTTTGGTTCCCGGACAAGTAGCCCGCGCCGCACTCGTTCATGCATCCTTGCGGTGGCGCATCGTTCGCGCCGTCGCAGTCTTCATCGTCGTTGCCGGGGCAAACCTCAGCCCGCGGGTAGCTCGTGTCGGTCTGCACACAAGCGAGCGCTCCGGACATGCAGTGCATCGTCCCGGCGCAGTGAGCACCCGGACGTCCGGCGATCGGCTGGCAAGCTGCGCCGCTTTGGGGATCGCCCTCATCGGCGGTCCCATCGCAGTTGTCGTCTTGGCCGTTGCAGCGCTCCGCCGCGCCCGCCGCGGTGGGCGTCGCGCCGTAGATGTTCGCGTCGGAGTCGTTGCAGTCGAAGTTGTTGGTGACCGATCGCGTCGGCGTCATGCAGGTCGAGAGAGGCGTCGCGTGCGCGTCGCCGCGACCGTCCGCGTCGGCGTCCGGCCACCAATCGACCCGACCGAGCTCGTCCGTCTGGCCGTTGCAGTCGTTGTCCTGGCCATCGCAAGCCTCGGTGGCGGTCGGGAAAACGCCTGACCTCGTATCGTCGCAGTCCGTACCGCACACCAGGGTTGCGCTGATCGTCAGATGATCGATGCGATCGGTGCACGTCGGTGCCGGACCGGCCGTCGGGATCCGGTTGCAGCAGTGGGTGTTGAAGTAGCCGTCCCCGTCCGAGTCCGAGTCGCCGCCCATCGTACCGCTCGTGGGGGGGGACCCCACGGTGCAGGGATCACAGTCCTCGTCGATGTTCAGCGCGTCGCACTGCTCGTGGAGCCTGCTCGATCGCCCAGCGTTTGCGTCGTCGCAGTCGCCACCGCCGCAATCCGTCGATCGGTCGCCATCGCCGTCCGCATCGGCAGCGGTGTCGCAGTTCGAGTCGCAATGATCGGTCATCTCGTTGCAGGTCTGCGACGCCAAGCATTGCGGGCCCGTAGCGGCAGCGCAGCCGCGTGCGTTCGCACCTGGGTCGCTCGGCGCGCAGCGCTCAGCACCGTTACAGAACACACCGTCGTCGCAGTCGCTGGCGGCATGGCAGGTGCCCGTGTCGCGGGCGCCGCCATCCATCACGCCGCCATCGTGAGGCGCCCCGGTGCATCGGCCGCGCACGTCGCATGTGCCACCGACCGCAAGACAGTCACGATCGAGCCGACAATCCGCGGCGCAGCCACCGGCCGCGCAGTAGCGGCCGACCGGGCAGTCCGTGTCGAGGTCGCAACCCATCCCCTGCGGTGCGGCATCGCAGCCGACGACGGCGAGGAGCGCGAGCGCGCCGGCCACGACGATGTTCGACGGCTTCATCAGTGACTCCCCAGGGGAAATCTCGTCGTCGCCAGGAGCCTCAAACGCGAGGCCCCACGGGCGTTCCCCGCGTCGAGCGTCTCACGCGTCAGGCGTCCGAGCCAGCCCCTTTCCCGGCGCCTCTCGCGACGAGACGAGATGTTCGAGAGCGAACGCCTATCGCGTATAGACGACGCCCTGCGGCGGGAGCGGCGGCATCGACAAGCCATCGCGTGGTTCGGCGACACGATCGCGAAGCATCTTGGCGTCAGCCAACGGGCCCAGGCCAGCGGCAGCGCGGTCATACCAGGGGTGAACAGCATCTGGGACTGGCTCACCGTGCATTCGGTTCGCTGAAGGGAGAGCCGCCGGCGCAGGTCACCAGACCCTCTTCACACCGTATTGGGCGAACGCGGGATCCGCAGTCACGACGTCGAGGCCCTCCACGATCGCCTGCGCGACCAGCAGCCGATCGAACGGGTCGCGGTGATGGAACGGCAACCGCGCCACCGCCACGGCGTGCTCCTTCCTCACGTCGAGGACGGCGATGCTGGACCCGACGATGTCCGTCGCGACGAGCTCGCCGAGCTCAGCGTCGAGGCGCAGCCTGCCGAGGCTCACTTTGATCGCGATCTCCCAGATGCTGGCGACGCTGACGTACCGTTCGCCGCGTACGTCTTCGATACGCCGCCGAGCCGTGCTGCTCAGCTTCGGCGAGCCGCCCGCGAACCAAAGCAACGCGTGGGTGTCGATGAGGGACTTCACCTCAGGGACTCACCGAGTGTAGTCGGCGAAGTCGGGCAGGGGCGCGTCGAAGTCCGGCGCCATGTGAATGCGCCCGCGCAGCCTCCCGAACACGGGCTTCTCTCGCGCCTTCACCACGACGAGCTTCACGAGTGGAACGTTCCGGCGCGCGATCACGACCTCTCGGCCGCCGAGCACCGCGTCGATGAGCTCGGGGAGCTTCGCCTTGGCTTCTGCGATGTTCACCCGGCGGGGGGCCATGCAGAGATCGTACATGGTCGTGTTACTTGGTCAAGTTGCTCTTTCGGTGCCCTTGCCCCTCGCAGCCAAGCCGGGCGCGCGACTCGTGTACTCTTTGCTGGGAAATGACCGCTCCGCTCGCGCTCGAGGCCGGGCCTGATCCGCTGCTCGGGAAGGTCCTGGCGGATCGCTACCGCGTCGTGCGCAAGCTCGGCGAGGGCGGGATGGGTGCGGTCTACGAGGGCGAGCACCTCGTCATCAAGAAGCGCGTGGCGATCAAGGTCCTGCACGCGCAGTACGCGACGTCGGCCGACATCGTCGCGCGCTTTCATCAAGAGGCGCTCGCCGCCACCGCGATCGGTCACGAGCACATCGTCGAGGTGAACGACATGGGCCGGACACCCGAGGGCGCCATCTTCATGGTGCTCGAGCTCCTCGCCGGTCAGGACTTCGCCCACCTCATCGAGAGAGAGGGGCGCCTCTCCATCGGCCGCACCGTCCACATCGTCGCGCAGGTCTGCGAGGGCGTGCAGGCCGCGCACGACAAGGGGATCGTCCACCGCGATCTGAAGCCCGAGAACGTGTTCCTCCTCAAGCGCGGCGGCGATCCCGACTTCGCGAAGGTGCTCGACTTCGGCATCAGCAAGATCCAGGGCGGCGGAGAGAGCGGCGCGCGTGCGGCGACCAAGACGGGCTCGATCATGGGCACGGCGTACTACATGTCGCCCGAGCAAGCGCAGGGGAAGAAGAGCGTCGACGGCCGCACCGACGTCTGGGCGCTCGGCGTGATCCTTCATCGTGCGCTGACCGGGCACTATCCGTTCGAGGACGAGTCGTACCCGATGCTGATCGTTCGGATCTGCACCGACGCGCCGCCACCGCTGCGATCGCTGCGCCCCGACGTGCCCGCCGCGCTCGAGGCGATCGTATTGCGATGTCTCGAGCGCGACGTCGATCGGCGCATGCCCTCTTGCGCAGAACTGCGTGCCGCGATCCTCCCCTTCGTAGCGCAGACGAGCCCACCGCCCTCGATGGCGAAGGCGGCGTTCGACGCGACGATGCCTGCGCAGATGGCCACGCCGGCGATGCGCGCGGTGAGCGGCGTGCGCGAGACCGCGCCGCTCGGAACCGCAAAGACCGCGTCGGCCGAGACCGGCGTCGCTCCGTCGGGCGCGCCACGCTGGCTGCCCGCGACAGCGCTCGCGATCGTCACTTCACTCGTGGTCGGCGGCGGCGTTTGGATGTCGACTCGTCAGGAGCAGGCGCCGCCCACGATGACACCGGACACGACACCGCCCACATCGGTCGCCGATGTGACGCCGCCGGCGGAGCCGCCACCACCCGGTGCCGAGCTCGAGTTCATCGTGAGCCCGAGCGAAGCCGTCGTGTTGATCGACGGTCGGCCCGTCGCGTCGGCCAGCGGTGAGGTCCGCGTCCCCGTGTCTGCCGACGACACCGCGATTCACGAGCTACGCGTGGAAGCGCGCGGCTTTCGCAGCCGCGTCGAGGATCTGCGGCTGAGCTACGCGCAGCGCGTGGTCGTCGCGCTCGATCCAGGAACGGGCACCGACGATCGACGCGCGTCGCACACCGGGACCGGTGTGGCGCATCGAGAACATCCCGCGACGACGGAACCGCGTGCGTCGGTCGTCGCCAGTGGAAGGGCGGGATCGAGCGGGTCGGGCACGAGAACGATCGGAGGAGCCGAAGGACCGAGCGGAGTCGGAGCGACGACACCGCCGACGACACCACCGACGCCCACCTCGGTCACACCCCCGCCGCCCGAGACGCACGCGCCGACGATCGAAGGTGTGGTCGCACCGCCGCCGAGAGCGCTGCTCAAGCACGTCCCGATTCCCTGAGGGCGCGAACGCTAGAGGCGCCGACAGAAGAGGACTTCCGCGTACGACGGGAGGTTCATGCCCACGCCCGCGACGCCATCCATGCTCGTCGTACCGGTGAGCGGATGCGTGTGTACAGCGCCTGCGGTCGATCCGGTGATCGTGTGCGAGTGGCCTCCCGCAGCCCCGGTGGTTGCGCCTTGCGGATACGAGCAGTCGTCGCTGCTGTCGCCGGTGTAGTCGGTCCGCATCGGGCCGTTTCCCGGGCACGCGCCCGGGTTGGCGGTCACGAACTCTGCGTGTGTGTGATCGCCGACGGCGCTCGTGGTCAGGCTCATCGTGTGCGTGTGGTCTCCGCCCGTCGCGGTGCCCGTGATCGTGTGGGTGTGCGCGACTGCGACGGCGTCGTCGGTGCCGCCCATGCCGAGCGACGCGATGCTGCCCGTCGGCTCGCCGCGCGGAAATCGTCCACGAAGCGGCATGTACTCGCTCCAGCCCGCGGGACACGCCCCAGCGAACATCGCGATCATCCCCGAGGGCACGACCTGCTGCGCGAGCGCGCCGCTCGCCGATCCCGCGCTCGCTGCCTCGAGGGCATAGGGCACCGCGCCGAGGTGCGTGCGCGGCATGACGGTGCCATCGACGCTCAGCTCGACCCAGAGATCGGGCCTCGCATGGACCGCAGCGCTGCAGGTCGCATCGAGCACGACGCGGAAGCGGCCTGCGGTCACCGGCATCGCGGCCGGCGCCGTCGCACACGCGCGATCGCTCGCCGTCGACGCAGTGGCGCTCGACCAGAGCACGATCCCGATCGAGCGCGAGCCCTCGACCGGCGTCGACCCGTCGATCAGCGTGCCCGCATACACGAGCGGTTCGATGGTGGGTGGCCCGTCGGCGAGCGCGCGATCGAGCGCGAACGAGAGAGCCCCCGTGATCGCGATGGCGACGCCGCACGACATCAGCAACGCTCGACGATTCATGTTTACCTTCCAGCTCACGGGACGATCCCGCCGTACGTGCACAAGGTCCCGACACAGACGCGATCACCTCGAACGAAGCCATCGTCCACGACGGTGAGCGTGCCGCTGCTTCGACGCTCACCGATGTCGACGATGCCGCCGACCACGCGAAGCGGACCCGCCGGGCCCGCGTCGACGCCCGAATCGATCCCGGGACCTCCGTCGGCGCCGACGCCCGAGTCCGAGTCCGTGGGCGCGATGCACATTCCGAACGACGAGCACACGGCGCCGCTACCGAGCCGCGTGACGCACGCAGTGTCGTTGGTGCAATCGCTCGCGCACATGGACGCGCGACAGTAGTGTCCGGCCGGACAGTCGGAGTTGAACGAGCAGTGTCCACCGCCGCCGCCCGCGCAGCCGACCAGCGTCGCCGTCGATAGCGTCGCGCAGATCACGAGCCAGGGCGGAATCGTCGACGTCACGCGCCCGAGCATCTCACAGCGACCTGACAGACACTATCGCGTGTACACGACGCCCAGCGGCGGCAGCGGCGGCATCGACACCGCGATCGCGGCGGTCGGCGACACGATCGCGAACCAGTAGTCGTTCGTGACGCCCTCGTCGGAGGCGAGGTGGAGGTGGCCGTTGTTGGTGAACGACCACTGGCCGTGCACGGCGACTTGATAGGTGCCGTCCGCGTCGTAGCGCTCGGGGGTTCCGCTCGACAACCACGTTCCGACGAAGCGGGGGCGGATGTCGTAGCAGGCCGGCTCGATGGGCGGCGGTGGAGAGAGACGCGCGTAGACCGTTCCGACTCCCTGCGGGTCCACCGCGATCAGCTCGTTCACGTCGGTGAGGCCGAGGTCGTACTCGGTGTGCAGCGTGGGAGGCACGTCGATCAGCGCGTGACCCGGCCGCAGCCACGTGATCGTGCCGGCGTGCCCGTTGATCGTGTAGCTCCCGTTCGCCCCGTACTCCTCGACGAATCCGGTGCGCGACCAGCTGCCGAGGATGGCCGTCGCAACGTCGGGACAGGTGCCCGGTGGAGCTTCGAGGGGCGCCGACGTGGGGGGCGGCGTCGGCGAGGCACCACCGCCGAAGCAGCATGACGAGAGCAAGAGCGTCGAGACGAGGAGCACGCGCATCCGACGGAGAATACGCCAAGCGTCGCTGCGGTTGGAGCGGGCGGAAACGGGACTCGGCGCGGAGGCTCCGCTATCCTCGCGGCGCGTGCGAGTGAGATGCTCAGCCCGAACAGCGGCGAGGTAGGCGCTCGCGATCGATGGGCGTCGAACCGAATATCGCGCCTTCGGCGCCTCCCGTCGGCAACCATGCGTGACCGTCGCGCGACGTCGTTCGTGGTGGCTGCCCTCGGAGCGCTGGCGGTGCTGGGGCTCGCCGCATGGGCCGACGGCTTCGTGCGCCATGGCTACACGGTCTCGTGGTACGCGAGCGCGCTCGACGGGACGCGCATCGAGACGTCGCGCACCACCGAGCACCGCATCGTCGTCCCGAACGAGCACCGCCCGATGGGGCGAATCGTGGAGGGGTGGAACTACCGTCGCTTGGGGATTCCGGTCGGTGTTCCGCCCATCGACGCCACGTTCCGCGCCGTGGTGCACATCCCCACGGGCGGTCGCCACTTGCACGTGACCTCGTCCGGACAGACACGCATCCGCGTCGACGGCACGGAGACCACGCCCGCGACGCGCGTGTCGGCGGGCGATCATCGCCTCGAGATCGACTGGCACGCGCCGATCGACTCGGCGACGTTCTTCCAGCTCGAGTGGGGACCCGAGGCCGACGCGACCCAGCCCGTCTCCCGCCAGGCCCTTCGCCCCGCCGACGGACGGTTTCCTCCGATGCGGCGCGGCCTCTGGATCGGCGCGCTGATCGTCGCGGCCCTGCTGTTCTTCGCGCTCTGGCGCATCGCGTCGACCGAGGGCGGCGCGCGCGACCGCATCGTGCACGCAGCGCTCGTGATCGCGCTCGTGTCCACGGGGATCGGCTTCCGCCTCATCGACTACGACGTCATGCCCGACTGGCGCGACAACGACGACGAGCGCTTCGCGTGCTGGAACGGCTACTCGCTCCTCACCGAGGGGCGTCCGCGCGCGCTCACAATCTGGCCCGCGGAGTACGCCGGGCTCGTGGACATGACCGTGCTCCCCTACTTCGGTCGCGTGTTCCACGTGATCTCGCCGTACTTCGAGCACCCGCCGCTGATGCACGTTCTCGTGGGCGCCGCGGGTCTCATCGGAGGAGCGCGTGAGTTTCGCGAGATACGACTCAGCCACGCGCGCCTCGTTCCTATCGCGCTGACCGGAATCACCATCGCGCTGATGCTCGCCATCGGACGGCGGCTCGAGCGCAGACGAAGCGCCGCGCCCTACCTCGGTGCGCTGCTCTACGCGACGTTGCCTTGGATCGTGATCCAGACGCGCGTGATCAAAGAGGAGAGCCTGCTCACGCCGCTCGCCGTGGGCTGCTTCTACTTCTTCTTGCGCTGGCGACAGGACAAGCGCGCGCGGGATCTCGTGATCGCGGCCGTGCTGGCGGGGCTCTGTCCGCTCGCGAAGGTGCCCGGCGCCGCGTTCATCCTCGCGCTCGCGGTGCTCGTCATGCGCGAAGAGGGCGTGGGGACGGTCGCACGACAGGTGGCGATCTCGGCCCCGATCGCGGCGCTCTGGCCCCTCTTCGGCGCGATCTTCGGCTGGCGCGCCTTCGCGCTCACGCAGTCCATCCAGACGTCGCGGATGGTGCACTTCAACATCTTCCTGCGCTTCTTCGACGACGCGATCATCAACACGATCCTCGTCGGACGCGGATGGCTTCTCTTCCTCTGGCTGGGCGCGGTGGGCGCCGCGTTCCGTCGCTCGCGCGACTTCATCGCCATCCTCGGTACGCCGCTGATGGCGTACCTCGCGGCCATCGCGCTCGGCAGCGGCGACTGGACCTACGGCTGGTACATCACGCCGCTCTTGCCCTGGCTCTGTCTCGGTGCGGGCGCGTTCCTCGCCGACACGTGGCGCGAGCCCGACATCTTGCGCGGTGGTCTCGTGGTGTTCGTGTTCCTCTTCTACACGCTCAACTTCGCGTTCTCACCGGAGTGGATCCGCTCCTGGCTCTTCCACGTGCAGGTGCGCTGGCTGGTGACCAGCACGCTCGTCCTCGGATGGGGCCCCTTCGCGCTGGCGACTGCGCTGCCGAGCGTGCAGACGAAGTGGGCCGCCCGAGCTTCACTCGCGGCGATCCTGCTCGTGGTCGTCGTCCAGAGCGGGCTCTTCGTGTTTCGCTGGGACGAGCTGCAGCAGATCTTCGGCAACTTCGACCGCAACCGCAGCTTCGACTGCTGATTTTCTCGGGGCGGATACCCGCCCCGCCCCGTGCCGAGTGAATCGGACACGGGGCCCCACCCCTGCTCCGCCTCACCTCGCTATCGCTCGGCTCGCGAGGCACCGGGGTGCTCGCGCGCGGCGCTGTCGTCGTGCCCACTGCGCTAGGGGATTGCTGCACGCTCTCCGAATGCCGGGCAATCAGCGAAGGATCGCGTCTTGGCTAGCGCAGGATCGCGTCGAAGCAGAACTCGCGCTGCGTCGGCTGGCTGCCGATGACTTCGATCTCGAGCTCGTGCTCACCGGACGGAAGCGGCGCACGGCCCTCGACCCACGCGCGACCGTTGGGCACCGCGAGCTCGAGCACCTGCTCGCCGTCGACGCGCGCGCGCAAGAGGATCATCCCGCCGCCGCCGCGGGCTTGCGTGCCGTCCGACACGCCACCGCCGAGCACCAGGTCACCGCCGGTAGGAAAGTGGTCCCACGTGAAGCGAAGCCGCCCGCCGCGCGGCGGTCCTGCGGTGATGCACGAGTGGTAGCGACCGTCGATGAGCACGGCGCTCCGATCGATGACCACCTCCGGCGCGGAGCCGCAGCGAATGCCGCCCGTCGTGGGGCGATCCTCGCAGACGTCGTCGCCCATGCCGTGCGGGACGCGAATGGTCGCTTCGTCGAGGTGGTACGCGAGATGGGTCGCGCTCGCGCCACGAAACACGACGAACCCGATCGCGAGCAGCGGAAGACTGCACACCGCAAGCGGCCAGCGCCGATCGATCGTCGCGCGCCACGCGGGCTTGAGGACGCGCGCGGCGAGGGCGGCGACCTCGGTCTCGACTCGTGATCGGAGCGCGTTGGCGCGGGCGCCGCGCGACGTGAGCAGCGCGATGCCGAAGAGCCCGAGCAACGTCAGCAGCGCTCCGAGCACGTCGAGCGTGCGCGTGCTGCGATACGAGAGGACGACCTCGTGCGCGCCGTCGGGGATCGCGAGGCGCATCAGCTGAAGGTGCGGGCTGTCGACGACGCGCTCGGGCGTGATCGCGATCTCCTGGCCGTCGGCCGTCGCGGACCAGGCAGGGGCGAGCGCACGGCGGACGACCACCGCATGCGCACCGTCGGGGTCGAACACCACGCGCGCATCTTCGAGATGACGCACGCGCGGATGCCGCAGCGCGTCCGCGTCGGTCACCACCGCGCTCGACCAGTCGGTCAGCTCGCAGACGTGGGCCGTGCCGAACTGCGCGACCTGCGCGCACTGCGAGGCGAGGCGCATCGGAAGGCCGGCGAAGCTCACGACGTAGCGCACGTTGATCGCGCGGAGCACGTCGGGATCGATCGAGTCGGGCGTGTTGCGGAACGCCTCTCCGACGAGCACGCCCGGTGTGTGGCCTGGGCGATCCGTGTACGCGGGAGACGCCTGCGCGAGGTGCGAGCTCTCGTTCACGTACGCGACGCGATAGAACGTGTCGCGCGGCTGCTCACGGACCCACTGCCATACGGCCTGGAAGTCGTTCCACTCGGGCAGTGTCGCCGTCGTCGCCACGTCTCGGTGCAAGAGCACATCTTCGAGCGCGGCCGGCATCTCGGGCGTGAATGGGGCGAGGAGCGCGAGCGTGCAGAGCACCCCGACGATGCCGCTAGGCTTCTGAAGCACGGCGCGGAGGCTCGGGCCCGTGCGCGCGAGCACGTCGCTCACCACGGCTCCGGCGAGCGCGAAGTAGAGCGGCTTGGCGATCATCATCATGCGCGGGAACACGATGCGTCCGAGCGGCGGCAGCCAGCGCGCCATGTCGAAGGTGACGAACCACCCGACCGTGTGCACGATCGAGGCGACGAGCGCGACCACGGCGACGAACCGGCGCGGACCTCGCGAGAACACGCTGGCGGCCAGGCCGAGCGCGACGAGCACACCTTCCCATGGCCCTGTCGACCAGATGCCCTCGCCACGCACCATGCGTGCGCCGATGTCTTGCGTCGTCGTTGCGAGCTGCCCGTGATCGTCGAGCCAGGCCGAGAGACCGAGCATCGGCAGCATCCACCACGACGCGATCATCGCGCCGAACACCACGGGCGGCAGCACGCGCTGCAACGTCTCGCGCAGCATCGGCCGCTCGCGTCCGTCGGTGGAGCGCACGATCACGAGCACCGGGACGACGATCGCGATCGCGATGAGGCACATCTGGTGCGAGAAGAGCGCGACGCCGAGCAGCGAGGTCGCGCGCGCGCGCGCCCAGCGTCCCTTGGTGGAGCTCGCGCCCGTCTCCACGAACACGATGAGATCGGCGACGCCGAAGAAGAGCACGCACATGGCGAGGGACATCGGCCACACGCCGTAGAGGACGTCGTAGAACCAGCCGCCTTCGCTGTGCGTTCCGATGTCGGCCAGCGCGATGGTCGCCGCCGCGACGGCGCCGATGCGGCCCGCACCGATCACGCGCGTGAGCCGGTAGGCGCTCATCCCGACGAGGATGCGAAACCCCGCGAACGCCAGCGCGTACGTCTGATGCCACTCGAGCCAGGGCGTCACGCAGCGAAACGCGAGCACCCAGATGAGCCCGGCGGGCCCGTACACCGTGTTGAGCGGGACGCCCGTCTCCACGAGGTCAGTCCACCCGCGGAGCGAGGGCAGCATGTGGTTCCACGTGAGGATCGCCTTGCCGAGATGCGAGCCGTGGTCCCAGCCGATGGGCGGCGAGAGATCCGCCGAGAGCCCCGGCCAGAGCTGCGCGATCGCGACGGCGGCGATCGTAGACAGCGCCAGCGCGCGAGGGAGCGTGTCGGTCTTCATGAGCGGAGCCCGGATGCCCGAAGCGGCGCGCGACCATAGCCCAAAAAGCGACAACCCCCACCTCCGTGAGGAGATGAGGGTCGCCAGGTGTGGGCCGACTCTCGTCGGCGCCTATGCGTTCCGAATCAGGTGCCGGTGCCGCTCAGGTTGACGACCGCGGTCTTCTCCGCGGTGCCGTCCGTGAGCGTGAGCGTCGCGGTGCGCGTGCCCGTCGACGTCGGGACGAAGTGGACCACCATCGTGCAGGTGGCCGAGCGCGCAACGGTCGAACCGCTGCACGTGTCGGACTGCACGTCGAAGTCGCCCGAGCCGGAGAGCGTGTAGAAGAGAATCCCGGTCGAGGGATCCGTCTGGTTGGTGAAGGTGAAGGTCTGCATCATGCCCGAGCCGCCGACCGCAACCGACCCGAAGGTCGACGTGCCGGTAGCCGTGAGAGCCGAGAGACCGTTCGTGCTGATGGTGCCCGTGACCGAGGCGATGCCGGGCGCGCTGACGGTCAGCGTTCCCGAGTCCGCGCCGACGTTCGGCGGCGTGTGCTGGACGATCACGGTGCAGTTGCCGCCCGCGGCGAGCGAGGGCGACGTGACGCACGTGGAGGTCGGATCGACGCGGAAGTCACCCGTCACGGCCGCGCTGACGTTGGCGGCCGAGCCGCCGCCGTTCGACACGGTGTAGGTGACACAGGCGTACGTCGCGCTCGCGCCGCTGCCCGCGAAGTGATCAGGACACGACTGGGGCGCGCTCGGGCTGATCCCGAGCAGGCCCGCCGCGGTGCCGCTGCCGGAGAGCGCGCGAGTGGTGCTGAGTACGCCCGCCGTGACGGTGAGCGTCGCACTACGACCACCCGCGCCAGTCGGCGCGAAGTTGACGTCGAACGTGCAGCTCGCGCCGGCCGCGAGGGCGCTCGTGCAGGTGTTGTTCGCAAGAACGAACTGGCTGGGATCCGCGCCGGAGATGGCCGGAATCGCCGTCGCCGCCATGGGGACGCCGCCGGTGTTGGTGACCGTGAAGGTCTGCGCGCTGATGTTGCCGGACACGGTGGTCGGGTATGCGACGGCGCCCCCGGGCGTCACGCTGAGCGTCGCCGGTGCGAGCGAGATGCCGCTCACGCCGCCGAAGCCTTGAAGGACCGAGCCGGCGGTGACGCCGACCGTGATCTGGTCGCTGTCGTAGCCGAAGGGCCCGCCCGCGGGCGGTGCGTACGTGACGGTGAACGAGCACGTGCCACCTGCGGTGACCATCGAGCCGTTGGTGCACGTCCCAGGTGCCGTCGTGAAACGGGCGGTTCCTGCGGTGATCGTGCCGAGCGTGATCGTCGAGCCGGTGTTGTTGCTGACCATGAAGGTCCGCGGTCCGACCGTCGTACCACCTGCAACCGAGCCGAAGTCGACCGGCGTGGGCGTCACGGTGATGTTGTTGCCAGCGACCACGGAGCCGCCGATCACCCAGCCGCGTACCGAAGCCGGGCCAGCGCTCACGAGGACCGATCCCGTCTGCCAGGTACCCGTGGGCGCACCCGCAGTGCCGGTGCCGACCTCTGGGCTGAATCGGATCTGGAACGTGCAGCTCGCGCCGCCCGCCAGTGCGCCCGTGCAGCCGTTGGCGAGGATGTCGTAGCTGTTGACGGCCGTGCAGCCGAGCGTCGGCGGGGTGCCGAAGGGACAACCGTTGTTGTCGAGCGCGACGGACATGGCCGCCGACGGAAGATCACCGTTGTTGCGAACGGTGAACGTGTAGGTGTCGCTGTTCGTGCCCTCGATGATCCAGCCGAAGAACACGCGCTGGTTGACGCTGAACGCGTTGGTCGTGACGGGCGTGATCGACAGCGAAGCCTGAGAAGCGGCATCGCCGCTCACCGTGCTCACCGCGACGCGCGCCGTGCCCGCGAAGTACGCGCCGTTGCTGACGCGAACCTCGACGCCCGCGCGATCGACGTTCGCCGTGGGCGAGAACGCCACATCGAACGAGCACGTGGCGCCGGCCGCGAGGGTCGAGCACGTGTTGTTCGTGATGGGGAACTCCGAGGAGAAGCTGCCCATCGTCGCGACGATCGAGCCGGTGCTCACCGCTCCGACGTTCGTGACCAGGAAGCTCGACGTCGCGCTGGTCGTACCGACGCCCGTCTGGAATGCCGCTGTGGCCGGCGTGACCGTGATCTGCGACGTCGCGTGGCCGGTGATGGCCGTGTTGACCGTCTGCGCACCCTGCTGCACCACGAGCGTGCCGGTGATCGCGGGACCCGTCGCGTTCGTCACGATGGGGGAGAAGCGCACGACGATCGTGCAGCTGCCCGACGCGGGGATGGTGCTCATCGCGCCGCCCGAGACCGGGCAGGTGCCCGCGCCCGCGCCCGAGACGAGCGTGTACTCGCTCGCGCCCGAGACCGAGTAGCTCAGAACGCCCGTCGCCTGTGCAGGCGACGCGTTGGTGACCGTGAAGGTCCGGTCGAGCGTGCGGGTCGCGATCACGTTGCCGAAGTCGGCCGTGCCCGTGACGCCGATGCTGGCGCCGACGATCCCGTTGCCGGTGATGTTCGCCGTGACCGAGTTCACGCCGTAGGTGAGCGTGACGGTGCCGCTGACCGCACCCGCCACGCGCGGGTAGAAGCGGACGACGACGGCGCAGGTGGCCATCGGCGCGACGGCCGTGCCGGAGCAGGTGTCGCTGACGATGTTGAGATCGCCAGTGAACGAGGAGGACGTGCTGACCGCGGACGTCGCCGCGACCGCGCCGTTGACGGCCGTCAGGGTGACTTCGTAGAAGTTGCCGATCGAGCGATCGCCGAACGCCGCGGGGTACGTCGCCGTGACGGGACCGCCGGCCGGACGGGTGATCTGCCAATCACGGAAGCGCAGCGGGCCAGCCGCCGTGCCGAGGAGGTTGACCGTCTCGGTAACGCCGCCCGAGCCGCTCACGTTGAGCGTCGCGCTGCGCGCGCCCGCCGCGCCCGTCGGCGCGAACGTGACGGTGACCGTGCAGGTCGCCGCCGGCGCGAGCGCGAGGCCCGCCACGCAGGTGCCGCCCGTGCGCGTGAAGTCCGCGCCCGTAACGACGGGGACGACGAGCGTGTGCGACGCGATCGTCTGGTTGGTGACGGTGAACGAGTGCAGCACGGTCGAGCCGATGACGACCGAGCCGTAGTCCAGCGTGTCGGCGACCGTGGTCGGTGCGATGAGGAGGTCCGGGATCTCCGTGGCGCTGAGCGCTGCCGTCGGCGCGCCGCCGGGCGTGCCGGTCACCGTGAGCGTCGCGAGGCGTCCGGGCGTCATGACGGCGCCCTGGATCGACGTGAAGCGGATGTCGATCGTGCAGCTCGACAT
>JAYVCF010000089.1:0-4361 GCA_043750095.1 Deltaproteobacteria bacterium
GCCCCGTCGATCCGCTCACCGACGCGCGAACCGACGCCGTCCCATGATCTCGAAAGATGCACTGCTCCACCGAGGACTGGACGCTCTCCATCGCCCGGAGGACCTCGGCGCGGCTCGGCGTAGCCTGAAGATGTTCTTCATCACGACCCTCGAGCGTCGCAAGCGCTCTGGTAGCCGACGGATCATCGTGGGCGTCGGTCCCTCGTGTGGGAGCGGCTGCGCTCGCCAGTAGGTCATCGACACTGCGTGCGCACCGGTGGTTGCCCGCGCACACGAGCCCGGTCGCGCAGTCGTCATCGGCCCGGCACGCCTCGTCGAGTGCACGCGCGACCGGAGGAGCCGCAGTCGATCGATGAGGTGCTCGCGACGCTGCGCTCGCAGCCGAGTCCGAGGGATCTGGACTTTGTTCCGCCGCAGCCGTCGGAACTGGGGTGCCGGTCGTGGTCGGAAGTCGCCCGCCTGTCTGTTCCTCTGCCTGCGGAACGGGACCGGGCACCGCGGGCGCGACCGAGCTTTCGGGCGCGGTAGGCGCAACAAGAGGGGGCGGAGGGGGCGGTCGCGTCGCGCGCGGTGAGAGTATCGACGCGCCTGCCAGTCCGACCGCGGCAAGCAACGCGAAACCAACGATCGCGGTCGTCGCGGTGAGGCGCGGCGCGCGAGGCGCGTCCTCGGGCGGGTACGTCACGTCGCTGTTCGCTCGCGACATCTCGACGGTGCGCGGCGTCGTTACGGGCGGAGCGGGATTCGGCGCCTGGGGCATCGGGAGCGTCGGAGCGATCAGCGGGCGCGTTTGCGCCAAACCGAGCGCCACGTTCGCTTTGGTCGGCTCGTTGAGCATTGCCAGGAGGGCGGCCGCGTTCTGCGGTCTCGATCGCGGATCCTTCTGCAAGCACGCGGTGACCGCGGCGCGAACTTGCGCGGGCACCAAATCGGACAGCGCCGGCGCCTCCTTCGTGGCCACGGCGATGAAGACTGCGGGCACCGTCTCGCCGTCGAACGGAGGTGCACCGCTGAGCAGTTCGTGCAGGATGACTCCGACCGACCACACGTCCGCCGCGGGAGTGACGGATCGCGCCGAGTGCATCTGCTCCGGTGACATGTAGTGCGGCGTTCCAATGGCCGTGGCCGTGGCGGTCGCGCTCACAGCGGACAGGTCACGCGCGATCCCGAAGTCGAGGATCTTCATCCGCACGCCGCCGTCGCCCTGGGTGCAGACGAACACGTTCTCGGGCTTCAGATCGCGATGCACGACGTTCGCTAGATGCGCAGCCGCCAGCGGGTCGAGCAACCCTCGGATCAACGTGAGCGCGCGACCCAGGGGGACCGCGCCGACGGAGAGCTCTTGTCGCATGTCGTGCCCGGCGAGCAGCTCCATCACGACGTATTGAACGCCGAGGTTGGCGTCGGCGCCTGCGTCGAGGATCTCGACGATGCCGGGATGCCCGATCCGCACCGGCGCGGTCACCTCGCGGACGAACCGTGCTCGCGCCGCGGGATCGACGAACATCGCAGGGTCGAGCACCTTCACGGCGACGTCACGCTGCGTGACCGCGTGGCGCCCCACGTAGACTGCGCTCATCCCGCCCCGAGCAAGAAGCCGACCGAGCAACCAGCTCGGTCCGATTCGCTGCCCAGCCAGACCCTCGAGGCCGATCACAGCGCCACGTTATCAGACCTCACGCGTCCGCTATCGGCGACACGCCCGGCGCGTCCCGTCCAGACGTGGCACGCCGAAAGCGGTGGGGGTAGCGACCAACCGAGCGTGAAGTGCGCGGTCTTCGCGCGCCCCGCTCACGAGTCGCCGACGTCGATGACGAGCGGGCAGTGATCCGAGAGCCCCCGCGCACGGTCTTCGTCGAACACGGTGCACGCCGAAACACGTGGTAGCAGCGCCTGCGAGACGAACGCGTAGTCGAGCTGCGTTGGCTTACTGTCGACGGAATTCTGATTCCGGTACGTACGAACGTGGCTGCACGTGTCGGGGGCGTTGCACGAGCATATCCCGCGCCTGAGGCGCGTCGCCTGAGTGTGCTCGATGAGGTCGACCAGCCCGAGGGCTCGCACGCGCTGGAAGAGGATCTTCGCTTCTTCGGTTTCGACGTCCCACTGGTTGTCGGCGGCGATCTGCGTCGTTGCGTTGAAGTCGCCGGCGAGCAACACGGGCGTGACATGCGGCCTGCGCTTGGCCCAGACGAGCAGAGGGGTCAGGTCCGAGAGGATCCGGTGTGACGTCGCGGACGAGAAGATCTCATGCTTTCGTTCGCCGCCATCGACCGGTGCGCCGACGGGAACGTACTCCCATTGCGCGTAGAGGCTGACGGCGGTGAAGAGAACGACCTTGGAGGTCGCGTCGATGATGTCGGCGACGGCCGATGTCCCGGGATGACTTTCGGGAAGGTCGCCCTCGTCCGGCGTTCGTCCGAGCGCGCGCCGGCTTCGGGGGCGAAGCTCGTAGCGGGGCGTGAGCGCTACGACGAAGGAGCCCCAGTTGTAGCGAGAATTCTCGGGATCGATCGCTCGGCCAACAGCTACGCCCGGTGGTGGCAGCGCCTCTTGACGAGTGCGACGTCGGCCTTCAGGTCGTTCCGGAGAAAGTTCCAGGCGCTCTCCCGAGCGGCGGGCGAGCGCCGCACATGGTTCATGTTCCAGCTGACGACGCGCATCGAGCCTCCGCCTGCGGGCGCCGCCACGGGCGACCAACCGCGGCCAGAGTATCCGAGATCCTCCTGACGAAAGGTCGCCGCGCTGAAAATCGGTCTCGAACCAAGTCGTTGGCGCTTTCCGACCCGGTACCGTCAGTCCGGCACTTCAGTAAGCGTCAGGAGATGTACGGATCGTAAACGAGACACCAGCGTACGCCCTGCGTGGCGCAGAGAAAGAGGCATGAGATGCACCAGGATGGAGGGGCGCCGCGGGCGTCCACGGGCACACTTACGTACAAGCATCTGATCGAAGCGCAGGCGCTCGAATGCCTCTCCTCCGCGACGCTGCTCGAATTCCTACATCCGTTCGCGTCTTGGTGCGCCGAGGTCGGCGTTGGCCTCGACGCGCCCCTCGATCGTGAAGCGATCACAACGCTGCATCGAGCGTTCTCGTCGCCTGACGTCGCTCGCCCACCCGAACTCGAGGACGCGCTCGTCGATCTCGGTGGCCTGGCCGGTCGCTGGGGGATGGCAGAGGAAGTGCAGCGAGCGGTCGCCGCGCGTAACGGCGGCGCATGCGACGTGACCAACTCCGTGGAGCTCGCCTTCCGCGAGTACATCGAGCGACGCGAGCAGTTCTTCTCCATCGCGGAGCGCGTGAACGGTCGTCAGATCCAGCGGCTCGTGGAATTCTGCCCAGCCTCGCCCAAGGCACTCGTCGGACACGATGAGCCCGAGCGGCGCGAGCGCCTCGAGCTGGATGCCGGTCGCTTCTTCGGCGCGCGCAATCGGACGCGCTTCTGCGAGTGCCGCGTTGTCGAGAGCTCGTCGGACATCCAGTTCGAGATCGTACGCGGCAGCATCCCGCGACGGCATCGCACCGTCATCGACGAGCAGCGGATCGAGGCGATCGACTTCGTCCCCGCGCGCAGCGACTTCGTCATCTTCGACAAGCGCACGCGCATGCTCGCGGTCCACGCGCAGCAGTCCGCGGAGCACGACTACTACCGGCGCCTCTTCGGTCGGATCTACTTCGGCACCGAAGATCACTTCCGCATCGAAGAGGTCTTCACGGGCGAGCCTCTGGCGATCCGCGGCGAGGACGCGCTCTCGACGCACGGCTTCCCGCACCTCGATCGGATCGAGCTGCGCGAGCTCCGCGTACAGGCGCGTGCCGGGTACGAGCTGACTGCTCGCGGCTCGAACGTTCGCGATGCGCTTCCCGTCATCTTCGGCGACGACGGCGATCTCAGCGGCGCGGACGTGCAGCTCGTGAAGCTCGCCATCTACGTCCGCATGCGACGTCGGCCGATCCTCGTCGCGATCAAGCCGCCGAACTGGTGCTCGCTCGATCGGCGCATCGGTGAGGACCTCGTGCGCGCGTTCCTCGTCGCGCGTGGGTTCTTGCGGCTGCCTGCGATCGATCCGCCCGCCGAGCAGCTCGTGATGCCGCTCGCTGCGTGAGGCCGTTCTCGTGCGCGAGCTGCTCCGCTACTTTCAGCGCTGCGGTGAGGTGCCGCTTCACCCCGACGAGCTCGGACGCCGCATCGGTGTCGAGCGCGTCAGTGCGTTGCGCGCGCTCAGCGTGATCATCGATCGCGAGCGGCCGACAACGCTGCCGTGTGGCGGGTTCGGCGGCTGTCAGCGCGAGGTGCACGAGCGCGGCGATCGTGAGCGACCATTCGTGGCCGTGTGCGGCGCGGACGTCACCGCATGCGA
>JAYVCF010000090.1:0-4954 GCA_043750095.1 Deltaproteobacteria bacterium
CTTCCGTGTGACGTCCCGCCCGAGTTCGTGGCCGACTGTCCCTACGGGCCGGGCGGGTTTCTGATCGATCGCATCTTGGCGATCGATCCCGAGAAGAACGTCGTCCGCGTTCGGATGCCGACGCACGAAGAGCTCCCCATCACGCGCGAGCAGCGAGCGCATCCGCTCAAGCACCCGCGGCACGTGTCGGGCGGGCTGATGGTTCACATGACCGGGATGGTCGCGTTCGTGCACAGCTACTACGTGCTCGGGCTCGCGCATCGCGATGGCTGGATCGGCTACGGCGGACGCATCCACTCCGCGAAGTTCAAGAACCTCGCGCGGCCCGGCGATCCGATGGAGCTCGAGGCGACGGTGACGCAGATCCGTCAACGGACGACGCGCGTGGTCGCGCGATACGCGTTCCGCTTCTTCCAGAACGGGACCATCATCTACGAGGGCGATCAGACGGCGATGTGGATGAAGATCGACGAGAACGGCGCGCCGCCTCCGTTGATGTCGGGGGATTGAGTGAGCGAGCACGGAAGCGGCGTCTCGGCGCATCTCGCGCGCAACCTCGTGTCGCTGCGTGGTGCGCGAGGGCTCTCGCAGGTCGATCTCGGCAAGAAGGCCGCCGTGCCGCGCTCGACCATCGCGAACCTCGAGTCCGGCGACGGGAATCCCTCGCTCGCCGTCCTCGTCAAGGTCGCGCGCGCGCTCGACGCGCCGATCGACGAGCTGCTCGCTGCCCCCAGAGAGAAGGTACGCAAGTACGCCGATGCCGAGCGTCCCGAGCTGCGGCGCGCAGGCCGTGGCGTCTCGATGCGGCCCATCGTGATGGGGCCCTCGCCTCACGAGGTGATGGCGATCGTGACCTTCGCGCGCGGCGGGGTGATGCCGGGCATGCCGCACCTGCCGGGCACGCGCGAGTTCTTCACGTTGATCGAGGGGCACCTCGCGATCATCGTCGCGGGCGAGAAGTACGAGCTCTCGCCAGGCGAGCTGCTCGCGTTCCCGGGCAACGTGCCGCACGGGTATCAGAACCTCTTCAAGGGCACGTCCGTCGGCGTCAGCGTGGTGTTGCTCTCGGGCGCGGGCGTCTGATCTCGGCCGGAGTCGTCCGCTTCGCGGACGCGACACAATTGTGTGTCGGCCCGGCGAGCCGGGCACTCCGGTCGAGCTGATCCTTCAACGAAGCGTACGCATGTGCGTCGCTTCTTGCCGGACGGAGACGTCGACGGTCTGAGGTCCGCTGGGGCTCGGCACCACCACCTGGACGTCGACGGCCGAGCGCTCCATCTCGCGCAGCGGCGGCAGCGACGTGTCGGTCGGAAGGATCATGTCGATGCCGGCGAGCAGGTCCGCGCGCTGCTCGACCGAGCCGGCCGGCAGGCCCGGCATGCCCACGTGGTGCGCGGCGATCACGCTGCGAAGCTCGAGGATGTCGTGGCCGTCTTCGTTTCCGGCGGCGACGAGCGTGGTGTTGCCCGTCACGTTCGAGGGGTCGACGCTCAGCTGAAGGGCGGCCAGTCCGCGCGCCGCGCCCGCGGAGTCGATCGGCCACGATGCGCCGACTGCTTGCGGATCACGCGTGCCGAACACGAGGTCGTCGTCCACCGGTGGGGCGTGATCGGGCACGACGCTGCGCAGGACCGTCACGAGCGCGGGATCGAGCGCCTCGCCGTTCTCACCGGTAATCCCGCCGTCCGGACCGCGGTCGATCACGAGCGCGCTCGGCATGGTCGGCGTGGCAGGGCCCTCTCCCGAGTCTACGGTGAAGCTCTGCACGACGAGGCGCAGGCGCATGGGATCGCCGTCGGGACCGACGGTGAGGACCGTGTACTCGCCGCTGAGCACGATCGTCGTCGCCGAGGTGGTGTCGGCCACGACGGTGCCCGCCGCATCGTGTACGACCGTCTGTTGGATCTCCGCGAAGTGCGTGGCCTCGCCCCACGACACACCGACCGACGCGTGTCGCGTGAGGCGGATCTCGTACGTGCCGGCCGGCGTCGCGGTGTGCGTCGAGCTCGCGCCGCCGCCGCATGCCGTGACGAGAGTGAGGCAGAGAACCCAAGAGCGTGAGTGCATGGGCCGGACGCTCGCACCGCGCCGAGTCAGCCGTCAATGGCGCCCGCCGCTAGGGTCCCTCAGCGTCATCACACGCACTGGCCGCGCGCGTCGCACGTCTGGCCGGGCGCGCAGTCGCCGACGACCATGCACTGGATTGGAAGGCGACAGAAGCCGTCCACGCAGACGCGGCCGGGCTCCGTGCAGTCGCGCGTGATGCGGCACGCGGTGTTCGGCGTACAGAAGCCGATGTCGCAGTGCTCGTCGGCGAGGCAGTTGGAATCGAGCGTGCACGAGGGCGGCGGGAACACGTAGCAGAGGCCCGCGAAGCAGCTCTCGCCGGGCGGACATCCCGCGTCGCTCGTGCAGCCGCCTGGGTTCGTGCACTCGTTGTTCCTGCAGACGCGGCCGTCGGTGCAGTCGGTATCGACGCTGCACAAGAGCCAGGGCACGCAGCGATGCGCCTCGCAGGTCCAGCCATGGTTGCAGTCGCGATCGGCGACACAGCTGATCGGCTCGCAGAAGCCGCCCTCACAGCGCTCGCCTGTCCTGCAGTTCGCGTCGATGGTGCAGTCGGGCGCGAGAAAGCAGACGCCGCCCGCAGTGCAGGCCGTTCCGCTCGGACAGCCTCCGGTCGAGCCGCCGTCCCACATGCCGGCATCCGCTCCGCCGCCGTCGAACTGAGGCGGTGCCATGCAGAAGGGGAACGCGAAGCACTGCGCGCCCACGCACTGCCACGAGGTCGGGCAGTCGGCGCTCGTCGCGCAGTGCACGTCTGCGATGCACGAGCTCGTGCCGAGGTTGCAGATCGTGCCCGCGGCGCAGTCGGTGTTCGCGCGACAGGGCATCGTCTGGCAGGAGCCCGCGACGCAGTGCTGGCCCATCGGGCACGCGCCGTCGCTCGCGCACATGCTGCTCGCGGTGCACGAGCCGAGCACGCAGCGCGCGCCGGTCGGACACTCGGCATCGCGGCCGCACGCGCCCACGAACACGCAGCCCGAGTCGATGCAGATCTCTCGCGTGGGGCAGTCGGAGTCCCTCGCGCAGGCGCCCGTGAACACGCAGCGGCCGCGCTGGCAGACGTATCCGCTCATCGCACAGCCCGACGAGGTCGTGCACTCGGGCGGAGGAACGCACGCGCCGTCTTCGCAGACGTTGCCGGTCGGGCAGGGCGTGTCGGTCGTGCAGTCGTGCCTCGGGTTGCAGAAGCCGAAGTCGCAGACGGCGCCGGCGCCGCACTCGCGATCGTAGTGGCAGCGCGCGTCGCCGAGCGGAACGCAGGCGCCGTCGATGCAGGTCAGTCCGCCGCAGTCGAGGTCGTTCGTGCAGCCCCCGGGCACGCGGCAGGAGTGATCGAGGCAGACCATGTGGGGGAACGGACAGTCGTGATCGCTGCCGCAGATCAGCGGCGGGACGCAGCGGCCTGCGAGGCAACGAAACGCAGCCGGACACTCCGTCGACGTCGCGCACATGATCGGCACGCAGTGGTTGGCGTCGCAGCGCTGGGTGGTCGTGCAGTCACCGTCGTAGACGCACTCCGGCGGCGGGACGCAGCGGAATCCGTCGCAGCGCTCCGGAGGCGGACAGTCGGCGCTCGAGCTGCATCGCCGGAACGGAGTGCAGTGGCCGAGCACGCAGAGATCGCCGATCGCGCAGTCGGTGTCGTGAACGCACGCGATGTTCGCGATGCATCGGTTGTCGAGCAGGTCGCAGATCTCACCCGTGCGGCAGTCGGAGTCGCGCGCGCAGCTGCTGGGGACGCAGCGACCCTCACGGCATCGATCGCTCGTCGCGCAGTCGGCGTCGGCCATGCAGTCGCAGACTGCGCTGCCGCATGGGCCGATGCAGCGACCGCCGCTGCACGTGGTTCCCGTCGGGCACTCCGCGCTCGTGGTGCACATCGAATGCGTCACGCAGCGCCCGCGCTCGCACACTTGGCCCGCTGCGCAGTCGAGGTCGCCGACGCACTCGGGACGACCGCCGTCGGCGTGCGGCCGGTTCGTGTCGTCTGGCGCGCCGTGACCGGTCTCGATCATCGCGGCGTCGCGCATGGAGCCATCCGGCTCGCCCGTCGTGTGGGCCTCGCTGCAACCGATCGGAGCGAGCGCCCAGAACGCGCCACCGAGGAGCACGAAACGACCGGCCCACGTCATCCGATCATCGTACGCGCGCGTGCGGCACGTGGCGAGCGGTCAGGCGTTCTCGCTCTCGCTCTCGTTCTCGTTCTCGCTCTCGTTCTCGTTCTCGTTCTCGCTCTCGTTCTCGCTCTCGCTCTCGCTCTCGTTCTCGCTCGCCTCGGCCAGCTTCCGCGCCGCTCCCAGCGCTCGAGGGCCGAAGCGACGCGCGAGCTCGGCCTCGCTGCGCCCGCGCGCGACGAGATCCCCCGCGCTCGCGTGCGCCACCACGCGGACCGTGAGCCGCAGCTTGCTGTACCACTGCTCGGAGTGCTTCCACCCGTCGACGCGCGAGAGGGCCGTCATCCCGTTGCCCTCGCACGCGAGCGCGAGCGCCTCGAGCACCTCGCAGTGCGCCTGAAGAAGCGGCAGCGCGATCGGCTTGGTGATCGACGCGAGCGCCGATCGCGCCGCGACCATGTCGTTGGCGAAGATCTCCACGTGCGCCCAGAGCAGCGCGTGGTTGGCGAACGAGGCGCCCCGGAACGTCAGGCCGCTCATCCGATCGAGCACGGCGCGTGCGGCCTCGGGCTCGTCGGCATCGAGCAGGTAGGCCGCGCCGATGAGTCCGGCCTGGGCCCACGCGCCGAGCGCCGCCGCGTCCTGGCTGGAGGGACGCGCGCGATCCAACGCCGGGGCGATGGCCGCCATCGCGTGCGGGCGCTCGGCCTCGTTCGTGAGCGCGGCCGTCAGCCGCTTCACGGCGCGGATCGGTGAGTATCGCATCGCGAGCC
>JAYVCF010000091.1:0-18104 GCA_043750095.1 Deltaproteobacteria bacterium
CGAGCCTCATCGCGATGCTCTTCCTCTGCTGCTCACGCGTCCCGCTCACACCGCGCCATGCGTAGTCTTCGCACGCCCACTAAACGTGCAGGAGACCCATAATTGCGTCGGCCCGGCGAGCCGGGCACTCCGGTCGAGATCGGCTAGCTCAAGAGCGGATGAATTTTCTCCGCCGCGCGGGTCGCGACCGCCATGATCGTCAGCTGCGGATTGACCCCCAGCGGCCCCGATACGGTGCTGCCATCCACGATGAACAAGCCCGGAAGCTCGTGCGCTTGGTGGTTCATGTCCACGACGCTCTTCTTCGGATCCGAGCCCATCTTGCAGGTCCCGAGCGGGTGGTAGCTCGTGAGCAAGAGGTCGCCCGGCTCCAGCTTCGCCTTGGCGAATCGCTCGTGCTCCTTGCGTGATCCGATGCTCGGCCAGCCGAAGATCGCGGGCAGGACCCTCTTCGCGCCCGCGGCCCAGCAGATCTCGCTCATCTTGACCAAAGCCTGGTGATAACGGGCCACGTCCCCGGGAGTCAGCCGATAATGCACTGCCGCGGATCCGTCGTAGTCCATCAAGACACGGCCACGCGCCTGATCGGCGATGAGCAACGCGAACCCCGCGACGTGGGGCAGGCCGTCCAGCAGCTCCATCAGACGATCCCCTCCGAACGGGAACATCAACGATGCGTAGTTGATGTCGGGCTGGGCGGCGGTCAGCAAGATGCCGTCCTTGATCCACTGGTCGCAGCCGTAGCCCTGCGGGATCGACTCCCAGCCACGGATCTCGTCGTCGAAGACCGCGGACAGGCCACCCGAGGGGTGCAGCGTGAGGTTCTTTCCGAGCTCGCCGCTTCCGCCGCAGAGGCCCTGCTTCATCAGGAAGAGCGGCGTCGGGAGCGCGCCACCCGCCATGATGACGGCGCGGCCGCGCACGCGAATCGTTCGTCCGTCGGGGCCGATTCCTTCCACGCCTACCGCGCGCCGGCCCTCGATCAAGAGGCGATCGGCGCGTAGCTTCGTGAAGAGCATCGCGCCTTTCTCGAGCGCCGGCGGGATGTAGCTGATGTTGGTGCTGCGGCGTGCGTCGGTGCGGCAGCCGAAGTCGCAGAAACCCGTGCCCTCGCAGCCCGGCGCGTTTCGGACGAGCGTGAAGTGGCTCCATCCGAGCGCGTCGCATCCGCGCGCGAACACGTCGGCGATCTTGCCGACGAACTGTTTCTTCGCCGGCTCGACCTGGAGAATCGACTCCACGCGCCGGAAGTAGGGCTCCATCCGATCAGGCGTGAAGTCGTCGGTGCGCATCTCTTCGCACCAGCGATCCATCACCCAGCTCGGCGTTCGGAAGCAGGTGCCTCCGTTCACGGCCGTGGAGCCGCCGACCAAACGGCCCATGAACACCGGAAAGAGGTTGTTGCCAGTCGACAACCCTCCTCGGTAGAACTCTTGATGGGCCTTGACGGACGAGCCCGTGAACTCGTCACGACGCACCAAGCGGCCTTCCTCGATGAAGACGACCGCATGTCCCTTCTCGGCGAGCTCGCGGCCCACCACCGCGCCGCCGGCGCCCGTTCCGATGACGACCACGTCGCACTCGACGTCGCGATCGCCCTCGTACGTCCCCGCGTCCACGACTCGCTCGAGCCAGCGCGCAGGCTCGAGGCTCGTGACGACGTTAAGCTTGCCGCCCATCGTCTCGTACACCTCGCGCTTGTCGAAGTGGGCCATCTTCAGGCCGAACATGAAGGCCGTGAGCGGCCCGCGGAGCGCGGAATTGCCCTCCCAGCGTGCGAGCATCGCCTCCTGGCCAGCGTGATCGAGGTCGCGGAAGCGCTTGCCGGTCCCCAGCATCGCCAGGTGGTCGAAGAAGAGGGCGCTCTTTCCCCAGACGCGCGAGAGCTGCGGGAACGTATGTTCGAGTAGATCGATCGTGCGCAGGAGCGTGTCTTCATCGGCGCGGCGAACGGTCTCGCCCCCTGGAATTACGGCCTCCGCGAGCGCGAGCGCCGCGGCCCACTCGCTCTGCCCGTACGGTCGAGCGGTGATCGGCGACCGGCCGTTCTTCGCGCCGTTCCGCGCGCCCTTTGGGCGGACGCCGGGCGTCGGCTTCTTGCGGTCCGCGCTGGCCGGGAGGGTCTGGCTCATACAGCGCCCGGAGTATGGGGATTCTTCGGCCGAGCGGCCAGGATCGGGAGGCCCGGGCGTGTGACCTCCCTCCCGCGTAGCCGGGACCGCACCGCGCCCCAAACGCTTGTCGAGGCAACGATTGTGTCCCAAAGCACGTTCCAGACACGTTGTCTCGACAACCATTGTGTCCACGAAATACTTTGGCAGAGGTGCCGAGACCGCATATCGAACGACTCGCTCCGGGCGCGCCGCGTCGCGTGCTTTCGGCCGGAAAATGGGGCGACTCGTCGAACAAGCCCCGTCGATTCGACAGGTCCAAGCCTTTTGGCTAGCTTGCCGGCCCCTTCGAGGTCCCTGGCGTGAGTCATGGGCCTCTCCGGGAACAGGACATCGATGGCGGACGAGGCGATCGCGACGGGGGCATCGAGCGCACGCGGCAGCGGTCGCGAAGGCGTCACCGTCTCGAAAGAGCGCGAGGGCGGCGTCGTGTCGTCGCGCAAGGATCACCACCTGGACGTCGTCCTGAAGCACGACGTGGGCTCGCGCGGCCCGGCCATCGGGCTCGGTCGCTACACCCTCGAGTACGACGCGCTGCCCGAGCTCGATCTCGCGGACGTCGATCTCTCCGTGTCTCTGCTCGGCAAGTCCCTTCGCGCACCGCTCATCGTCGGCGCGATGACCGGCGGCTCGGAGCGCGCCGCCAGCGTGAACGCGCGGCTCGCTCGCGCAGCGGCGAAGGTCGGCATCGGGATGGCCCTCGGCTCGCAGCGCGCGATGTTGCTTCGACCCGAGCTGGGCAAGACGTTCGCGGTTCGCAGCGAGGCGCCGTCGCTGCCGCTCTTGTTCGGGAACGTCGGCGCGGTGCAGCTCAACTACGGCGTCACGCGTGGCGATCTCGAGGCGATGGTCGAGAGTGTCTCGGCCGACGCGCTGTTCTTTCATCTCAATCCGCTCCAGGAGGCGATCCAGCCCGAGGGCGACACGCGCTTCTCGGGGCTCGCCGATCGCATGCGCGAAGTCGTCGCGGCGCTGCCGTTTCCCGTGCTCGTGAAGGAGGTCGGCTCGGGCCTCTCCGAGCGCACTGCGATCAAGCTCAGCAAGCTCGGTCTGGCAGGCGTCGAGGTCGCGGGCGTGGGCGGGACCTCGTGGGCGCACGTGGAAGCGCATCGCGCAGCGCCGGCCAGTGTTCACGCGGAAGTCGGACGCAGGCTCGCGGGCTTCGGCGTCGAGACGGCGGACTCGCTCGTGATCGCACGGCGCGTGTTCGACGAGCGCGTCGTGATCGCCTCGGGTGGCATCCGCACGGGCATGGACGTGGCGGTCGCGCTCGCGATGGGCGCCGATGCCGTCGCGCTCGCCGCGCCGCTGCTCGGTCCTGCGCACGAGAGTGACGAGGCCGTCGTGCGCGCGCTCGACTCGATCCTCTACGAGCTGCGCGTGATCTGCTTCTGCACGGGCGCTCGCACGATCGCGGATCTGCGACGCGTGCGCGTGATCGATGTTCGAGGGGCCTCATGAGCGATCGCTTCGTCGGCCGCCCTCCGACCGGCGGCATGCCAACCGAGCTCGAGAGCGAGCTTCCCGGCTTCTACAAGCTGCCGATGGAGGAGCGTCGCAAGCGCATCGCTGCGCTCACGGGCCTCGATGCGAGTGACGTGATCGAGCTCGGCGACAAGGGCCTGAGCTGCGAGCAGGCCGACCAGATGATCGAGAACGCGCTCGGCGTGCTCGGGATCCCGCTCGGCGTCTGCGTGAACCTCCGCGTGGACGCGCGCGACTGGCTCCTTCCCATGGCGGTCGAAGAGCCGTCCGTGATCGCCGCGTGCAGCCACGCTGCCAAGCTCCTGCGCTCGGGCGACGGCGTACGCAGCGAAGTGACCCCGCCGCACATGATCGGGCAGATCCAAGTGCTCGACGTCGCCGATCACGACGCGGCGCGCCGCGCGATCTTGGCGGAGAAGTCGGCGCTCATCACGCTCGCGAACTCCGGTCATCCCTCGCTCATGGCTGCAGGCGGCGGGGCGATCGACATCGAGGTCGTGGATCTGCCGCGCGTCGAGGACGCCGATCCCTGCGGCGACATGCTGATCGTGCACCTGGTCGTCGACGTGCGTGATGCGATGGGCGCGAACGCGATCAATGCGATGTGCGAGCGCCTCGCCTCGCGCATCGCGCAGCTCTCGGGTGGTCGCGTCGTCCTTCGCATCCTCTCGAACCTCAACGACCGGCGCCTCGTGACCGTCGTGGGCCGCGTTCCCTTCGGCTCGCTCGCCGAGAAGGGCGGCAAGGGCGGTCGCGAGCTCGCGAAGGGGATCGAGGAAGCCTCGGTGTTCGCCGAGCGCGATCCCTACCGCGCGACCACGCACAACAAGGGAATCATGAACGGCGTGGACGCGGTGCTCCTCGCGTTCGGCCAAGACTTCCGCGCCGTCGAGGCGGCCGCGCATGCCTATGCCGCGCGCGGCGGTCGATACACCGCGATGGCGCGCTGGCGCGTCGAGGGCGATCACCTCGTCGGTCGCATGACCATCCCGCTCGCCGTCGGCACCGTCGGCGGTGTGTTCAAGGTGCACCCGGTCGTGCAGGTGACGCGCAAGATCGCGCGCATCGAGACGACGGCCGATCTCGCGCGCCTCACGGCCGCCGCGGGTCTCGCGCAGAACCTCGGAGCGTTGCGTGCGCTCGCGGCCGAAGGAATCCAGAGCGGCCACATGCGGCTTCACGCGCGCAACGTCGCGGTCGAAGCGGGCGCCGAGGGCGACGAAGTCCTCGAGGTCGCCACGCGCATCGCCGATGCAAAGCAAGTGAACGCTCGCGCCGCGGCCGACGCCGTTCGCGTGCTTCGCGCCGAGCGGGCCAAGGCTGCGGCCGCGCGTCCGGCCGCGCACCTCGGGGGCGGCCTCGTGATCGACTTCTCGAGCCGCGCTGCGATGGCGCGCAAGGGCACGGCACGCCCGAAGGTTCCCGTCATGCCCGAGGCTCGCGCGATGTCCGCCGAGCCACGCGTCCACACGCACGATTCCGAACGACCGCTCTCGCTCTCCGGAGGCTCCATGATTCGCAAGCTCGGACAAGCTCGTACCGAAGGGAATGGCCCGCACGCGGCGCGTACGTTCACCGGCAAGGTGTTCGTCACCGGCGCGACCGGCCATCTCGGCGCCAACCTGGTTCGCCGCCTCGTCGAGGACGGTAAAGAGGTGCGCGTCCTGATCGAGAAGGGCGCGTCGACCGAGGGCGTCGATGGTCTCTCCGTCGAGAAGGTCTACGGCGATCTGCGCGACATCGATGCGCTCGAGCGCGCGATGCAGGGCTGTAAGCAGGCCTATCACGTGGCCGCGATGATCTCGACGGTGGTCGCGTCGCCCGAGCTCGAGCGGAAGATCTTCGAGACGAACGTGATCGGCACGCAGAACCTGCTGCGCGTCGCGCTTCATCTCGGCTACGAGCGCGTCGTCGTCACGGGCAGCTACAGCGCGGTCGGCTACGACCTCGACAAGCCATCGGCGCCCGGCAACGAGACGATGCCGCAGTATCCCTTCGACGAGATCCTGCCCTACGCGCGCACCAAGATGCAGGTCGAGCTCGAGTGCATGAAGGCGGTCGTCGAGGGGCTCGACGTGGTGATCGCGACGAGCTGCGCGATCCTCGGGCCGAACGACTTCATGCCCTCGCGCATGGGTCGGACACTCATCGATCACGCTCACGGACGCTTGCACGCGTACCTGCCGGGCGGGTTCGAGTTCGTCGCGTCGCGCGACATCGTCGAAGGCCACATCCGTGCGATGGAGCGCGGCCGCATCGGTCAGAAGTACGTCATCTCCACGCAGTTCCTCTCGCTCGACGAGATCATGGACATCTTCGAAGAGGTCACGGGCCGCCCGCGTCCGAAGCTGAAGCTGCCCGTCGGCGTGATGGCGGGCGTCGCCGAGGTGACGAGCTTTTTCTACAACAACTTCTCGCCCGAGACGCCGCAGCGCTTCACGCCGGCCGCCGTGCGCATCCTTCGCCAGCAGCGACACGCCGACGTGAGCAAGGCGCGCAGCGAGCTGGGCTACGAGCCGACGAGCATCCGCAAGGCCCTGCACGAGGCGTACGCCGACTTCGCGCGCCGCGGCCTGGTGCCCGCGCGTCCGGGGACGGCTGCCGAGACACCCGCGCCGCGTCGCGAGAAGAACGTGACCACCCCCTCTCGCGCCGAAGGCGAGCGCGCTTGACGATGGACGTCCTGGAGTGAACCGATGACTCTCGCGAACGAAAATCGTCCCTCCGCCACGAGCCCCAAGGCGGACGTGGTCATCCTCGGCGCGGGCCCCGCGGGCACGGCCGCAGCGGCGCATCTCGGAACACTCGGCGTCAAGAACGTCGTCCTCGTCGATCGCCACGACTTTCCGCGCGACAAGACCTGCGGCAGCGGGATCTCGCCCAAGGGGATCGACACGCTGAAGAAGCTCGGCGTCTGGAACGACGTGCAGCCGCACTCGTATCCGATCACCGGCATTCGCATCGTCACGCCAGGCGGCCTCGAGAGCTGGCAGTCCGCGGGTGACGTCGCGGACGCCGTCGTATGTCAGCGCCGCATCCTCGATCACATCCTGCTGAAGAAGGCGATCGCGGGTGGCACCCAGTTCATCCCGAACTTCGACGCGACCGACGTGATCACCGACGACGGTCGCATCGCCGGCATCCGTGCACGCGATGGTCGCGAGATCCGCGCGCGCTACACGATGATCGCCGGCGGATCGCACTGTCGCGTCGGCATCCCGGAGCAGCGCCCCAAGCACGTGATCCAGGCGATCATGGGCTGGTGGGACGGCGTCCCGTTCAAGCCGGGCCACGTCGAGATGCTCTTCGATCGGATGGTCGAGCCCTACTACGGCTGGCTCTTCCCCGAGAGCGAGACCCGCGTGAACATCGGCATCTGCTACGAAGATCCCGCGGACGGGAAAAAGAACGCCCGCGAGCTCTTCCAGAAGTTCCTCGACGCGCACTACAAGGAGCGACTGAAGGACGCGACGCAGGTCGGCGCTTGGAAGGGCCATCCGGTCTTCTGGTCGTACGACATCGAGAAGCTCACACGGCCGGGCGCGGTCGTCATCGGCGAGTCGGGCTTGATGACCCATCCGGCGACGGCCGAGGGCATCTATCAAGGGATGAAGTCCGGGATGATGGGCGCCGAGGCGATCGCCGACGTGCTCAGCGGGCGCTGTCGCGAGCACGTGGCGTTCGCGGAGTACGAGAAGCGCTGCAACAAGGCGTTCCGTCTCTCGTTCCTCGGAGGAGGCGTGTTCCGCCGCTTGATCCGCACGAACGCGCTCGACTGGCTGATCAAGGCGGGTGAGCGGCCCGCGATCCAGTCCATCACGGCCAAGCTCATGGCTGCGATGTGAGCTGAGAAGTTCATGAGCGCGAGTCGATATGACGTCGTGATCTGCGGCGCGGGCCCGGTGGGCTGCGTCGCGGCGCTCGCGTTCGCGCACGCTGGAAAGCGCGTCCTCGTGCTGGAGGCCGACCCGCGCGCGAGCGATCGACTCGCAGGCGAGTGGCTGCACCCGAACGCCATCGCGATCCTCGACTCGCTCGGTGTCGATCTCGCACCCGCCGTTCCGTACGCGACGGGCCGCGGCTTCACGATTCATCCCGAGGACGGCAGCGAGCCGATCGCGCTTCCCTATCCTGCCGGCAAGGCGGGGTTCGCATGCGAGCACGCGCTGCTCGTCGAGACCTTGCGTGCGCACGTCGAGGCGCGCGCGGCCGTCGAGCTCGTGAGCTGGGCACGCGTGCGCCGCATCGACGGACAGGTCGTGACGTTCGAGGTCGAGAAGGCGTCCTCCTCACGCGCGGCGAGCACCGGATCTTCGGCGCCGCTTCTCGGCGAGGGCATTCACAGCGTTCATGCCGATCTCGTCGTCGGTGCGACCGGTCGCGGCACACTCGACCAGACCGGCGCGACCGCGTCGACGTCGATCGGTGGTGGCGGTCCGAGCGCACGCGTGTTCTCGCGAACGATCGGGCTCCTGCTCGAGGACATCGCGCTCCCGTTCGAAGGCTATCGGCATTTGTTCGTCGGCGCGCCCGGACCGGTGATCGCCCATCGCATCGGGCCCCGCGCGGTGCGGCTCTGTCTCGACGTGCCCGTGTCCATGGCGTTGCCGCGCGATCCGGCGGCTGCCGCGCAGGTGCTCGAAGATGCCTACCGCACCGTGCTGCCGAGCGAGCTGCGGACGGCGTTCAAGCGCGCGCTCGCGGAACGGCGTTGGCGCTCGTCCGACAACGTGATTCATCCGCGCTCCGACTTCGGTCGTGAGGGGCTCGCGCTCGTGGGTGATGCGATCGGAACGCACCATCCGCTCACGGCGCTCGGGCTCACGCTCGGCTTCGAAGACGCCGTCGCGCTCTGCCAGGCCGAGTCGATCGCCGCGTATCGACGCGAGCGCGTGCAGAAGGCGCGCATCCCCGAGATGCTCGCGATCGCGCTTCACGAAGTGTTCGCCGATCATGCGACGTCGAGCGTCGCCGTCCGACAGGCCGTCTATCGCCTGTTCCGACGTCATCCCGGCGAGAGGCTCCGCACCATGGGATTCCTCGTCGGCGAAGGTCGGCGCGCGCGCCTCGCGGGATCGTTCCTCGGCACCGTCCTCTATGGCTCTGCCGATCTCGCCAAGCGCGGCTTGGCCGGTTCGTCACCGCGCGAGCTCGGATCTGCGATGGCGGACGTCGGCGTGCGGCTCGGGACGCTCCTGGCCGGGACCTACCATCTGACCGACGCGCTCTCGGCCGTGACCGAGCGTCGCCTCGCCGCACGCGTGCACGGGCCCTCCGCCGAGGATCGCTACGGCGCGTTCCTTCGCGCATCTCGCGGAGGCGGTGCCGCCGTCGTCGGCATTTCGACGCCTCGCCAGGATGCGCGCGGAACCATCGAGCGCTCGCTCGAGAAGAGCGTGCGCGC
Source organism: Deltaproteobacteria bacterium (assembly GCA_043750095.1). Classification (GTDB taxonomy): domain Bacteria; phylum Myxococcota_A; class Polyangia; order Polyangiales; family Sandaracinaceae; genus JBBSAT01. The sequence continues at coordinate 9,061 of JAYVCF010000091.1, forward strand.
GCTGATCGCGGAGCAGGCCGAGGACGGATCGTTCGAGGGCGAGGTCGTCTGGTGTCCCATGCTTGCCGCGCAGTACGTGCTCGCGATGCACGCGATGGGTCGGCCCCTCACGAGCGAGCGTCGGCTCAACCTGCTGCGTCACTTCGAGGACACGCGCCTCGCGGGTGGCGGCTGGGGCTTGCACGAGCTGAGCAAGCCGTACTTGTTCGTGACGATCCTCGTGTTCGTCGCCGCGCGCCTGCTCGGCGTCGAAAAGAACGATCCGCTGCTCTCGCGCGCATACGAGTTCATCCGCACCGAGGGCGGCGCCGCGCAGGTCCCGAGCTGGGGCAAGCTCTGGCTCGCGATCGTCGGGCTCTACGAGTGGAAGGGCGTGAGCCCCGTGCCGCCCGAAGCCTGGCTCTTGCCCGAGTGGGTCCCCGCGCACCCGAGTCGTTACTACTGCCACACGCGCCTCATCTACATGGCGATGGCGACGATCTCCGGGTCGCGCTTCTCGGCGCCGCTCACACCGCGCGTGCTCGAGCTCCGCGACGAGCTCTTTCCGGGCGGCTTCGACAAGGTCGACTTCAAGATCGCGCGCAGCTCGATTCGCCCGGCCGATCTCCTCACGCCCTGGAGCAAGCCGCTCTCGGCGATCTACTCGGCGCTCGTGCGCTTCGAGTCGATTCGCTCGCCGGAGAAGCGTGCGGGGCTGCTCGGCAATCTGCGCGAGAACATCCGCTACGAGTTCCGCTCGACGCACTACACGTGCATCTCGCCGGTCAGTGGCCTGCTCAACATGCTCGCGCTGCACGCGGCCGATCCGAACGATCCGGATCTTCTCCAAGCGCTCGAGCACTTCGACGGATGGATCTGGGAAGACGCGGAGAAGGGTGCTCGCGTCGCAGGGGCGCGCAGCGCGACGTGGGACACGGGCTTCGCGGGGCAAGCGCTCGCGGCGGCTGCTCCGCACGTCGACGTGAAGAGCGCGCTCCTTCGTGCCGACGAGTTCCTCGCGTCGCAGCAGATTCGCCGCGGCACGGGACGCGAGGCGCAGTTCCATCGCATCGATCCGGCAGGCGGCTACTGCTTCGCGGGCGTCTGGCACGGCTGGCCGGTCAGTGACTGCACCGCCGAGGCGATCCTCGCGCGCATGGACTGTGCTGGCCTTTTTGGCCGCGGTGCCTCGATCGAGGAGCTCACCTCGGCCGTGCGCTTCATCCTGCGCACGCAGAACTCCGATGGAGGCTTCGGCAGCTACGAGTCGCGCCGCGTCGATCTCCCGCTCGAGTGGCTGAACCCGGCGGAGATGTTCGGCGACTCGATGACGGAGAAGTCGTACTCGGAGTGCACCTCGTCGTGCATCTCCGCGCTCGCGAAGTTCCGCCGCGAGCATCCCGGTGTTCTCTCGGCCGAGCTCGACCGCGCGATCGAGCGTGGCGTTCGCTGCCTGCGATCGCAGCAGCGCTCCGACGGATCGTGGGACGGAGCTTGGGGCGTGCACTTCATCTACGGCACGATGTTCGGCGTGCGCGGGCTCGTCGCCGCGGGCGTCCCCCCGCACGATCCGTCCGTGCGCCGCGCGTGCACGTGGCTTCTCGCGCGTCAGCGCCCCGATGGCGGATGGGGCGAGCACTTCACCAGCGGTGAGGTCGGTCGCTACGTCGAGCACAGCGAGAGCCAGACCACGCAGACGGCCTGGGCGCTCTTGACGCTCGCGGACGCGCACGAGCCGGACTTCGCCGCGATGACGCGCGCGGCCTCGTTCCTCGCCAAGCGTCAGAACGACGATGGCACCTGGCCGAAGCAAGACCCCGAAGGCGTCTTCTTCCACACGGCGCTGCTCGATTACGTCCTCTACCGCCGCTACTTCCCGGTCTGGGCGCTCGGCGCGTACGAGTCACGCAAGAAGACGCGCGCGATCGACGCGAGCGCGGGCGCCTCGCCGCCGCAGCCGACCTGGCACTGAGCTCCTTCCGGAAGAACCATGTCTCTCGATCCGCACTCGCTGTTCGTCGGCTTCGCGCTCGCCCTCGGCTTCGTCCTGGGACTCTTCGTGCTGTCGATCGTCGTGCCTGGGCCGATGCGCGAGGGTGCGACGCTCAAGGACGGGACGCGCCGCTTGTACAAGCTGAACGGCCTGCCGATCTTGGTCCTCGTCGCGTTGGGCCTCGGGACGGGGCAGTGTCTCGGACTGTTCTCGCTGGCCATCATCCCGAGCCACATCCTCGCGCTCTTCGTCGCGGCGAACGTCATCTCCGTGTTGCTCACGGTGTGGCTCTACTTCTCGGGTCGAAACCAGGAGGACGCCGTTCGTGAGGGTCTGTGGAGCGACGTCTGGTACGGCGTGCAGCTGAACCCCGAGCTCCTCGGCGTCGACGTGAAGATGTGGGCGTATCGCCCCTCGCTCATCGGGCTCTTCGTCATCAACGCGTCGTTCGCGGTGGTGCAGTGGGAGCACGATGGGCAGCTGTCCACGGCGATGATCCTCTATCAGGCGTTCACCGCGATCTACGTCTTCAACTACTTCCAGTTCGAGTACGGGATGCTCCACACCTGGGACATCGTCCAAGAGCGATTCGGATTCATGCTCGTCTGGGGCGACCTGGCGTTCGTGCCTTTCGCTTACTCCGTCGTGGGGTGGTACCTGCTCGATCGCACCGAGCCGCTCTCCACGATCGCGACCATCGGGCTCCCGATGATGTTCGTGCTCGGCCTGTGGATCTTCCGCGGCGCGAACCAGCAGAAGGACGAGTTCAAGCGCGATCCGTCCGTGCGAATCTGGGGAAAACCAGCGGAGACGCTGGGCGGACGCATCCTGGTGTCGGGCTTCTGGGGCATCGGACGCAAGCTCAATTACACGGGGGAGATCCTCGTCTATTGGTCCTTCACGCTCCTCTCCGGCACGCAGTCGATGATTCCCTATCTGCTTCCCTTGTGGCTCCTCGGCCTGTTGACGCATCGCGCGTGGCGTGATGACAAGCGCTGCCGCGAGAAGTACGGCGCGCTCTGGGAAGCGTACTGCCGCAGAGCCACCTTCAAGATGATTCCCTTCGTTTATTGACGGAGACATCACACCATGAAAACCAATTACGACGTCGTGATCGCAGGAGGAGGGCCCGTCGGCTCGGTCGCCGCCGTCGCGTTCGCTCGCCGTGGCGCGAGCGTTCTCTTGGTCGAGGCGGACCCGAAGGTCTCGACCCGCTTCGCCGGCGAGTGGCTCCATCCGCCAGGCGTGGGCGTGCTCGATCGGCTTCGCATCGGTCGGCTCGAGACCGCGCACGCGCGCACGGGCTATGGCTTCGTGATCGTTCCCGACGACGGCAGCGCCTCGATCGAGATGCCCTACGCTCAAGGCACCGCGCTCGCGTGCGAGCACGCAGGGATCGTCGCGTCGCTTCGCGCCGCCGTGCACGCCACGCCGGGAATCGACTGGCTCCCGAACGCGCGCGTGAAGGACATCGACGGTCACGTGGTGCGCATCGACCGCAAAGAAGGCGGCGCCATCGACGTGCGCGCCGAGCGCATCGTCGGCGCCGACGGACGGGCGTCCACGGTTCGCGAGCGTCTCGGGATTCCGGATCACGGCACGCTGCTCTCGTACATGGCGGCGGTCGAGCTTCGCGGCGTCACGCTCCCGAGCGAAGGCTTCGGTCACGTCGTGCTCGGCGGTCCCGGCCCGGCGCTCTTCTATCGAATCTCGGACGACGTAGTCCGCGGCTGTCTCGACGTGCCGATCTCGTACGGAGCCGGCGCGCGCGCGCCCTCGTTCATCTGGGACGCGTTCGCGCCCGTGTTGCCGCCCTCGATGAAGACGTCGTTCCGCGCGGCCGTCGAGCGCGGTCTCGGAGGCTGGGCGGCCAATCGATTCCGTCCGCGCACGCACTTCGGTCGAGAGGCCGCGCCGGGTCGCGCTCAGGTCGCGCTGATCGGCGACGCGGTCGGTCACGTGCATCCGATGACGGCGAACGGGATGACGCTGGGGTTCCTCGATGCCGAGGCGCTCGCGGGGTCGAGCTCGCTCGAACAGTTCGCGGAGCTCCGACGCGCGTACGTGCCCGAGGTGCTCTCGAACGCGCTCTATCACTGCTTCCGGCGCGAGGACGAGAGCGCGGTGCAGCTGCGTCGCGCGATGTTCGAGACGCTCCGCAGCAGCGACGAAGAGCGTCGCCGCACGATGTCGATCCTCTCGGCGCAAGACCTGCGCAAGCGAACGTTCTCGAGCGCGTTCGTGCGCATGGCGGGCCGTGCGCTCACCGGCGCCGCGTCGGACACGGCCAAGGCCGGCTCGATGAGCCGCCTCCCGCAGCAGCTCGTCGGGCTCGCGGGCTGGATGCAGTGGCCGGCCGCGATGCTGGTTCCCGCGCGCGTGCGCGAGCGATATCGCGCGGAGAGCTCGCCCTTCCATCCCATCCCGGCGCTCGCGGCGCTGGTGGGAGCGGAGCGCGTCGCGCCTGCGACGGACGGTCCGAGCGAGCGGCGCGTCGAGGGTGACGTCGCGCTCGAGCCCGTGCTCACGCGCGGCAGCGATGCGCTCGTGGTCGAGCTCGAGAGCATCGCGCAGAAGCTCGGGACGGTTCCGGATCGGATGATCGCGGCGCCTGCGGTCCGCATGATGCGCGCGATCACCTCGCGCTCGATGCGGCCTGCGCTCGCCGCGCGCATGACCATCGGTCGGCGTCGGCTCGCGAGCGAGGGCTTCACGCGCTTGTTCGAGGCGGGCTCGCCCATCGAGACGGAAGCGCTCGCCGGGCTCCTCATCTTGTTGCTCGACGGCGCCGCGTGGGCGGAGACGCCGATCGCGGGCCTCGGTGACGCGGTGCGCACGCTGCTGACGACGGAGCGCCAGGGCGGCGGCTTCGCGACGAGCACCGACGCGCAAGTCCCGAACCTGTTCGCGACGATGCTCGCCTGTCGCGCGCTCGACGTGGTGATCCGTCGTCGTCCCGACACGACCGATGCCGATCTCGAGAGCATGCTCACGCGCGCGGCGACGTTCGTGCGCAGTCGTCAGAGCGACGACGGCTCGTTCGAGGGCTCGGTGCTCGCGACCGCGTATGCGATGGAGGCGCTGGTGGCGGCCGAGGCGAACCCCGGCGATCCGGCCATGCGCCGCGCGACCAAGTGGCTGCAGACGCGTCTCTCGGACGACGGGCTCTTCCACGATGGCGACGAGGCCGACGCCGTTCACACGACGGCGGCGGTGCTCGCGGCGCTCTCCCGCGCGAGCGTGCCTGCCGAGCCGGTCCGTCTCGCGTCGGCGCGCGCGCTCGCATCGCTCGCGCAAGAAGGAGATCCGCTCTCGTGGCGCGAGACGGCAGAGATCGTGGAAGCGTTCGCGGTCTACGAGGCGCATCGCGCGGGACGTCCGATGAGCGCACGTCAGCGTCGCGTGCAGCCGACAGCGCGCCCCAGCGAGCGAGAAAAGAGCGGCGAGACCACCCTGCGGATCGACGCGGACGACTGGGCCTTCTGCAAGAGCGCGCTCGAGCAGGTCTCGCGCACGTTCTCGCGTCCGATCGCCATGCTGCCGGGGCGTCTCGAGGTCGCCGTCACGCTCGGCTACCTGCTCTGCCGCGTCGCGGACACCATCGAAGATCATCCCAACGTCGGGGGCGACATCCGTGGCGAGCTCTTCCGCACGTTCCTCGAGATCATGGAGACGGGCCGCGACCCGGCCGATCTCGTGAAGGGCTTCGAGCCCGTCTCTGGCGACGACGCGGAGCTGACGCTCGCACGCGCGATGCCCATGGTGATGCGCGTGTTCCGTGCGCAGGCGGACAGCACGATCGCCATCAGCACGCGCTGGGTCACGGAGATGGCGCGCGGCATGGACCTCTACACGCGCCGACAGCCCGCGAGCGACGGGTTCCTCGCGCTCTACACGGTCTCGGATCTCGATCGCTACTGCTACTACGTCGCGGGCACCGTCGGGCACATGCTCACCGAGCTCTTCGTCGACGAGATGCGCGCGGGCGGCATGGACGAGCGCAGCGCCATCGCGCTCGAGCGAAAGCTGCGACAGGACGCCGAGAGCTTCGCCGAGGGCCTCCAGCTCGTGAACATCCTCAAGGACATCACCGACGATCGCGAGCGGCACGTCTCGTTCGTTCCGCGCACGTCGGTGGCGGCCGTGGGTCTCGAGCTCGAGGAGCTGGTCGCACCGGAGCATCGACGACGCGCGCATGCCGCGGTTGCGCCTCTCTTCGAGCTGGCCCGCGAGCGGCTCGATGGAGCGCTTCGCTACGCGCTCGCCATCCCCAAGACGGAGATCGGCATTCGTCTCTTCTGCCTGCTTCCGCTCTGGATGGCGGCGCGCACGCTGGTGATGGCGCGGGGCAACGACGCGATGTTCATCGCGGGCCAAGCCGTGAAGATCCGGCGCGACGAGGTCGAGGCGCTCATCCAGGAGTGCCTCACGTACGTGTCGGACGACGCAGCGCTCGAAACGCGCTACGCCGCGCTCTACCGCGAAGATCCCCTCGCGGATCGCCGTCGCACGGCGTAGTCGCAAGTCAGCAGGAGAACCTTCGTGTCGCACGTTCTCGATCCCGAGGTCCTGCATCGCATCGTGAAGCGCCGCATCGGGCAGCCGATCGAGCTCGTGGTCGAAGAGATCCACGCCGATCTGCGCGCGGAGTACCGCAACTACATCGTCGAGAAGCCCGAGTGGGTGTTCAACGTCGCGGGCGGCGCGATGGGGCACTTCATGCTCCTGCACTCTTCGATCACCGAGTATCTGATGATCTTCGGCACGCCCATCGGCACCGAGGGACACACCGGCCGCTTCTTCGCGACGGACTACTTCTTCATCCTCGAGGGTGAGCAGTGGGCGTACGCCGAGGGCCAGCTCACGCGCAGCGTCTACGCCGCCGGTGACATGCACGTGCTGCCGCAGGGCACGGCGAAGGGCTATCGCATGCCGGGGCAGTGCCACGCGCTCGAGTACGCGCGCGGGATCATCCCCACGATGCTGCCCTTCGGCCTGGCGGACTCGTTCACCAGCACGCTCGATGCGCGCAGCGTCGCCAAGACGTTCCGGATGTACGGACAGGCCGTGGTCGGCAACCTCTTGCGCGGGAAGATCTGATGATGACGCTGTCCTCGAGCGCGGCGCCGAGCGAGCGCGAGTTCGTGCACGAGGTACGTGAGGCGACCGATGCGCATCTGCGCGCGTTCTTCTCTGCGCGCCGCGCCGAGCTGCGAGCGAGCGCGCCCGAGGCCGAGCTGCTCGTCGTCGGTCTCGAAGATCTCACCATGCGTGGTGGGGCCAAGCGCCTGCGCCCCGCCGTGATGGTCGCGGCGCAGCGCGCGATTCGTCCCGAGGCGAGGCTCGCCGACGTGGTGGCGGCCTGCGCGGCGCTCGAGGTGCTCCAGTCGTACCTGTTGATCCACGACGACTGGATGGACGGCGATCTCGAGCGTCGCGGCGGACCCTCGGTGCACGTGATGCTCCGCAAGCAGGTCACACACGAGCATCTCGGCGATGCCCTCGCGATCCTCGCGGGCGATCTCGGCAATGCCTACGCGTGGGACCTCGTGATCGAGAGCGCGGCGCGCGCGCCGAATCCGTCCGCCGTGTTGTCGGTGTTCTCACGCATGCAGCGCGACGTCGTGGCGGGGCAAGCGCTCGATCTCCGCGCGTCGGCGGACGTCACGCGCATGCAGCAGCTCAAGACGGGCAGCTACACGGTGGACGGGCCGCTCGCGCTCGGCGCGACGCTCGCCGGCGCGACGCCGTCGCAGCTCGATGGACTCGCACGCTTCGGCGTTCCCATCGGTGAGGCGTTCCAGGTGCGCGACGACCTCCTCGGCACGTTCGGGGACACGGCCGTCACGGGCAAGCCCGTCGGCAACGATCTCCGCGCCGGCAAGCGGACCGCCATCGTGCGCGAGGCCGAGACGAGCGTGGCACTCGCCGACCGGGCCCCGCTCACGCGCGTGTTCGGCCAGGCCGATGCGAGCGAGCCCGACGTCCAGAGCGCGATGCAGATGCTCGAGCGCGTGGGCGTTCGAGCCCGCGTCGAGACGCGGCTCGAGGCTCTGCTCGATGAGGCGCTCGCCGCCCTCGACGCGGCACCGATCGATCCGCGCGGCCGCACGTTGCTTGCCCAGCTCGCACGCAAGATCGCGCGCCGCGAGCAGTAATCGTGGGCCCGGATGCGCACCCATCATCCGGCTTGCCGGTGGGGTCGGGTTCGCGCTATCCGAGGACTCGTAAAAAGGGGCCTGTCCATGCGCAACGCGCTCGCTCGATCAATTACTGTCGCGGCTGTCGCACTCCTCGTGCTCGGGGCCTCGCATGCCGAAGCGCAGCTCGGGATCCCGGTGAACATCGTGTCGGAGCCGGCAGGCGCGACGGTGTACCTCGACAACCCCGATGGGACGCCGCTCGGGGTGACGCCGATCACGGCCGCTCGCGTGCGCTCGGGCGCGCACACGCTGATCTTCCGCATGCCGAACTTCGAAGAAGCGCGGATGCAGATCACCGTCGCGCGGCGTCGCGAGACGTTCCGCGCGGTGCTCCGTGCGCTCGGTACGATCGAAGTGTCGGCGGGCAACGACGGCGCGCGCGGCGCGAGCGTGACCATCGATGGTCAGCCGGTGGGCTCGCCGCTCGGCAGCCTTCCGGTGCGCGTCGACTCGCTCCCGCCGGGTCGGCATCAGGTCGTCGCCACGCACGACGGCTTCATCGATTTCCAGCAGTGGGTGGACGTGCAGGGCGGTCAGACCGTTCGCGTGACGGCGATGCTCGAGCGTGCGGCGCCGACCACGGGATCGATCCTCGTGGACGCGGACGTGCGCGGCGCACCGATCTTTCTCGACGGCGCGAGCACCGGCATGGCCACCACGACGGTGATCGACAACGTGCCCGTCGGCACGCACACGATCGAGATCCGCGGAGAGGGTCTTCCGCCGTACACGCAGACGATCCTCGTCCAGCAGGGTCAGCGCGCCGAGGTCCACGCCACCATCACGCCGGTCTCGACCGCGCCCACGACGGGCTCGATCGCGGTCATCACGGAGGCGCCAGGCGCCGAGGTGCGCATCAACGGAACCTC
>JAYVCF010000092.1:0-7477 GCA_043750095.1 Deltaproteobacteria bacterium
GCCGCGGCGTGCTCGTGGCCGCGCGCAACGAGACCTACACGCTCCCCGAGATCAGCGCGTTCGTGCTGCGCGAGGTGCGACGCGTGGCGGAGCCGGCGCTCGGCCAGGAGTGTACGCGCGCGGTGATCACCGTTCCGGCGAACTTCAACGAGCTCCAGCGCGCCGCGACGAAGGCGGCCGGCAAGGTCGCAGGGCTCGACGTGCTCCGGATCCTGAACGAGCCCACGGCCGCGGCTCTCGCTTACGGCTACGGCAAGGGGTCACGTGAGCGAATCGCCGTGTACGACCTCGGCGGCGGCACGTTCGACATCACCATCCTCGAGCTGGCCGGCGATGTGTTCGAGGTGCTCGCGACGGCGGGTGACACGTTTCTCGGCGGCGACGACATCGATCTCCTCGTCGCGGAGAAGATGGCCGACGCCTTCCTCGCGCACCATCGCTTCGATCCGCGACAAGACCAGCAGGCGTTCGAGCGACTTCGTGCGGCGGCGGAGTGGAGCAAGTGCCAGCTCTCGACGGAGGACGAAGTCACGCTGCGCGTCGAAGAGCTCGCGTACGGACAGGGCGGCGTCTCGCTCGACCTCCAGTTCGCGCTCACGCGCGGCTCGCTCGAGTCGATGATCGCGCCGCTCGTCGGTCGCACCTTCGACGTCTGTGAAGAGGCGCTGCGCATCGCCAACATCGCGGCCACGCAGATCGACAACGTGATCCTCGTCGGAGGCTCCACGCGCACGCCGATGGTTCGCGATCGCGTCGCCGACTTCTTCGGACGCGAGCCGCTCGGCAACATCGATCCGGATCTCGTGGTCGCCCAGGGCGCGGCGCTCCAGGGCTTCTCGCTACGTTCCGACAAGGGATCGGTGCCGCCCTCGCGCGCCATCGGGCGTGTGACGCTGAAGAAGACGGCGGCCGTCGAGACGCGCGCGGTCGCTCGGCGACTGGAGATCCGAGAAGAGATCGCGCGCGAGCGGCCGAACCAGCCGGCGTTCGCGCCGAAGCCGATGCCGCCGTCGCGCACGGGTCGCGTCGTGGTGCCCGCACCGGCGACCGACCTCGAGTGGGGTGAGAGCGAGACGACCACCGCAACGAGCGTGTCGCCTGCGCCGCTTGCGCCGCCGCGCTCGAGCCCCTCGGGTGCGCCGGCATCGGCGGTGGTGGTCGCGACGCGCGCTCAGGTGGTCGTCGGCTCACGCGCGCAGAGTGTGCCTCCGCCGTCGCGCCCGGCACTTCCGTCGTCGAGCTTGCCGCCGTCGCGGCAGCCGCTCGCGACGAGTCGGCGCCCCCCCGCGCCTCCGCCGCCGCTGCCGACCGCGCGGTCAGCGCCCCCGATGCCGCCCGCACCGCCTTCGACATCGGCGCGTCCGCCGGCTCCGCCGATTCCGTTCGCGCCGGCGTCGAGCCCCGTCCCCGAGCCGGCGCCCGCATGGCCGGAGACTGCCGCTCACGACGCCTTCGCTGCGCCGGTCCCCGCACTCCCGGCCGCGCCATCGTACGGATACGCGGCTCCCGCGCCGACCATCCCGCTCGTTCACACGGCGCCCCCTCTCTTGCTCGACGTCACGCCCCAGACGCTGGGTGTCGAGACCGTCGGCGGGTATTGCGAGGCCGTGATCCGACGCAACGCGGCGATCCCCGTGGAACAGACGCGCATCTTCTCGACCGCGAGCGATGGCCAGCAGACCGTGCACGTTCGGATCGTCCAGGGCGAGTCGCGCCTTCGCGACGAGAACCAAGCGCTCGGCGAGATCTCGCTCGAGGGCTTGCGGCAAGCGCATCGCGGCGCGGTGAAGATCGGGGTCACGTTCGTGATGGATGCGAACGGGACGCTCGGCGTGCGTGCGAAAGATCTCGAGACCGGCCGCGAGCAGGTCGTGCGAATCCAGCTGGTGGGCGGAATCTCCGACGACGAAGTTCGCCGCATGCAGGAGCGTCAGCAGCGGATGGTCTGACCATCGCGCTTTCGGGGCGCGACCTCGACTCGAAAATTAGAGCGCCCGCTCGCCTGCGTCGTATCGCGGAACCTCGGGCGTCGGCACCGGCGGCTCGCCCCAGCGCGCGCTGTACGAGATCCGCGCTTGTGGATAGCGCGGCGACTCCCGCATGACCTCGAGCAACATCGCCCGTGCGCGCTCGTGCTCGCCGCGCGCATCGAGCAGCACCGCCAGGTTGTTCCCCACGTGTGGATCGTGCGGATAGCGCTCGTGTGCGCGCTCCAAGAGCTCGGTCGCCTCCGGCACCCGGGCCGAGCTCGCGAGGAGGATCGCGAGGTTGTCTGCCGCGCGTCGGCCGGTGTCCGTGGTCATCGCGTCCCGCACCAGCGCCTCACGGTAGGCCGCCTCGGCGACATCGGGACGCGAGCGCTCGAGCGTGGCGCCGAGCTGGTAAGGCCCGACCGGCGATGCGGGAGCTCGCTCGCTCGTTTCGATCCAGAGGTCGGCCGGCGACGCGAGCGTCATGGCGCGCAAGGCGGTCGAGGACGCGAGCACGAGCGCGAGGCCCGCGCTCAGAGCCCAGCGCGCCCGCTCGTTCTGAACCCGCGCGAGCGCGAGCCCACACGCGATGGCCGGAGCCGCGAGCGCGACGAACAAGTATCGATCGGCCATGCGGTGTTGGATCGGCGCGAAGACCTGGCTCACGGGCGCGAGCGCCACGCACGCCATGCCGAGGAGCAGCAGCGGCCGCTTCTCACCGCGCCGAAACAGGACGAGGCACGCGATGAACGACGCGCCCAACAACGCCAACGACACCAGCGCGATGGGGTCCGTCCAGTCTCGATCCGGCACGTCGTAGACGATGGAGGCCGGCTCCACGAGCACGACGCGGAGCGCGTACCGCACCGCCACGGGCGCCATGGTGGCGATCGCGCTGACTCGGTCTCCACCCGGCATCGTCGCGTACATACCGACGCGCGCACCGATGCCAGCGTGGAGCGCCGCAGCCAAGCCCGCGACGACGAACGAGGCGCTCAGCGCAGCGCGATCGGGACGTGCGCCTCGCCACGCGTCGGAGAGCAAGAGCAGCCCGGGGACGACGACCGAGGCGGCCTTCGAGAAGCAGCCCGCTGCGACGCAGAGCGTGACGACGATCGCTCGCCGCGCGCCCGCGGGGCACGACGTGTACGCGGCCAGCGCCAGCCCGCTGAAGAGCAGGGCGAGGACGTCCTTCATTCCGGCGAGCCAGGCGACGGACTCGGCATGAATCGGGTGAAGCGCGAACGCGAGCGCGGCCAGCTCCGCGGCCAGCCCCGGTCCCAGCATCCGACGAAACCACGCGCGCCACGCGAACATCGCCGCGACGTAGAGCCCGAGCATCGCCACTCGAAGCGTCTGCGCGTTCGTCCCCAGCACGCGCACGAGCGACCACGTCACGAGATCGCGCACCGGCAGGTACTCCGCGCCCAAGACGAGTCGCGTCTCGCGCGAGAGATCGAAGAGGATCGCGTAGGGCGCCGCCGCCGACGCGTCGTGCATCACGGGGTTGCTCTCGATGAGCCAGTCGTCGTCGTAGTGCAGATAGCCGAAGGGAAGGGACGGCGCGTACGCGACGACGACGAGGGTCGCGAGCAGAAGCGGCGCGAGCCAGGGGCGCGCCATGGCCTGTGGAACCTCTTCGCTCATCGCCTGAGCGGACGATAGTACGCGTCAGGGCCCGCTTGACCGCGCGCGAGTTCGGACCGATAGGTTCGTCATGTCGTTCTTCGGTTCGTTGCCGGACGCGGTGTCGGTCTACGAGGTCTCCCCGCGGGACGGCCTGCAGAACGAGGCCGTCACGGTCCCGACCACGCGAAAGATCCGCCTCATCGAGTCGCTCGTCTTGGCCGGGCTCAAGCGCATCGAGGCGACCAGCTTCGTTTCGCCGCGATGGGTCCCGCAGCTCGGCGACGCGGAAGAGGTCTGCTCGCTCTTGCCGCGCGACTCGGACGTCGTCTTCAGCGCGCTCTGCCCCAACGAGCGCGGCCTCGAGCGCGCGCTCGCCTCCAAGATCCCCGAGATCGGCGTGTTCATCAGCGCCAGCGAGACGCACAACCGGAAAAACGTGAACAAGACGACCGCCGCCACGCTCGACGTGTTCAGTCGCGTGATCGCGCCGGCCGTGAAGACGGGCATGCGCGTGCGCGGCTACGTCTCGACGCTCTGGGGCTGTCCCTACGAGGGAGAGATCGATCCGAAGGCGGGCCTCGCCATCGCGCAGAAGCTGCTCTCGGAGGGCTGCTATCAGATCTCGCTCGGCGACACGATCGGCGTGGGCACGCCGCGCCAGACGCGCGACATCCTGAACCTGTTCCTCGCGGAGATCCCTGCCGAGAAGATCGCGATGCACATGCACGACACCCGCGGCACGGCGCTCGCGAACATCGTGATCGGGCTCGAGATGGGCATTCGTACGTTCGATGCGGCGGTCGGCGGGCTCGGCGGTTGTCCCTACGCGCCCGGCGCGGCAGGCAACGTCGCCACCGAGGACCTCGTGTACATGCTCGATGGGATGGGCGTCTCGAGCGGCGTCGATCTCGGCAAGCTCTGGGAGGCGGGCCAGGTGGCCAAGGCCATCGTCGGTCACGAGCTCGCCGGCAAAGTTCACAAGGCCGGCGTCCGCTCGCTCAGCCACTGAAGCGGCGCCTCTACGCGAGTCGCACGCGCGCGAGGCGTAGTGACCACAAGAGGACGGCGATCGAGGAGCCGGCCATCGCCGCTGCCGCCACGGGCGCGCCTCCGAGCGCGTCGAGCATTCCCAGCGCCGCGATCGGCAGCGCGATGAGGTTGTACGCGAAGGCCCAGACGAGGTTCGCGCGCAACGTGCGGTCGGTCGCGAGAGCCAGCGCGCGCGCGGTGTGGATGCGCCCGAGATTCCCATCGCGCAGCGTCAACGCCGCAGACCGGACCGCGACGCCGGCGCCGCCGCCGATCGCGATTCCCACGTCGGCGAGGGCGAGCGCGGGCGCATCGTTCACGCCGTCTCCGACCATGGCGACGATCCCGCGGAGCCTCGCCTCACGCACGAACGCGGCCTTCTCCTCCGGGCGAAGCGGTGCGTGCACGGCGTCGGGGCCGAGGCCGACTTCCTTCGCGACGGCGCCCGCCGCGCTCGCGTGATCGCCCGAGAGCATCGCGAGCTCGAGGCCGTCCTTGCGGAGCGCATCGAGCACGCTCGCGGCGTTCGCGCGCACCCGATCACGCACCGCGATGACCGCGGCGGAGCGGCCATCCACCCTGAGGATGGAAATGGTGCAGCCCTCGGCCCGCAGCGCCTCGATGCGGGCGCGCGTGCTCCAGTCGAGCGTCGGCTCGTGCTCCGACGTGAGCCCCTCGACGAGAATGGCGCGTCCATCGACGACGCCCTCGATGCCGCGCCCGGCGAGCGCTCGAACGTCGGTCGCGGGGTGGGCGGGTACGCCCCGCTCCATCGCCGAGAGGAAGAGCGCGTGCCCGATGGGGTGCTCGGAGTCCGCCTCGACTGAGGCGATCCACTGGAGAACGTCGCGCTCCGGATGATCGCCGATGAGCACGAGCTCGCGCACACGCGCGCGCCCTTCGGTCAGCGTGCCCGTCTTGTCGAAGAACAAGTGGGTCGCGCGGGGCAGGTCGAGGAAGCGCGCCGCGTCGCGCACGACGATGCCTTCGCGGGCCGCGCGCGAGAGAGAGACGACCAGCGCCGCGGGAGTGGCGAGCCCGAGCGCGCACGGGCACGCGATCACCAAGGCGTCGATCGCGGGTCGGAGCGCTTCGAGCGGTGCTTCGCCGAGCGCGAGCCGCACCACGAAGCTGAGCACCGCCGTGCCGAGCGCGATGGGCACGATGAAGCGGCTCGCGCGATCGGCGAGCGCGGCATGGCGAGGTGGGCGGCCGAGAGCGACGGCGGTGTCGGCCTCGAGGCGGCCACGCATGCTCGCCGCGCCCGCGTGGGTCACACGAATCTGGGCGGGCGAAGGCCCGTTCAGCGAACCGCCGAGCACGAGGTCGCCCCGCACTTTGGCGACCGCGTTCGTCTCGCCCGTCAGGGCAGCCTCGTCGAGGTACGCGCGATCGGACTCGAGCGTGCCGTCGGCGGGGACGAGCGCGAAGGGAGCGACGTGGACCACGTCGTCGGCGCGCAGCTCGGCGACGGGGAGCTCGCTCGTCTCGCCGTGGCGCGTGACGCGGACGCTGCCGGCTTCTGCGAGGGCCAGCGCGTCGAGCGCGCTCGCGGCGCGCCGCTTGGTCATCGCCTCCGCCATGCGGCCCATCAGCACGATCGCGATCACGAGCGCGGCAGTCGACGCATCCGAGTGGCCGTGCGCGCCGTGCGTCGATGCGACGAGCGAGAGGACGGAGAGGACGAGCGCGGCCGTGGTCCCGAGCGCGACGAGCGTGTCCATGTTCACGTCGCGTGCGCGCGCGAGCCGAAGCGCGCGTGCGAAGATCGGTGAGCCGAGCCCGAAGGTCACGAAGGTCGCCACGCCCAGCGCGATCCAGGGCGTCGTGCTCCCGAAGAGATGTGGCACGCCGAAGTCGACGACGAGCAGCAGGGTCGCCAGCGCAACCGCGAGAACGGTACGCACGTCGAGGTCGCGACGCGCAGCCGACCCGCCGTCGACGTCTCGCCGCACGAGCTCGTAGCCGGCCTTCTTGACCGCCTCCATCAGCTCGAGCTCGCTCGCTGCGCCCACGACGCGGGCGCGCTCGCGAACGACGTCCACGCTCGCCCCCGTGACGCCCTCGACCTTGGCGATCGCGCGCTCGACGCGCTTCGCGCACGAGGCGCAGGTCATCCCGCGCACGTCGTACACGCTCTCGCTCGCCGCGTTCACGCTCCATACCTAGAGCACGCGCGCCAGCCCGCCAGGTGCGCGTGATAACGTGCTGCCATGGCCAAGACACCGCCCCCCATCTCGCTCGCCCAATTTCTCGAAAAGGCGGAGCCCGTGAAGGTCACGATCAACGGCGTGGAGATGACCGCCGACGTGAAGTCGTTCTCGACCGGCTCGTTCGGCTGGAACATCAACGGCAAGACGACGATCACCGTCGACGGCAAGGCGCTGCCCATCCAGATCGGGCTGAACCTCACCGTCGTCGGCAGCAAAGAAGCACCGCGCTAGGGCCGGCGCTTGCGCGAGCCCGCCCGACCCGCGAGCGCGCGCTCGAGCTCGGTCGTGAGCTGATCGCGGATCTCGCGATCGAGCGCGTGCGCGAGCTCGAGTTCGACTACCTGCTGCGCGAGCGGGCGAACGCGTCGCACGGCGTGCTCGACGCGTCGAAGCGCGGCCCCCCGTGGCGGCGACTTGGTCCCCGGCGGCGCGATGATGTGCTGCGCGAAGAGCCGCACGAAGCGCCGCGCGATCTGCTCGATGGTCGGCCGAAGCGCCGCGAGCTCGGCGAGAAGGGCCTCGATCGGCACGCCCACACGCGCCACCTCGAGGCCTGCTGCGAGCAAGCGCGGACTCGGCGCACGAAGCTCGGCGCCCTCGAGCACGAGAGGAAATGAAAGCGATCCACCCCTGGCC
>JAYVCF010000093.1:0-7365 GCA_043750095.1 Deltaproteobacteria bacterium
CGCTCGCGAGGTCCTTCGTCCACTCCCTCACGGTGCGGCTCACGATGCCGCCCCGCCGTCGCGGGCAGGCGGTACGCCGCTGAGTCGAACGCGTCGTGCGATCGGCTCGCCGAGCGGGAGGTAACGCTGACTCGCCTCGCTCCACTCGAGCACCTCGGCGCGCTCGACCTCGTAGAACCACGCGGCGAGCGTGAGCTCCCCCGAGGCGAGCGCCCTCTGGACCACCGGATAGCTGCGGAAGTGATCGAGCTGCTTCAAGCAGCTCGCGCGGGCGAGGTCATCGACCGAGGAGTACGCGGCTGGATCGCCGATGAGCTGACGCGCGCCCTCGGCCCAGTGCCTGAGCGCGCCGAGTCCGTCCGGAAGCTTGCCGTTCTTCAGGGCGCCCATCGCTCCGCACTTCGCGTGTCCGCAGACGACGACGTTCCGCACGCCGAGCACCTCGATCGCATACTCGAGTGCCGCGCCTTCGTCGTTGAGCGTGTCGTGGCCGTAGGGTGGGAGCAGGGCGCCGATGTTGCGCACGACGAAGAGCTCGCCTGGCTGCGTCCCGGTCAGCAGGGAAGGGACGACGCGGCTGTCGGCGCACGTGAGCATCAGCGTGTGCGGGACCTGATCTTCGGCGAGCTCGAGCAAGAGTGGCGAGAGCGCGTCGCGCCGATCGCGGCGAAAGCGTCGCACGCCGTGCGCGAGCTGGGCACGGCCACGATCGACGTGCGTAACGTCGAGGACGTCGTCGAGATCGCCCTCTCGCGTGACGAGAAGGTGCGTGAGCGAGGGTCGCGTTGCGCGCATCTCGGCGGCCACTTCGGCGCGTGCGCCGAGCAGCGCGACCTTTCCGCCGCGCTCGTGAAGGGACGTGACGAGCGAGTCGAGGGCCTCGAGCGCGCTCGCGTCGGCGCTTTCAACCTCCCGAAGGTCGATGACGAACCCGGGCCCGGTAGGCAGCCGTGCGAGCTGCCGTGCGAGCGCGTCGATCCGTGCGTTGGCCAGGAACGTGAGCGATCCCGTGAGTGACGCGTGGTGCGGAAGTCCGGCCGTGCCTTCCTCCACGTCCGCACGGGCGCGCGTGACACGAACGAGCGCGACGCCCAGGGCGACCACGACGCCGGTCTGGACTCCGGGGCCGACGTCGAACGCGACCATGGCGACCACGGTCGTCCCGAACACGACGAGATCGCCACGCGATCCGCGCGCCAGCTCGCGCCATCGATCGAGGGAGAGCATCCGAACGGCGATCCCGATCACGACGCCGGCGAGCGCAGCGATAGGAATGCGCACCAGCCATCCCGCCAGTGCCCAGCTCGAGCCGAGCACGACGACTGCGCTGAAGGCGGCGGCGCGACGGCTCTGAGCGCCGTTGGCGATCGAGAGACGCGAGCGCTCAGCTGCCGCGCTCACCGGGATACCGAATGCGAGGGCCGCAGCGACGTTCGCGACGCCTTGTCCGACGAGTTCCTGATCGGGATCGGACTCATGCCCGCCCGGTCGCTCACGATCCAAGGCTGCCGCGCGTGTGAGCGCTTCGACCGACGCAATCGCGCACACGGCCAACGCATCGAGCACGAGGTCCGAGGCATCGCTCGGCCAGGCGCGCTCGGGCCAGACCGAGAACGGCGGGCGCGCGTCCAGGGTGGTGGGCACCACGTCGGCCTCGATCTCTAGCCATGCGATGAGCGTGGCCGGCACGACGACGGCGACGAGGGTCCAGGGCACGCGCGGGAAGCGACTTGGACCGAAGCCCACCGCCAACGCCGCGAATAGCGCGCAGACCACCGCCGACGGATGTGCATCCGACGCGTAGCGCGCGAGGTGCATGAGGACGTCGAGCACGTGCGACTCGTCGGTGGGTCGCAGGCCGAACGCACTGGGAAGGCGTCCGACGATCAACGTGACGGCGATGGCGGCTCCGAAGCCGCGCACCACGCTCGGCGGGACCGCTCGGGCGAGGCGTGACGCGCCGAACGCGCCGATCACGATCTGCATCGTACCCGCCAGCGCTCCGACGAGCGGCAACACCGCAAGCCCGTGTCGATCGACGATCTGCCCGACCAGGACCGCCATGACCGCAGCCGGTCCCGTGACCCCGACGCGCGTCCCGCCAATCGCCGCAGCGACGAGCGTCGCGACGACGGCACTGGTCAGTCCGAGGCTCGTGGGCACGTCGGCGGCGAGCGCGATCGACATCGAGAGCGGGATCGCAGCGAGGCCCACCATGAGGCCGGCGCGGAGGTCACCGGCGAGATGTCGCGCAGTGAACGCATCCTTCCACTCGCGCAGAAGTCGATCGCGGGTGCGATCGAGGCGCAAGCCGATGTGAGAGACGCCGGGCGGAAGCGAGAGCGCGAGCGGACGAACAGAACCCATGAGACACCGATCCGGACGGAGCTCGAGAGATCGCGCTCCGCTCGGCGACACCGAGCAGACCGCGGCACGTCGATCTCAGGCGGCGATCGGAGGGCGCAGTGTGTCTTCCCGGTGCGGCGATCGCGGCGAGCGGGCGACGTGCGAAACCCACGAAGTCGCGAGCACGCGGGGAACGAACGCTACCGTGTCGTGATCGAGCACCGCGGCCAGGTCATCGAGGTCGTCGAAGCGCTCGTCGAGGTCGTCGTCCTGGGCGGACTCGCTCTGCCCATCCTGCCGGCGCGAATCCTCGCGGTCGCGCTCGTCGCGGTCGCCCGATGCCATCCGCGCGCGGGTGTCGGACACCACGGGAAGGAACGACGTGGGCAGCGTGATGGCCGCCGTCGCGACCGCCAACGATGCGAGTAGGGCCACGACGCGCACGGGCGACAGATAAAGGCCCGCGCGGATTGCGTCAAGCGGATGCGCGCTCAAATGCGGCGATCGTGAGCTGCGATGCCCATTCCGCGCTCATCGGGCGCGTGGTTCCTCCCACGTAGCGCCAGCCGTCCCCGTCGTGGGCGAAGCTCGAGAGCTCGACGAAGCTCGCGTCCTTGCCCTCGACACGCATGCTCACGTGGAACAGGACCCGCGCGATGCCGTCGGCGTCGGGGCCCTCGTGATCGAGGATGGAGAGCGCCTCGTAGCGCGTGCGCTTGGCGCTCTTCACCAGCTGCGTGGTCAGGACCTTCTCGCCGCGCGCGTGGTCGTCGTGATCGGCGTGCAGCGTACGAAAGAGGTAAGCGTGCTCACCGCGTGCGAAGGCCGTGTAGCGCGAGCGCATGAGAGCTTCGGCGTCGGGCGGCTCGGCACCTGCGTGAAACGGCTCACAGCAGGATCCATACGAACGGCCCGAGCCGCATGCGCACGACGTGGTCACCACGCGAGCATCGCACGCGTACTAGTGTCGCGACCCGAGCGTGTGGATCAGGCGTCGGACGGAGTGGGTGAGCAGGCCGCGTCGCGGGGCGAGTGCCCCTCTGCCTCGCGCGTCGGACACGAACGGCGGTGTCCTCCGATGCTCGACAGAGGAGCACCCGCCCCGCGCCGCTACCGTTGATGTGCTCGGCGAGCTTTGTTTGTCCGGGGCGTCTTCGACACGTCGCCACACGAACGCGCTCCGCGCATTCGTGAGGCGAGGGCTTTGCCCCCGCGCCCCCCGGCGGCACCGAGCGACTCCGGCATCGGTACCGAGCTGGAGCCGGGGTGCGCGAGGGGCAAGCCCCTCGCCTTCGCGAAATCGCTGCGCGGTTTCGTGGTCAGCACCGCGTCGCAGACGCCGCTGACTCACAAAGAGAACTGCGCGGCACATGGTTAGCGGTGGGGGCGGGTGCCCCTCTGTGGAGCATCGGAGGGCACCGCCGTTCGTGTCCGACGCGCGAGGCAGAGGGGCACTCGCCCCCGCCGCGGCCTGCTCGGCATCCGCCTGTCATCAGAACGCGGCCGGTCAGAGTACTAGACTAGATCTAGTCTAGTCTGAGCGCGTAGTGGTCGACCCGAGAGCTCGTATCGCGCTGGGCGCGGCTGCCGCGGCGTGGGTGATCGCGCTCGCCGTGGTCGCCATCGTCCCCGGTCCCGCGTGGTCGCCCGGCTCCTCGGAGCTCGCGGGCGCACCCGAGCTGCGGGCGTCTCGCGTTCTGCACGTCGAGACCGGGCTGGCGATCGCTCCGCTCGAGGGCGCGGTGATGGTCTCGACCGGGGATGGCGGCGGCGTCGGGCGCATCGACGGGCTCGAGAGCGGCCCGCTCCGCGTGCGTGCCGGTGCGTTTCGCGGGAGGCGATGCTGGGAGATCGGGACCGCGCCCGGTCGCCCGGCGACGTACGTCGACGACAACGGAGTGCGCGTCGACGATGGGATGAGCGATCGGCTCCGCACACGCGCCTGGCCGATCGTCGCGCTGCTCGGGCTCGTCGTCGGTGCGGCAGTGCTTCTCGCCGTTCGGCGCCGCCGTCTCAGTGCCCGGTGAGCGCGTTCGGGTCGAGCTGCGTAGCCATCCACCAGGCGAGGTCCGCGTCGGCGCCACAGGGCCCGTCGTAGACGAGGCCCGCCTCGACGGCGAGCGTGGCGCCCGAGGGGAAGGGCACGTGGCAGGGCTCGCTGCGAACGTCTTCGAGCAGCGCGCTCAGCCGCGCGAGGGCGGGAGCGTCGAGCGCCACGCGTGTCGTCCCTCGGCAGGTGCCTCGAACGCTCGAAGTGCAGCCGACGACTGCGACGCCGGTCCTCTCGCTGAGATCGATGCTCGCGCTCACGAAGCGTGGGCCTGCCGAGCTCGACGTATCGACGGTGCCGCTGACGCTGGCGGGATTCTCGCTCGCGGACCGCGTCGCACCCACGAGCCATCGCGCGATCCACCAGGCGAGGCGCGCGTCGGCGCGGCAAGGCCCGCCGGTGCGCGCGGCCATCTGCGCGGGGTCGGCCGGAATGTGCCCTGCGTAGGTAGCGCCGCCCTCGACGCTCAACGTGTAGTCGCGATCCCCCGGAAAGATTCCGTCGGGCTCACAGCGCGGCGTCGCCGCGACGTCGTCGAGCAGCGCCTGCAGCTCCTCGCGCGCATCGTCGTCGAGCACGACGCGCATCGACTCTTCGCAGGGGGCGCTCTCGGGCATCACGCAGCCCGTCACCACGAGCGGCGCGTCATCGGTCAGCGCGGCCGACACCACGCGCACGCGATCGAGCCCGGGCGCGCTGAGCTCGACGGTGAGGCTCGAGGCGGAGGCCGCCGTCTCCGGGGGCGTCGTGGTGGTCGTCGTCGGCGGCGTGCTGCCGCACGAACACGCCACGAGCAGCAGTCCTGCGAGCAACGTCGAGTGGTGCGTCTTCATGGTCCGACGCGTAGCGTAGCGCGTGAAGTCGTCGGCGCGCGGCGTGTGCACGGCCGTCAGTGCACCCGGCCGCTCCGCCATCAGCGACGCCGAAGCAGATCGAAGGCGCGCTTGCTGTCGATCACGCGCGCCTGGATCGCGCCGACCACGATGGTCATGCCCGGGCGCACGGCCTCGGGTCGATGCGGAACGAGCGCGGTGCCCTCGATCTTCGTTCCGTTGTGCGAGCCCACGTCGGTCAGCGTGAGCCCGTCCGGCGCCTTGCGAAAGTGCGCGTGCAGCTTCGACACCGACGAGTGCCGGATCACGACGTCGCTGTTGCGTGCGCGTCCGACCGAGATGCGATCCTGAAACGGGCTCTCTCCGCGCTTCTGGATCGCGGCCACCACGACCGTGCGCTTGGTGGCGGGGACGTTCCCGAGCTCCGTCATGAAGTGGAGGTCTTCGTCCTCGTCCGGCGCGTCGAACGAGAGAAACGCGTTCGGATGGCGCGCGACGAACTCGGCCTCCGTCGCCGTCGCAGCCTCGCGCTCCAGCGCGTCGGTCCCGTCGCCGCCCTCGTTCGCCACGAGATCGCCGTAGCGAGACGCGCGAAGGGTGTCAAGGGCGTGCCGCGCCGACGAATCGCACGCCGCACCACGCGCGAACGCGGCACCACCGGCGGGCCGTGGCCGTCCGCGTCCCCGGCGCGTACGCTCGGCCCTGGATGAGCATCCTCGATCGCGCGGCGCGATTCCTCGACGATGTGCTCTTGCTCCCCGAGGAGCTGCGCACGCGGCTGGAGCGGGCGGAGCAGGCGCTCGTCGAGGGCAGGCCCGTCGACGCGGAGCGGGGATTTCGCGCGGCGCTCGAGGCGCGGCCGGGTCTTCATCGCGCGCAAGTGGGCTGGGCCCGCGCGCTGCTCGCGACCGGTGACGCCGCGACCGCACGGATCGCCGTCGCCGAGGCGCGCCAGACCGATCCCGAAGATCCAGCGCTCGCCGTCCTCGCGGGCCGCATCGCTCTCGAGGCGGGCGACATCGCGACCGCGATCGTGGCGTCGCGCGAGGCGCTGAGGCGGCTCGCGCCCGATCAAGGCGCACTGATCGCCGAGGCGTGCGTCGTGCGTGCGCGGGCCGAGTGGCGACGTGGGCGTCCCGATCGTGCGGTGCGCGAGCTGCGAAAAGCGATCGCTGCGGCCGGCGAGCGCGCGAGCGAACTGCCCGTCGAGCTGGTCGAGGCGCTGATCGACGCAGGCGAGGTGGCGCAGGCGGTTCGAACGGCGCGCGGACTGACCTCGCGCGAGCTGCCCGACGTTCTCGCGCGAAGGCTAGGGCTCGCGCTGACGAGGGCCGGCGAGAACGACCTCGCCGAGAGCCTGCTCGCGCGCGCGGCGGCGCAGGGCGACACCGAAGCCCTCGCTGCGTCGGCGCGCCTCCAGATCGCCAAGGGCGACCTCGCGGTGGCGGAGTCGCAGGCGCGCATGGCCGTCGCGCGAGGCGGTGGTGCGAAGGCGCTGGTGTTGCTCGCCGACGTGCTCGAGCGATCGGGACGCGAGGGCGAGGCCGCCGACGCGCTTCGAACGGCGGCGGAGAGCACGCAGCCGGTGGATCGCGCGCTGCTCGTTCGCGCAGGCTCGCTCGTCCCGCTCGTCGATGCTGCCGAGCTCGTTCGTTACGCCGATGCGCTCGCCGCGCTCGTTCCTCCCGAGCCGCTCGCGCAGGCGCTGCGTGCGGCGGTGCTCGTGCTGAACGGCGAGGCCCTCGCGGCGTCCGCGCTGGAGCGCGCCGGCACGTCGAGCCCGCGCGCGTCGATCACGGATGCGCTGACGTTCGTGCGAAGCGGGCGAACCCTCGAAGCGCTCGCTGCCCTCGATCGCGCCGAGCTCGACCCGGCGCTGCGTCCGACCGGGACCGATCGCGCGCTCCATGCCGCGCTGCGACGCGAAGCGCTGCGAGCCCTCTGGACGCGCAACGACGGCGAGGTCGATCTCGCGGCGGCCATCGACGGCGCTTCTGCGTTCGCGCGCGAGCGTGGCCTTCCGGATCTGGAGCGGCGCGCACAGGGCCTTCGCGACGAGCTCGATCGCCCGCTGGTGCTGGCGATCCTCGGCGAGTTCAACGCGGGCAAGAGCACGCTCGTGAACGCCATCGTCGG
>JAYVCF010000094.1:0-22098 GCA_043750095.1 Deltaproteobacteria bacterium
GTGAGCACGAGCACCTCGCGGATCTTCTCGAGGTCGCTCGCCGTCGGCTCGTAGCGCACCGAGACTCCGTCGAGCCAGGAGCTGCGCACGCGACCGAGCGCTTCCATGCGCACGTTGCCGCCCCACTGGGCGAAGTGACCGAGCGACGCGAGGCGCTCTTGCCAGACCGCGCCCGCGCCGGGAAGCCGTGCCGCGAGCATGTCGGGAGGAAGCGCGAGCGCCTCCAGCTTGAAGCCGCGGTCACGCATCGGAACTTCGTAGCCCTGCGACGCGCCGAAGCCCATGCGCACGGGCTCCTCGAAGCGTCCGACCACGGCGGCGCCCGGATGCGCCGAGAAGCGCTCGCCGAGCAGCGGGTGCCGCACGCCGCTCTTCTGAAGGAGCAGCGGCGTCCAGATCGCGCTCGCTGCGACGATCACGCCGAGGCGCGCGCGCACGGAGAACGAACCCACTTTCCGTCCGTCCTCATCCGTCACGTAGCCGACGACGCCCGACGCGCGCGGGCCCTCGAACACGACACGCTCGACGTGGCAGCGCGCGTGGAGGCGCGCACCTTTGTCCATCGCGCGCGGTACGTAGCTCATGTCCATGCTCTGACGCGCACCGTTCGGGCAGCCTTGCAGGCAGCGCTGCGAGCCCTTGCAGCCGCGACTGTTGCGCACGATGACGTGGCCCGGAAGCCCGAGCTTCTCGGCGGCCTTCTGCATCAAGAGGTTGTTGCCGCCCGCGATGCTCGCATCCGTCGGGCCGATCCCGAGCTCGTCCTCGATGCGATCGAACGCACGATCGAGGAGCGACTGGCTCGCGAGACTGCCCAGGCCGTAGCTCTCGACCCAGTCGCGACGAACGTCTTCCGGCAAGCGCCAGATGATCCCGGAGTTGATGGCGGTCGATCCGCCGACGGCTTTGCCTTGAAGCAGAGGCATGGGCGACATGCTGTCGGTCGCGAGCGTGGCCATGCCGCGCACGGCGAGCGCCATCGCGTCGACGAGCTCACGCGGGCGATCCTCCGGCTTGAGGTAGGCGCCTTCCTCGATCATCGCGAGCGAGAAGCCCGCTTCCGAGAGCACGCGCGCCGCGGTCGCACCACCGGCGCCCGTGCCCACGATCACGAAGTCCGCTTCGTCTTCCAGCAACAGCTTCGTCATGGTCGTTCTTTCACGCCGCGAGAACGCGAAGGCTCGCGCGCTCTTTCTTGAGTACGGCCACGGGCTCCGGACGGTCGTAGCCGGTGCGGTCGCGGAGAGAGGTCACGCGGAACATCGCCATGCACGCGACCAGCTTCACGAGCAGCGCCATCTCGCGCACCAGCAAGATGCGGTGATCGAGCAGGCGCTCCATGGCCTCGGCGCGTTCTTCCACCGTGGCCTTCGCCAGCGTGCAGAAGCGGCCCAGCGTGAAGAGCGGCGCGAAGAAGAACGCCACCATCGAGACCGCGATGCCGAGACGCGCCTTCTCCGACGCGCTGCCGATGAAGCGATCGAGGCCGCCGTTCCAGTCGACCTCGCCGACACCGATCGAGAAGCCGCCCGCCATCGCCAGCGGCGCGAAGCTCGAGAGGACCACGGGGGCGATCGCACGTTCGAGGGAGGAGAGCTTCATCGCGCGGCCTCTTTCTTCGTCAGGGTCGACGTGTCGTTCGCGGCGCTCGGGCCCGGGGGCATCTGCGAGAGCATTCCGATGGCCATCGAGATCCGATCGAGCGTCGTGCGATCGAGTCGATGCAAGAGACGCGCGGCGGTGAGGCGCGCCCGGACCGAATCACGCGCCTCCATGCGATCGAGCAGGCGCGCGTAGACGGCGATCGTCGCGGGCGCGTTGGCGAAGAACGCGAGCTCGACGCCGGGGTTGCGCTCGATCGTCTTCTGCACCGTGTTGAAGAGCAGCTCGAAGGCGAGGTTCTTCGTGCAGCGCACGAGCATCCGCGCGAACGCGAGGTCGGCGGTCATGAAGGCGCGCGGATCGCCGAGCAGCGTCGCGAGAAGGGCCGTCTGCGCGCGCATGCCGCGGAGCTCTTCGAGGGTCGCGCGGTCGGCAGCGATGCCGATCGCCTCGACCGCCACCGCGCGCCGGAGCTCGAGCAGGCCCGCGACGACGTCGAGCCCCACGCGATGCCCCGTGAGCGCGAGCTCGGCGAGGTGCCCCAAGAGCGCCACGTCGCCGTGCTCGGTGTAGTCGAGGACGCGCGTACCCGAGCCGTGCACGGACTGAACGAGCCCCTCGCTCGACAAGCGCGTGAGCGCTGTGCGCAACGTCAGGCGGCTCACCCCGAGCTGCTCCGAGAGCTCGCGCTCGCCCGGCAGCGTGGTCCCCGGCACGTAGCGGCCGGTCAGGATCCCGGATCGCAGCTTGCCCGCCGCGATCGCCACCGCGCTGCCGTCTCTGCCGTTTTCGTCCTTCGCCATTGGGCCGTCCTAACTGGTAGTACCAATTAGTGAGGTGGTAATACCACTCTGGCCGCCGCGCAAGAGGCTTCGCACTCGTGGCCGAACCGTGACGTTCGAGATGCTGGTACTTTCCGCCGCATGACCGACTCCTTTCCGATCGACCTGCGTGCGCTCAAGCCTCTCTCGCTCGATCCGCGCGCCGCCGCGCTGACCGCAGAGCAGAAAGCCACGCTCGTTCACAACGTGCAGCTCTGCCGCGATGCGATCGTGTTCTTCACGGCGCTCGCCGGCGCGCGCGGCCTCTCGGGCCACACGGGCGGCGCGTACGACACCGTGCCCGAGGTAATGATCGTTCGCGCGTTCATCGCGGGCGGCGCGCCGATCGTGCCGATCTTCTTCGACGAAGCAGGCCACCGCGTCGCAACGCAGTACCTACTGAGCGTGCTCGACGGGCACATGCCGGCCGAGAAGCTGCTCCACTATCGCGAGTACGACAGCGGCCTACCGGGTCATCCGGAGAAGCTGCTCACGCCCGGGATCACCTTCAGCTCCGGCAGGCTCGGTCACATGTGGGCCTTCGCCAACGGCGTCGCGCTCGCCAACCCCGGCAAGGCCGTCATCGTGCTCGGCTCCGACGGGAGCCAGATGGAAGGCGACAACGCAGAGGCCGCGCGCCTCGCCGTCGGCAAGCAGATCAACATCAAGATCGTCGTCGACGACAACAACGTGACCATCGCCGGCCACCCGCAGGAGTACATGCCGGGGTACGACCTCACCAAGACGCTCGCGGGTCATGGCCTCGTCACCGAGACGGTGATGGGCGAGGACCTCGACGCGCTCTTCGTCGCGCTCGGGCGCGCGTTCAGCGACACGCTGCCGCACGCGCTCGTCGTGAAGCGCCCGATGGCGCCGGGGATCGCGCACGCCGAGGGCAGCCCGCACGCGCACGAGGTGCTGAAGCTCGAGGTCGCGGCTGCGCACCTCGAGATGCGCGGACAGGCCGCGGCGGTCGCGATGCTGAAGGCCGCCAAGGGCGACAAGAGCCCGCTCACCTTCGAGGGAAGCTCGGGCGCGGGAAAGAACCGCGACGACTTCGGCAAGATCGTGAACGAGCTCCTCGATGCCCGCACGCCCGAGCAGCGCGTCGCGAGCGTGCGCGTGTTCGACAACGACCTCGAGGGGTCCTGTGGCCTGCACCACGTTCGGAAGAAGTATCCCGAGGTGTTCGTGCGCGGCGGGATCATGGAGCGCGGCAACTTCTCGGCGGCGGCGGGCTTCGGCTCGAGCGCGGGCAAGCAAGGGATCTTCGCGACCTTCTCGGCCTTCCTCGAGATGTGCATCAGCGAGATCACCATGGCGCGGCTGAACTACTCGAACGTGCTCGCGCACTTCAGCCACAGCGGCGTCGACGACATGGCCGACAACACCTGCCACTTCGGGATCAACTCGATGTTCGCGGACGCGGGCCTGCATCCCGGTCACGGCGACGACACGACGCACCTCTACTTCCCCGTCGACCAGCACCAGTTCGGCGCGTGCGTGCGGAAAATCTTCGACGACCCGGGTCTGCGCTTCGTGTTCAGCACGCGCGCGCCCGTGCCGGACATCCTCGGCGAGGACGGAAAGCCCATGTTCCAGGGCAGAGCGTTCACGCCCGGCAAGGACGACGTGATCCGCGACGCAGGCGGCGGCGGCTACATCGTCGCGTTCGGCGAGACCGTGTACCGCGCGCTCGACGCCGTGATCCGCATGCAGAAGGGCGGCACCAAGGTGGGCCTCATCAACAAGCCCTGCCTCGACACCTACGACGAGGCCACGATGAAGACGCTCGCCGCGGCGCCCTTCGTGTTGGTGGCCGAGGGCTTCAACGTGAAGACCGGCCTCGGCAGCCGCTTCGGATCCGCACTGCTCAAGCGCGGCTTCCGCGGCCGCTACGATCACATCGGCGTGCACAAGGAAGGCTCGGGCGGCCTCTGGCAGCAGATGGGCTACCAGGGGCTCGACTCGGCCGGCATCGAGGCATCGGTGCGGAAGCTGATCGCATAGGCGCCCGCCGCCTCGCCCTACGCCGTGTACGCTTCGCGGGTGGTCGCCCTTCGTCTGCTGACGTGCTGCCATGCGGTGCTTCTGCTTGCGTGCTCCTGCACGCATGCGTCCGGTCCTCCCGCGGTCCCCGCCATGAACGACGACCAGGCTCTCTTGGACGCAGTCGAGCGTGTCCTCCTTCCCCAGGGTACGGAGCTCCCGTCGCTCGAAGAGCCGGAGCGCGTATTCGTGCGTGTCTGGCAGTTGGAGGTCGAGGTCCAGAACGGCGGGCTCGACCAGTACTACTTCAACAGCGCTGGCGACCACGCCGTCCAGGCGCCCGCCGCGCTTCGGGCGATCGGCGCCGATCGGACGGCGCTCATCGTGGAGCGCGCGAACGCTCTCTTTCCGTCGAGCGCGCCACCCGCCGACCGTGGCGCCCGTCAAGCGCTGCTGCTCGATCATGTTCCCGACGATGCGTTCGACGAACCGACCGACGCCTTCGACGCATCGCCCGACGCGCTCGTCGTCTTGCTCGCCGCGTACGTTCGCGCCCACGCCGCGGACATCCGCGGTGCGCAATAGCCGAAGACGCCAGCCGTTCGCCCGGCGCGCCTAGAAGACGGTCGGCGTCTCGTCGAGCGACGACCTGCTAAGCTGCTCGGGTATGCCGCCGCCCCA
Organism: Deltaproteobacteria bacterium; assembly: GCA_043750095.1. Taxonomy (GTDB): domain Bacteria; phylum Myxococcota_A; class Polyangia; order Polyangiales; family Sandaracinaceae; genus JBBSAT01. The sequence continues at coordinate 5,094 of JAYVCF010000094.1, forward strand.
GATCAAGCTTCGCGTCAGGATCGGAGGGGACCGAACGATCCGTCTGCCGAACGACGTTCCCGAAGGGCCCGCCGACGTGACGGTCGTGATGCAGCAGGCGACGGGCGGTCGCCGGCCGCGTCGCGAACTGATGGGGATCGACGCCGGGAAATTCGTGGTGCCAGACGACATCGACGCGCCGCTTCCGGCCGATCTTCGCGCCCACTTCGAAGGACGCGCGGAGGATTGAAGCTCCTCGTCGATACCCAGGCTTGGCTCTGGAGCTTTGCGCAGCCGGAGCTTTTGACCGACACCGCTCGCGCCGCTCTGGAAGCCGAGGACAACGAGATCTTCGTGTCCGCCGGTACCGCGTGGGAGATCGTGATCAAGAACACGATCGGCAAACTCCCGCTTCCCCTGCCCGGCCCGGAGTACGTTCGCACGCGGATGGCGCAGGCCGGGCACGCCGCGCTTCCGATCGGGATGGACCACGTCCTCGCGGTGGCCGAGCTCCCACTTCACCACCGCGACCCGTTCGATCGCCTCCTGATCGCACAGGCGAGAGTCGAAGGGATGACGATCGTCAGCGCAGACCGTCAGCTGTCGGCGTACGACGTCTCGATCCTCTGGGACGCATAGTCGTGTGGACGTTTCTCGCGTCGCCCGGTCGGCCGATGGCGAGCCGGGAGGGTAGGATGCGCCGATGCGTGTGATCGCGGTTCCGGTGCTGTTCGCGTTGGCCTCGGCCGCAGCTCCGGCGGCGGCGCAAGACTGGTACGACGCGGGCGAGCTCGTCTCGGCGCACGTGCGCGAGGCTCAGCGCGCGGATCTTCCGGCGCAGCTCGAGGTCGCCGATCTCTCGCAGCTCCCGCTCTACGATCTCGCGCTCGCGATCCCCGAGGACATGGGGTCGTACGGCCTGCGCGAGACGATCTGGGTGACCAACACCGAGACGGCGCCGATGCGCGACGTGGTGTTGCGCGTGTTCGCGAACGTGATCGTGCCCGCCGGCCAGACGCCGCCGGTCTCGCTCGTGCGCGCGTCCTGTCTCGATGGGACGACGTGCACGTCGCGCGAGGTCTCGCGCAGCGTCTGGCGCATCGTGCCGAGCGCGCCGATCGCGCCTGGTGGACACCTGCGCATCCAGCTCGACGTGACGGGCGTGGTGCGCGAGCTCGACGAGTCGCAGATGAGCATGATGGCGCAGGGCATGCAGAGCATGGCGTCGATGCAGGGCGGCACGGAAGCACCCGCGACCGACTATGGCTTGCTCGCGCACGGACAGGGCATCGGCAGCTTCGCGAACTTCTTCGCGGTGCTCGCGCGACGCGACGCAGGCGCCTGGGTCACCGAGGACGAAGGCACCACTGGAGATCTCGGGACCGACGCGATGGCGAACTACCGAGCGCGCATCGTCGTGCCGCGATCGCTCCACGTGGTGGCGAGCGGCGCCGAGGTGCAGCGACGTCGCGTCCGCGAGACCGATGGCAGCTCGAGCTCGCGCGTGGAGATCACCGTGAACGCGGGCGTCATCCGCGACTTCGCGCTGCTCGCCGGGCAGACGCTCGCGGTCGGGACACGCACGGTGGGCGACACGCTCGTGCGCTCGTACTATCTGCCGGAGGACGCGACGAGTGGGCAGAGCGTGCTCGACACGACCGCGCATGCGCTCGAGATCTTCGAGCAGCGCTTCGGGCCCTATCCCTACACCGAGCTCGACGTGGTGGAGGCACCGCTCGTCGGTGGCGCGGGCGGCGTGGAGTTCAGCGCGCTCGTCACGGTCGCCAGCATGTTCTATCGACCCGCGATGGCGGGCGACGGCGGCGGTGGGCTCGCGGGCTTGCTCGGCGCGATGGGCGGCGGCGGCGATGACGAGGTCGCGAGCGACGACGAGACGACGGGCGGAGGGAGCGGGAGTGGCGAGGCGCTCGATCCCATGCAGGCCTCGATCCTCGAGTTCGTCACGGCGCACGAGACGGCGCACCAGTGGTGGCACGGCGTCGTCGGGAGCGACTCGCGCCGGCATCCCTGGGTGGACGAGTCGCTCGCGCAGTACTCGGCGATGCTCTACTTCGAGGATCGCTACTCGGCGGCGCGCGCCGAGGAAGAAGGGGAGCGACAGGTCGCGATGAACTTTCACGTGATGCGCCTCGAGCATCACGCGGATGCGCCCGTCGATCGCGCGGCGAGCGCGTTCACCTCACCGATGGACTACGCGGGGCTCGTCTACGGCAAGGGGCCTTATCTCTATCGCGCGCTGCGCCGCGAGCTCGGCGACGCCACGTTCTTCCAGCGCCTCCGCAACTACGTCACCACCTACCGCATGCGAGTCGCCCCTGCGCGCGGCGTGGTCGACGTGATGGCGACCGGCGATCACGGCGCGCGCGTCCGAGCGCTCGCACGGCGCTGGCTGGACGAACGCCACGGCGACGACGACCTCGGCCCCTCGACGATGGACTCGGTGATGAGCCGCATGCTCCCGCCCGAGATCGCCAACGACCCAGCGATGCGCGCGATGCTCGGTCAGGTCATGCAAGGAATGATGAGCGGCGGCGGCGGCGGCGGCACACCCGATCTCTCCTCGCTCCTCGGCGGCGCAGGAGGCGGCGGCGCTGGTGGCGGCGGCGGCGAAGAGGTCTCGCCCGAGATGATGCAGGCGATCGAGCAGATGATGGGCGGCGGCGCCCTCGGCGGATTGGGCGAGTGATCTCGACAGGAGTGCCCGGCTCGCCGGGCCGACACAATTCTGTCGCGCCCGCTCCGCGGACGACTCCGGTCGAGATCGCGGATTAGGCTGCCGCGCGCGGATCCTTGGGCCCTTCGACGGTGACGACCTCGACGCCGTGGTCTTTCAGGTACTGAACGCCGTTGTCGCCCGCGTAGCCGCCCTCGACCACGAGCACGCGCGCGATCCCCGCGTGATGGATCAGCTTGCTGCACATCATGCAGGGCTCGCCCGTCACGATGAGCCAGGCGCCGCGGCAGGCCACGCCGCTCGCGGCCGCGTTGCAGACGACGTTCATCTCGGCGTGGTGGCAGCCGATCTCGATGCGCGTGCCGCTCTGGATCTTCATCGTGTCGCGCAGGCACTCTTCGCCGCCGCAGAGCGTTCCGCCGCCGCGCGGGGCGCCGTTGTAGCCGTCCATCAAGATCACGTTGCGATCCGGATCGAGGAGCAGCGCGCCGAACTTGCGCCGCGGACAGTTCGAGGCCTCGGCGAGCGCGAGGCACTGCGCGATGCGGATGCGAACGTGCTTGTCCTTCATGCGCGAAGGAAACGTCATTTTCGCCGATCGGGTCAACGACGAACCCGTCAGCGCGGGCGGAGCCCGCAAAGAGACATCGGCGGCGCCGCGCCGCGCAGGTCGCGGCGGCGTCGCGCGTGGCGACGGCCTGCCTCCACGATCGAATCTGGGCGCACGCGAAGATTCTCGGAGGTAGTCGATCAAAGCGGCAGGCGGATCCCCGCGGCCCTCGCGCGCGCGCAGCGGCCCTCGCTCACATCCGGGACGACCATCGAGGGCGAGTCGATGCGCAAGATCGCGGGCGCGTCCGTCGCGTACGCGGGCCAGCGCAGCGTCGTCATGGGCGCGCCCGTCGTCGCGAATCCCGCCCACGCAGCGTGCATCGTGTCGACGACCTCCTGATCGGCCGGCGCGACGTCGAGGCCGGGGATCGGATTGGCGAACAAGTAGAAGAGCTCCACGCCGTGGAACGCACCGAAGTGCTCGCCGATCGCGCCCGGGATCTGCCGATCGAAGCGATAGAGGTACGACGGATACGCGCCTGCTGCTGCGACGCGCGCGAGATCCTCGGCGGGGCAGACGAACAAGAGCTCGCCGAAGGCGCGACGAAAGCTCGCCCGCGGCGTGTCCGCCAGAGTGCTGGGCCAGATCGTGAGCGCAGCGTCGGCGAGCGGTCCCGCGAGTGCGCGCAGCTGCGTCTCGTAGCTCGCGTCGTCGACGCGCGAGAACATGGTGAACGCGCTCGCCTCGTCGGCGTTGCTCCCCACGATCAAGGGGGTGTCCACCTCGCCGCGCTCGATTCGATCGTAGGCGCTCGCGACCAGCACCGTTCCGTCGATGATGGGGCCGAACACCGGCAGATGGAGTCGATGCTCACCGCGCGTGGCTGCGCGTACCAGCGCGAACGCATCGAGGTCGCGCATGCACGCGGCCACGTCGTCGGCGCTCGAGCAGCCGGCGCTCGCCACGATCTCGTTGCCGCGGCCCAAGCCCGAGAGCCGGCCGTCGATGCCTTCGCGAAAGGTCGGCCAGCGCGCGCAGCCTCCGCCGCTCTCGCTGATGGCTTGCGCGAAGAGGCCCTGCGCGAGCGGCGATGCGATCAACGCGCACACGGACTCGCCGCCGGCCGACTCACCGAAGATCGTCACGCGTGTCGGGTCGCCGCCGAGCGACGCGATGTTGTCGCGCACCCACTCGAGCGCGGCGATCTGATCGCGCAAGCCGTAGTTGCCCGCGCTTCCGCTCTCGCTCTCGCGCGTGAGCGCGTCGAACGCGATCATGCCCAGGGCCCCGAGCCGATAGTGGACGGTGACGAGCACGACGTCGCCGCGGCGGACGAGCTCACTCCTTCCGAAGTGCGGTTCACCGCCGCCGCCGCGCTGGAACCCTCCCCCGTGGATGAACACCATCACGGGGCGCGCTGTGCCGTCCAAGCGTGTCCACACGTTGAGGCGCAGACAGTCCTCGTCGCCCACCATGTCGAGGCGCTCGTCCGGATCGGCGAGCACGCCTCGCAGCTCGATCTGCGGACAGACGGGCCCGGCCGTGCGCGCGTCGATCGGCGCGCTCGCGCGAGGTGCGCGGGTGGGCGGACGAAATCGCGCCGCGCCCGTCGGAGGCAGCGCGAAGGGGACGCCGAGAAACGACGTGACCTCGCCCGTGCGCGTCCCGAGGAGCGTTCCCGCCGGCGTCTCGACCTCGACCGGCGGAGGCACAGGTGGAACCACCGACGATGCGAGCGGAGGAGCGACGGCCGGCGCCTCGAGCGACATGGGCACCATGCGCTCGACGAGCATCCAGACGATCGAGACGCTCGCGACGAGAGCGATCACGCTGAGGGCGATGCGCTCGCCCGGCCTCACGCGAGGCGCCCGGCTTCGAGCGCGAGCCGATGGAGCGCGGCCGCAGCGCGCGTCGTTCCCCCCAGCGAGCGCTCCGCCGCTGCGAGCGCGCGCGCGAGCCGCGTGGTGGCTCCTTCGAACGAAGCGAGGCGCGCGATCACGATGCGCGCCGCGTGGGTGTCGAGCTCTCCGCGTCGCGCGCGCTCGGCGACGTCGTGCAGAGCGTTCACGTCGGCGACGAAGCAGAGGCTCGGCTCGAGCGCGTCACCGTACGCGAAGCGAGACGCGCCGAGCAGGGTCGATCCGCGCGCGCCATCCCCGAGGCGAGAGAGCGCCAGGCCCAGCCAGCGTCGCGCCACGAGGCCCGGGAGTGGATCGCGCGCGATCGCGACGTGGATGACATCGAGATCGAGCGCGGCCTTCGTCGCCGCCCAGTCCTGACCGAACGCGAGCGCGCCTCCGAGCGACGTGCGGACCCATGCTTCCTTCGCGCGACCGCGCTCTCCTTGGCCCGCACACTCGAGCAGCGCTGCGTCTGCGTGCGCGCGTGCTTCGTCGACTCGGCCGAGCCTTCCCAGGGCTTCGACGAGGTAGGCGCGACTGCGCGCAGCTTCGTTGGGCGTGCGCTCGAGCGTGATCGCGAGCGCTTCTTCGAGCGGCTCGAGCGCAGCTTCGTCGTCGCCACGCGCCATCGCGACGAGGCCCGCCGTTCCGAGCGACTTGAGCAGCTCACCACGCAGGCGGGCGCGTCGCGCGATCGCGACCGCACGCTTGGCGGCGCGGGCGGCGTCGGGCAGGCGTCCGCGCGCGCGCTCGTGCATGGCGCGCTGTCGCTCGAGACGCGAGAGCGCGTCGTCGGGAACGCCTCGTCGTCCGAGCGGGCTCTCGGCGAGCGCGACTGCGAGCTCGATCGCGCGCGCGCTTCCCGCGAGGTCGCCGAGGTGTCGTGACGCCGCGGCGAGCTGAGCGAGCGCATCGACGTAGAGATCGGGTCGGCCCAACGGAACGATCGCCAGGGCGCGCGTCGTCGCCTCTCGCACCGATCGCCATCGGTAGCCGCTCCATCCATCGCGCGCGGCGTGGGCGGCGCTCGCGACCAGCGCCTCGGGATCGCTCGCGGCCGCGCGGTCTTCGAGGCAGAGCTCGGCGAGCTCGTCGAGCGACGCGGCACCGCGCGCTCCGTCTGCGCCCGCGACGTCTGCGCTCGGCACGACGACCACGCTCGCGCCGATCTTCTTCGCCGCGAGTGACTTCGCGCGCACGCTCCCGACGCTCGTCACGCGATCGCCCTCGATCGCGCCGGTGATCACCGCCGCGTCTCGCACGGGCCGATCGGAAAAGAGCGAGAGCGCCGACACGAACGCCGCCGCACCGAGCGAGCGTCCTTCGATGCGCGCGGGGCCGAGCGAGCTCGGCGAGCAGGGCACGAAGCGATAGCGTCGCGCGTCCGGTCGGGCGGTCAGCCGTGCTGCCGCGGCCGCGATGGCATCGCGCGAAGCGGCGTCGGCTTCCACGCCGAGGAGCGTGCGCCCATCGACGGGCTCGAAGGCGACCTCGAACATCCGCACCAGCACGGTCCCGTCGTCCGCGAGGAGCGGAACGCGAACGGCGTGCGGCGGGCGCGCGCGCCGAGCGGCATCGACGGCCTCGCGCGACGCACCGAGCGCCTGCGCTTCAGTCGCCTCTGCCGCGGAGAGTGCGCCGGGATCCGCAGCGACGAGCGCCTGCTCGAGGCGCGCGCGTGCGTAGCGTTTCTCGGCGATCCCCGTGGCTCTGGCGAGACGCTCGAGAAAGGGAGCGATCGCTCCGTCGAGCATCGCGCGCTCGTCGTCCTCGCGCGCGGAGCTCACCTTCAGATCACGTCAGGAGCTGCTCGAGCAGCGCGAAGTTCTCGCGCTCTTCTTCGGAGATCGTTCCGTCGGCGGCGATAACCTCGCGTGCCGCGTTCAAGAAGATCGATCGATGCGCGTGCGGCACCGTGTTCGGATCGACCTCTTCCGCGCGCGGCGGCAGCTCCAGCCAGCGCTCGACCTGCTTGGCCTCGTCGGCATCGAGGTGCAGCTTCTTGACGAGCTTGTGAACGAAGCGCCGTTCTTGATCGGCGATCTCCAGGTCCGCCCATGCGAACGAGCAGACGAACTTCATCAGCTGGAGGCGCTCGGCCTTCGGGAGCTTGGCGAGATTCATGGCCGGGCGAGGATACTCGTGCCGCGCGCTTCCGTCACGGTGCTCCGCGCTACTCGGGCTCGACGACCTCGAGCACCAGGTTTCCGTCGCCCTGGATCTGGATCTGGCAGCAGAGGCGCGTGTCCTTGCCGTCGCCGAACACCTCGAGCACGTCCAGCTCGTCGTCCTGCGCCTTGGTGAGCATGGGCATGCCCTCCTTCACACGGACGCGGCACGTTCCGCAGCTCGCGGAGCGACAAGAGAACGGCACTTCGCACTCGGGGTGCTCGTCGCAGACGTCCACCAGCGCGGAGCCGACCTTGACGTCACAGGAGTAGCCAGAGGGGAGAAAACGAACGGTCGCCATGGCGGCGCGGATATACGCGCCAGCGGCCGCACGTCAACTCGCACGCGCACGTTGCGCGGCACGGGAACCTCCGGCCATCCTCGCGGTCGAGACCGCATGGCCGACCTGGAAGAGCACGCGATTCAGCGCGACAAGCGGTGGGTGTTCCGCCTCGCGGTGAGCCTCGTGATCGCGGCGGCCGGTGGCCTGTGGATCGCGAGCCATCTGACGAGCGGATCGACGGGGAGCTGCGCGGCGTCGTTGTTCGGAGAGGCGGCGCCGCCGGCGAGCGGGGCCGCGCCGTAGGCGAGCCCGACGATCGTGGGTTGACGTGCCCCCGTCCTCTTCGGTATCGCCCTCGGGATGAGCGTCGCGTTGATCACGGGGGCCGGGCGCGGCATCGGGCGCGCGGTGGCGCTCGCGCTCGCCAAGGAGAAGCACGGCGTCGTTCTCGTCGCGCGTACGACCAGCGAGCTCGATCGTGTCGCGGCCGAGTGCTTGGACGCGGGCGCACCCTTCGCCGAGCCGCGCTCCCTCGATCTCTCCGACGGTGCCGCGATCGACGCGCTCGCTGCGTGGGCGCTCGAGGCGCACGGCACGATCGACGTGCTCGTGAACAACGCAGGGATCTTCGCGGCCGGGAGCGCGGTCGACGGCGATCCCGATGCGTGGGCGCACCTCTTCGCGGTGAACACGCTCGCGCCGATGCGCCTGATGCGGCGTCTCGCGCCGACGATGGTGGAGCGCGAGCGCGGCACCATCGTGAACATCGGCAGCATCGCGGCCATCGAGGGCATGAAAGGGCCTGGCGCGTATGCGGCGAGCAAGCACGGCCTGCGCGGCTTCACGCTCTCGAGCTACGAGCGGCTGCGCGAGCACGGCATCAAGGTCGTGCTCGTCAATCCGGCGTACGTGAACACGCCCATGGTCGCGGGCGCTCCAGGCGTTCGTCTCGATCGCCTGCTCTCCCCCGAAGACGTCGCTGCGGCCGTGATGCTCGCCGTGACGACCAGCGCTGCGTGCTGCCCGTCGGAGATCACCCTCCGCCTCACTCGCCGCGCCGACGCCTGAGCCGAGGAAGCTCACGCGAGCTTGCGTAGCGCGGCTTCGAGGGAGCGCGCTGCGGGGCCCAGGCCCGCCGCTGCCGTTCGCTCGAGCAACGCGGCGAGCTGCGCCTCGATGGCCGGGCCCCGCTCTCCTTCCGCGACGCGCGCCAGCAAGATGCCGCGCTCCGCGACCGATCGTGGCCACGGAGGCAGATCGCGCTCCGCGAGCAGCGCCTCGCCGTGGGCGCGCGCGATCGCGGGAGTTTCCATGGCGAGCGCGGCCTCGATCGCGTTCTCGCGGAACCAGAACCGGTTGAAGGAGAGGGCGCCACTCGACACCAGCGCCTCGCCTTCCGCCAGGAGCTGCATCGCTGCGTCTCGGCTCGTGCACAAGCGCGCGTTGATGGCGAGCACCGACGCGCCGATGAAGTAGCTGCCACGTTCACGAATCAGGGTGAGCGCTTCCTCGGCGGCGAGGCGCGCTTCCGCCGTTCGTCCGAGCGCGAGCAGGGCCTCCGCGACGTAGTAGTGACTGGTCTGTTCGAACGCGGCGTTCGCCAGGCGCCGCGAGAGCTCCACGCCTTCTGTCGCGTGCATCCAGGCGTCGTCGGGCTCGCCGTGCACACGCGCTGCGAAGCTCGCTGCACCGCGCGCGAGCGCTTCGGCACGGGGGCGTGAGAGCTCGCGTGAGAGAACGAGCGCCTGCTCGGCCAGCTCACGCGCGCGACCGCTCTCGTTCGCGAACACCTTCATCATCGCGAGCATCGGGAGGTTGGTCGCCAGCGCCGAGAGAAGATCGGCCTTGCGCGCGAGCGCGACGCAGCTCTCCCAGGTCTGCATCGCGGCGAGGATCTGACCCTGGCCGTACTCCGCATCGGCGATGCCACTGAGCGCGTGCGCTTCGCGCTCGACATCGCCGTGCTCGCGCGCGATGGCGAGCGCGCGCTCGTGGGCCGCGCGTGATGCCTCGAGCTGGCCGGTCGCGAAGAGCACCCCGCCGCGCACCGAGTGCACCTCGGACGAGACGATCCCCGCGCGCGCCGCGGCCTCTTCGGAGCGATCGAGCGCCTCTAGCGCTTCGGTCGGACGCTGGCTGGTCGCGCGAAGCGCCGCGGCGATCCCCAGCTCGGCGCGGTGGACGTCGGCATCGAGCTCCGCGATCGCCCTCAGCGCACGGAAGTGTGCGAGCGCGGCCTCGGGATCGAACGCGCTCAGCTCGAGGTGGCCGATGCTCTCGAGCAACGCGATGCGATCGGCAGGCTTCGTCGCGATCGCGAGCCCACGCGTCAGGTGCTTCTTCGCGTCGCCGTAGCGATGCAGGTCGAGGTCGGCGCGCGCGGCCACGAGATACGCGCCTGGGGCGCTCGGCATGCCGGCGCGATCGAGGTGCATGGCGACGAGCGCGACTTCGCCCGCCACGATCTCGGCCGCTCGCGCGTGCAGCGCACGTCGGCTCTCCTCGACGAGCGCGCCGTACACCGCGTCACGCACGAGCGCGTGAACGAAGACCAGCGCGCCCTGCTCGCGACGGAGCAAGCGATGCTCGACGAGCGCATCGGCGGCGTAGTGAGGATCGCCGACGAGCTCGGCGAGCTGCGCGCCCGCGACGACCGGACCGAGCACGGCGGCCGCGAAGATCGCCGCGCGATCCTGCTCGGGTAGCCGATCGATTCGCGCCTGCACGAGCCCGCGCACGTCGGTCGGCAGCGAGTGGTCGTCGTCTTCGGGTCGCCGCGAGAGCTCGGTGAGCAAGAGCGGATGGCCGCCCGCGCGCGCCACGACCGCGGCCTGTCGATCTCCTTCCGTGATGCCGAGCTGCGCGGCGAGCGCCAGCGCGTCGGCTTGCCCGAGCGGCTCGAGGTCGAGCCGAACCACGGTGTGCCCGAGGAGCACGTGACGAAAGCGCGCTTCGTCCTCGCGGCGCGTGGTCAGCGCGAGGAGAATCGGTGCGCGCGAGAGCACTGCGGCGAGGGCTTCGATCGCATCGAGCGTCGGTCCGTCGGCCCAGTGCACGTCCTCGACGACCACGACGAGCGGCTGCGTGTGCGCCTCGTGCCGCGCGAGCGCCGCGATCGTTCCTTGGTAGCCCGCGAGGCGTGTGCGCGCGTCCATCGCGTCGTACACGCGCTGCATCGGACCGGGCAGTCCCAGGCCGAGGAAGTGATAGAGGAAGGGCCACTGATCGGCGCGGAGTGCCTCCGGACCGAGCCTTCGCTCGAGCGCGGCGGCGCGATCGGTGAGGTCGTCCGGCAGGTCCACGAGCTCGAGCGCGATGCGATGGAGCGCGTCGCCTCCGGGGCGCACCTCCACGTCGAACGCAGCGCCTCGCGCCGTGCGCATGCCGAGCGTCTCGGCGAGCGCGAGCAGCCGCTCGACGAGCCGACTCTTTCCGATGCCGGGCTCGCCCGTGATGAGCACGATGCGGCCCGCGCCGGTGCTGCGCGTCTCTTCGATCCATCCCCGCAACGCGGCGAGCTCGCGCGCCCGACCGACGAAAGGAAGCGCTCCAGAAGACGTTGCACGCGCGTGATCTCGCCCGACGAGCCGCGCGAGCTCCGCACGGCGCTCGATCAGGAGGCCCTGCGGCGCGCGATCGGCGAGCGTGAGCGAGAGCGCGATCTCTCCCGTGCCGGCGAGCGCGGCGAGCGCCGACGCGCGATCGACCGCCTCGCCCGAAACGAGGTATCCCGCGCTCGCTTCGCCGCTGCGCACCGGACCCGCGATCGCCAGGCCGTCCGCGGCGCCGATCCGGACGTCGAGGCGCGGATCGATCGCCGAGAGAGCGGTCGAGAGCTCGAGGGCCATCTCGAGCGCGCGCCGGGCATCGTGCTGTCGTGCGACCGGCGCGCCGAGCACGAGCTGTGCGCCGCGCGCGCTGCGACCGTTGATGGTGGCGCCGACGCGACGTGCGACCGCGTCCACCAGAGCATGCCCGCGACGCGCGAGATCGTGTGCAACGTCGTCGCCGAGCGGTGTGTTGGCGCGGAGGCCGAACGAGACGTCGATCGCGATCAAGGTTCGGCGCTCGGTGGCGATCGGTCCCGTGGTCGGCTCGCGCGAGACGCCGCGTACGTCGATCGCGCTACGGACGAGCTTGCCGAGCTCGCGACGAAGCGCGCTGCCCGACGCGGGCCGCAGCGAGGGCGACTTCGCGAGCAAGCGCTCGAGGAGGCCGTCGAACGCGGCGGGACGCTCGACCTCGGGCGGAAGCGGAGGCGCCGTTTCTTTCATGTGCTTGAAGAGCAACGCCGCATCGACGTCGGCCACGAAGGGCGCGCGTCCGGCGAGCGCTTCGTACATGGTGATCCCCAGCGCGTAGAGATCGCTCGCAGGCCCCACTTCGGTTCCGAGGATCTGCTCCGGGCTCAGGTAGCGCGGCGTGCCGTGCACGGTCCCGGTGCGCGTGAGTCGGCTCTCCTCGTCGCTGAGACGGCGCGCGAGCCCGAAGTCGAGCACCTTGGCGAACTCCCCGTAGCCTTCGGCGTCTTGGATCAGGATGTTTCCCGGCTTCAGATCGCGATGGATGATCCCCTTGCTGTGCGCCTCGGAGAGCGCGTCGGCGACCTGGATCGCGATCGCGACCACGCGCTCGAAGGGCAGCTGCCTCTCCTTGGCGAGGCGCGCCCAGAGCGACTCGCCGGGCACGTACTCCATGACGATGCACGCGCTCCCGTCGTCGGCGATCAGATAGTCGAAGAGGCGCACCGTGTTCGGATGACGCAGCGCCGCGATCGCGCGGGCCTCGCGTGCGAAGCGTGCTCGCTCGGCGTCTCCCTCGCGCGCGCGAAGCACCTTGATCGCCACCTCGCGGTCGACGCCGATCTGTCGCGCACGAAAGACCTCGCCCATGCCGCCGTGGCCGATGAGATCGACGAGGCGGTAGCCACGCAGCTCGAGCGCGCTCGCGAGTGGTGCGCCGACCATCGCTCCACCCGCAGCAGGCGTCTCCGCCGAAGGCGCGTGCAGCGCTATCGGGCGCGGGTGAGCTCCCGTCTCGGGACCGCCGCTCGCGCGCGCCATCAGCGTGGCCGGCCGCGCCGCGGTGAGGATGCGCCGACGATGACCGAGCGAGCTCACGCCGATGCCGACGAGATCGTCGTCCGAGAGCGTGGCGATCAGATCGACGTCGAGATCGTTCTCCTCGAACGCGCTCGCGTAGCGCTCGAGCCCGAGCTCTCGGAGCCACGACGCGATGTCCATCAGCGATCGAGGGGCTGCACGATGCAGTGAGGGGAAACCCTGCGATCGGGGCAGACCACTTGGTTGCTCGAGTCGCACGACGCCGTCGTACCGCCCACGAGCATGTATCCGCCGAGCGCGTCCATCTCGTAGTGCGCCATCGCGCCGGCCGCGTCGCAGACCGGTGTCTCGTTCGCGAGGTGGCAGAGCGGAAGCCCACGCCCCGACGAGTCGACCGGCGTCGAGCACGCATACGGAGGTGGGGACGCACACGCACCGAGGATGGCGGCCACGACGACGACCGAGCGCATGCCGCGAGCTTACGCCGGCGGAGCGTAGAACGCTTCGACGGCCGCGCGTTCGCGTGTTCTTGGAACGGGCGGCAAGCTATCGAGGAATCGCTGCCCGTAGCCCTTCTCGACGATGCGCGCATCGAGGATCGCCACCACACCGCGATCGCGCCGCGAGCGGATCAGGCGCCCGAACCCTTGCTTCAGCGCCAGCGCCGCCGAGGGAACGAGATACTCCATGAAGGGATCGCGCCCCGCCTCGGTGAGCTTGCGTGTGCGCGCCTCGACCAGCGGATCGCTCGGCACGTCGAAGGGAAGACGATCGACGATCACGAGCCGAAGCGCCGAGCCGGGCACGTCGACGCCCTCCCAGAAGCTCTGCGTCGCGAAGAGCACACCGTTGCCGGTCGATCGCAGCCAGTCGAGCAAGACGCCGCGAGGGGCATCCCCTTGCGTGCGCACGGGGAAGCCGGAGCTCCGCAGCTCTCCACTGAGCGCGCGACCGAGCTCGCTCATGAAAGCCTTGGAGGTGCAGAGCACGAGCGCGCCGCCCTTCGATGCGCGAACCAGCGCCAGCACTTCGTCCTGCGCGGCCTTGGCGAACTCGGGGCCGCGGCGATCGGGCATCTCGGGGAGATAGAGGAGCGCTTGCGACGACCAGTCGAAGGGCGAGGGCACGAGCGCCTCGTCCACCTCGAAGTCGATCCCGAGGCGCGAGCGCACGAACTCGAAGTGGTTGCCCGTCGTGAGCGTCGCGCTCGTGAGCACCACCGGACGCTTCTCGCCGAGGACCTCGCGTCGGAAGATCGCGGAGACGTCCACGGGCGTGGCGCCGAGCGTCACCGAGGTTCCCTCGCGCGAGGCCCACCCCACCCGCGTGCCCGAGGCGAGATCGTCGATGGCGCCGATCGCGCTGCGCATGCGGTCTCCGCGCCGTGCGAGCTGCGCGATCGCTTCGCCCTCGTGCGCGAGCGCGCGGCATCGCTCCGAGAGCGCTTCGACGGCCGCATCGAGGGCGTAGAGCGCGCCCTTGGCGGCCGGCGATCCGAGATCGGGACCGATCGGGACTCGCGAGTCGGAGTTGCCGCGCGGCAAGAGGTCGAAGAAGTCCGCCGAACGCACGCGCAGCGTCGAGACGGCGCGCTCGGCGGCGAGATCGAGGCTGCCCGTCGTGCTCAGCGCCCGATCGGCGTCGCGCGCGAGCGACTCCATGCGCGCGAGCGAGATCGATGCGCCGAAGAACTGCGCGCACACGTCCTCGATCTGGTGCGCCTCGTCGAAGATCACCGCGTCGTAGTCCGGTAGGACGGAGGCGACCACGCGCCCCGTGCTCAAGCGTGCCTCGGCGCGCAGCGCGAGATCCGCGAAGAAGAGGTGATGGTTCACCACCACGATCTGCGCGTCCTCGGCCCTTCTTCGCGCGCGCGTGACGAAGCACTCGTCGTGATAGACGCAGCGCGGTCCGATGCGTGTCTCGCTGCTGCTGGCGACCATCTGCACGATGCGATCGTCTTCGCCCAGCTCCTCGAGCTCGCGCAGCTCGCCCGTCGCGCTCTTCTCCGCCAGCCGATCGAACATGGGCAGCGCGCGCGCGATGGCGCGATTCGTCACCGACTCGGAGCTGCGAGCGAGCTCGGCGTGCCGTCGTCGACACAGGTAGCTCGGCAGGCCCTTGAGCACCGCGAGCGACACCTCTCTTCCCAGCGCGCGCGCCAGCTGCGGCACATCGCGCTCGGCGATCTGATCCTGCAGCGTCTTGGTGCCCGTCGAGACGATCACCTTCTTGCCCGACAGGATCGCAGGCACGAGGTAGGCGAAGGTCTTGCCGGTGCCGGTCCCCGCCTCGATCAGCGCCACGCCATCGTGCGCGAGCGAGGCTTCCACCAACGCCGCCATCTCGAGCTGTCCCTCGCGATGCTCGTGCCCCTCGCGGGTTCGCGCGAGCGGCCCGTCGGCGCCGAGCACATCGCGCGCCGTTACCACCTCTTGAGCCAGAGCCTTCCGAGCTCGGCGAGGCTCCTCGCCATCCCCGGGAGCGCGAGCTTGCTGCCCGAGACGTCACGCCATGCGCGCACCGGTACCTCGAGGAACGCCTCGTCGGGCCAGTGCGGCTCGTCGCCGAGGCGTCCCATCAAGCGCGCGATCAGCTCCACGTCGAACACCCATCGCGATCCGAAGGGCGTGCTCAGCGCGCGATCGAGGACGTCGCCCGCGCGGAACCACTTCGCGCCGCACTGCGTGTCGTAGACGGCCACGTCGATGGCGTTCGAGGCGAGCGTGGCGAAGATGCGGCCGAGCACGTGACGCACGGGTGAGCGCTGGATGTCGCTACCGAGCCGGAGAACGCGCGAGCCGAGCACGACCTGGTACGAGCTGTCTTCGAGCAGCGACAAGAGCCGGAGGATCTCCTCGGGCGGTGTCGCGAAGTCTGCGTCCGCATAGCCGATGATGCTCGCGCCGCGCGCGATGCACGCCTGCATCCCGATGCGCACCGCCTCGGCCTTGCCGGAGTTCTTCACCAGTCGATGGGCCGTGACGTGGGCGGCACCGATCTCGGTCCGCGCGCGCTCGAAGGCCGCGAACGTTCCATCGGTCGATCCGTCGTCGACCAAGAAGAGGTGCACGTCCGGGCGCAGGCGATGCAGCATCCGCAGCGCATCGAGCGGCAGCCGCCGCTCCTCGTTGTAACAGGGCACGACGAGCGCGCGTGAGATCGGGTTTGCGCGTTCGGGCGCCATCGGTGCAGCACGCGTATACTCGCCCGACGCGCGCCATGTCGACCCGTCTTCGACCCGTCCTCGGCGCGCTCGCCCTGGTCCTCTGGGGGGCCGTTCCGGACCACGCATCGGCCGCCAGAGTCCTCTTCGTCAGCGACCACAGCACCGATCTCGCGATCGCCGACGTGCTCCGCGGCGACGGACACGACGTGACCACCGTCGAGCGCGACTTCGTCTTGGGGCTCAATCCGTCGTTTCACCCCGACCTCTCGAGCTACGACTGCATCGTGTGGAGCGCGACGAACGACGGCGCGTTCATGCCGCACTCGGACATGCTCGCGTTCTCGAACCTCCAAGCATTCGTCGCGAATGGCGGCAACGTCTTCGTCACCGGCTACGGCTCGGTGGGCTACGGCGACACGCGCCTGCTTGCATTCCTCGGCGCGACGGGCGGCGCCAGCTTCACGGGCGCGCCGCTGAGGGTGGTCGATCTCGACACCAACCTCACCACCGGCATCGTCGATCTCCGCGGCGTCACGCCCGCGAACCTCGGTGGCAGCGACTACGAAGCCTTGAGCGGCCTGGCGAGCGACACCGTCTCCATCGTCGGCGCTCAGTTCGACTCGACCGGATCGCAGTGGTCGATCCGCAGCCTCGGGGAGGGCCACATCGCGTGGGTCGCGGGGATCGATGCCAGCGACACCGAGTGGGCGATGGTCGCGTCCGGTCCCGCCGGCGCGTTCAACGGCGCGCTCCGGAACTTCGTCGGTGCGTCCACCGGCACCGCATCGGTCCCCGGTGCGCCGCGTGTCGCGTTCGTCGCGCCCTTCTCGGCGAACGAAGGCGATCCGCTCCCCATCAGCGTGCGCGTCACCGACGCCGAAGGCGACTCGGTCACGTGGAGCTGGGACCTCGACGGAGACGGCGTCTACGGCGAGATGAGGGGCGCGAGCGCCGTGACGGTCGCGGAAGGCATGACCGACGGTCCGGGTCACTTCGTCGTGGGCGTCGAGGCGTCGGACGGCGTTCACACGACGCACCGCTCGCGCAGCATCGCGATCACCAACGTCGCACCGAGGATCACGTCGCACCCGCCGACCACGGCCGCGATCGATCAGCACGTTCGGTATCCGCTCGTGGTCATCGATCCCGCCGGCTCGCGCGACCCCCTCACGTTCACGCTGGGTACCGGCCCG
>JAYVCF010000095.1:0-4731 GCA_043750095.1 Deltaproteobacteria bacterium
GCGGCTCGTGCGTCGCACCCGAGATCGATAGAGGCGTCGGAGTCGCGCTCGACGAAGCGGGGACCACAGCGCGAACGGACGCGCTCGCCAACGCGACCGTCGGCGCGATCAGGCGGGGTGCAGACGCGCGCGGTTCGCGGTCGCGCTCGCGGACGCCGCGGGGCGCGGAACTCGGCTCGCGAACCAATTCTAGTGCGCGCGCGAACGCTCCCGTGTCCGCGTACCGCTGCTTCGGGTCGGC
Source organism: Deltaproteobacteria bacterium (assembly GCA_043750095.1). Lineage (GTDB taxonomy): Bacteria > Myxococcota_A > Polyangia > Polyangiales > Sandaracinaceae > JBBSAT01. The sequence goes on from JAYVCF010000095.1 coordinate 242, forward strand.
GGCGAGCGCGCGATCGACGACCGCGACGATCGAGTGAGCGAGATGCGGAGCGATTGCTTCCAACGACCGGGGGCGCTCCTTCACGAGCCACGTCAAGACCTGGAACTGCGGCGCGTTCGGGTCGATCGTGTGCGGGAGTGTTCCCGCGAGACACTCGCACCACACGATGCCCATCGACCACACGTCTGACGCCGCCGTCGCACGTTTCGAATCGAGGATCTGTTCCGGGGCCATGTAGAGGGGCGTCCCGAGCATCGAGGCCGTCGCGGTGTTGTTGTTGGTAGCCGCGTCGGCGGCCTTCGCGATCCCGAAATCCAAGACCTTCGGGACGAGGTCGCCGCGACCGTCTCGGTGAAGGAAGATGTTGTCGGGCTTGAGGTCGCGGTGAACGATGCCCATCCCGTGCGCGACGGCGATCCCTTCCATCGCGGGGATCAGGATCGCACAGGCGTCGTCGAAGCTCAGCGCGCCGACCCTCGCCAGCAACGCTGCGAGGGACTCGCCGACGAGAAGCTCCAAGACGAGGAATGGGCTTCCGTTCTCGTCCTCGTCCACGTCGAGGGTGTCCACGATGTTCGGATGGCGGAGCTGAACGGCGGCTCGCGCCTCGTTCAGGAAGCGCTTCACGATCTCGGGGCGGCGCGTCAGCGTGGGGTGCAAGAACTTCAGCGCCACCTCGCGACCGAGGCGCTCGTTCTTCGCCGCGACGACGAAACCCATTCCGCCTTCGCCGAGCACGTGCTCGACGCGGTACTTGCCGTTGATCAACGTTCCCGGCGGGATCTCCATCGCGAGCCGATCGAAGCCGAGATCGGCACCGTCGTCAACGCGGCCCGATCGCGCGCCTGTAGCGTCGCGACCGATCGGCGCCCCGCGGGCTGCCCAACGCGCGAACGCTCGTCAAACGGCGATCTTTGATCGTGGCGCGTCTCCAACGCGCCGTCCCACTCGGCGTGCGGCGCTGCTCGCGGATGACGCTCCGTGGTACCGTCGCGCTACTTGGGGGGGCACATGCTGAGATGGCTGATGGTCGTGAGCGTTTTAGGCGCGCTCTGCACGTTCGCGGGCTGTTCGAGCAACTCAAGCCCGTGCCCGGCGCCCACCGGGCTCTACGTCTTTCGCTACACCGAAACATCGGGCAACTGCGGTGCGGTCCCAAATAGTACCGGGCGCTTCCCACCAGATCGCACGGGGGGCTTCGATACGACGACGATGGCCGGCTGCACCGGTGGCTGGTCTGCGGCCGACGGGAACATGTGCACATACAACATCAGCATCATGTGCATGTGTGGCTGCGCTTCCAACAAACTGTCGGTGTCGAGGAGCTTGCACAACACGAGAACCGACCAGTGGGACGGAACCGTGAACGTGACCAGCGACGCGCTCTCAAGCCTGTGCTCGTCGACATACTCGGTGACGGTCTCGCGGACCTGAACCGGCCCGGTGCGTCCCGAAGAGAAAGGCACGGCGATGAACTACGTCAGCGAGCGTTCTACGCTCGCGACCTCGATGAACTACGTGGCCGAGCGCTCGCGCGTGAACGACTCGCGCTCGCGTTCAAGATCTTTCGCGAGCACGAGGCGCCGCTCCTCGGCGCCTTGCATCAACTCAACCTTGAACCTTTCGAGGTCGCGCGCCGCGTCCTTCCGCGTCGTCTCCAGCTCGCGGGCGAAGGCCTCTCTCTCGCGTTCGAGATCCTTCACGAGCGCCGCCTTCAGCTTCTCCAACTCGATGTTCGCTGCGTGGGCGACGGCGCGCTCGATCGCGCCCTTCGCGAGCCAGGCGCCGCCGTAGGCTGCGGCCCCGGCGAGGCCAGCCACGCCGAACGTCTGTACGAACCAGGCGAGGTCGAAGTCCATCGCGCCTCCTCAGCCCACGCGACGGAGCACCAGGTAGAGGTGATACGGCGGGCCGCCGTCGGAGCCGCCGCCGCCGCCCGTCGCGTTGTCGGAGTCGTCGAAGTGATCGACGAGTTCGGCCTCCAGCCAGTCGATGATGCTCTTCGAGCGGGTCGAGTGGAGAAGGTACATGTGCGTGTACTCCCCGTAGACGCTCGCACGCGTGCGCGGATCGCTCGTCTTCCCGATCTTGAATGCGTCGATGCGGTCCGACCGGACGCGACCGGCGATGCTGCGCTTCCAGGCTCTGCAGAAGCTCCGCTCGTCGGATCGCTTCGTCCAGCTTGGATCCCATCCGCACCTCCCACGACGAGCGCCGTCGAGCCCCGGAAGCTAAGCAGCGCGCGAGCCCGGTCAAGGGACTCGGTGGTGACCTCGATGCGCTCACCCTTCGCGCCTGGACGTCGCGACACCGACGGCATCCTCGAAGACCCCGACACCGAACGCCGCCCGCGGCGGTGTCGCGCTGTTCTCGCGGGCGCGGCCCGCTCTTCCGCCAAGCGGGACCCCTGCTCTACTCGGACCGATGGAAGACGAACTCCGTCGGGCGATCGCGATGCTCGTCGCCGACCTCCTGGTGCTGACCCGGCGTGCCGTGGCGGAGCGAGCGCTCGCGGCGCTGGGCGAGCCGGGAAGAACGTGAGCGACGGGAACGCCGACGCGCCGAGCGCCGAGGCTGCTCCTCGCTACTATGGTCACGACGAGGGGATCCCCGACGAGCCGCTGCTCACGCTCGCCGCGGTCGAGCGGCGTTACATCGCCTACGTTCTCGCGCGCGTCGCGAACAACCGCTCCGAGGCGGCCCGCATCCTCGGGGTCGATCGGCAGACCTTGCATCGGAAGCTCAAGCGGTTGAAGGGCGCGCTCGTCGAGCCGACGCCATCCCGGGCCAACGACGTTCATGCGAGCGGTGTTCCCGAGGCCGCGCCCACCCGAGCTGCAAGCTCGGGCTCGACACGTCGTAGAACGGCTACGACCGGACGCGATCGATCCCGTTCGCCCTCGCCGCCCGCGAACGAGAGCGCGACGACTGCCGAGCCGATCGTCTCGGCGACGACGAGGGAGCAGAGCGGCGAGATCGCGGTCGAGCCCATCGTCGAGCGCCGCGTCGAGATCGACGGCGACGGGCGAGTAGTCGCGGAGGACTCGACGATCCTCGCCGCCCGTGATCTCGAAGGTCCCGCCGCGGACCTGCCCGATCTTCAGCGCCTTGCGAGCGAGCCCGATGGACCGCCGACGCCCGTGGCCACGTAGACGGCGACGGCTTCGTGGACGTGCACGCGCGCGGCCCTAGCATCAGAACGACAGGACGAGCCCGAGGCCGCTTGGCGTCACGCCCCACCGCATCGTGACGGGCGCGGGGCTTCCGCGTCGCACTTCGACGCTGCCCGAGACCGCGTACCTGGCGAACTGAATGACCGCCTGAACCGCCAAGATCGGCCCGAGACCGCCGATCGCGTTGCCGACGATCAGCAACCCGGTGTCGGTCTGCCCTGGCCCGAAGCTGAGACCGAAGCCGAACACCTCCAGCTCGGCCCAAGCGATGAGCCAGAGCATTCCGACGAACAGGTCGCCGCCGGGCGGTACTACCTGCATCGTCGATTCTCCGCCGAGGAGATCGACGGACGATGTCACGGAACGCCCGCCGCGGATGACGGTCACGGACGCGCGTCCCGCCGGCACGTCCGCACGGCACGGCGCGACGCATCTCCAGCGTTCGCCACCGCTGGCGATCGTTACCTCAGCGCCGGGCTCGCCCGTCGATACCGCCACGGTGGCGCGGTCCCCCGCTTGCGCGGCGGCCAGCGACGCGGTGAGCGTGGCGGTCACCGCGATCGACAGAGCCCATGCGAGGTCCCTCACGCGCGAATGATAACGCTGATCTCAGTCGGCGACGCCGATGACGGCGACGGTCACGATCACTTTGTCGCCTCGCTCGTCCCCCTTTTGCGTGCGAAGCGGACTGACGCGCACCGACGAGCCGCTCTCGGCGGGCGTCGTCTTTGCGGCCTGCCTGTTACCATCGGGGGATGACCGCCGATCAGATCGCCGCGCTCGCGTTCATCGCCGGGATCGAGAGCGGCCTGCGCTTCCGTCGGCACGGCGTCTCTGCGTACGTCGAGGGCGCGAAGAGGAACATCCGCGAGGTCGGCGACGTGCCCTCGATCGCTTTGAACGTCTCGCACGCGGTTCAAGAGCTTCTCGACGCCGAGCCCGGCGCGTGGTCCGACGCCGCGCTGAGCGACCACGTGAAGAACGTCGTCCACCGCGAACTCGGGAAGACGGATCTCGCGACGGTCCACTCAGCGTGCCGCCTGCTCGCGGAGTACCTCGGGGAGACGTTCGAGAGTCACGTTCGAGCGGTGCTCGACGCGCGGGGGCGGTGACGCCGACGGAGAAGCTCGACGCGGGCTGTTCGGCCGGGGCCGGTGGAGGGCTCGCCGTCACGAAGAGCGAGCGTACCGGACGAGACTGTTCCGACGTCAGAACAGACACGGCGTCGGCGCGACGGAGTCCGGCGTCGGCGCGACGGAGTCCTACTTCGGTCCGGCTTCGGTCTCGTGAGGTAGAACGCCGTTTCCCTCCTGGTTC
>JAYVCF010000096.1:0-4568 GCA_043750095.1 Deltaproteobacteria bacterium
CACACCTCCGGCGCGACCCAGTGAGATCGACGAGCTCCGAACGCATCGAAATCCACACTACGCTCGTCCGCGACGCACGCGATCGATCGCCACCGCCACGACGATGATCGCCCCGACCACGATCTCCTGGACGTACGTCGGAACGGCGGTGAGCGTGCACCCGTTCGCGAGCACCGCCATGAAGAACGCCCCCAGCAGCGAGCCGCCGACGCTGCCGCGTCCGCCGCTGAGGCTGCCGCCACCGATCACGACCGCCGCGATCACGTCGAGCTCGAGCCCGAGCGCGGTGGTCGGATCGCCGACCGTGAGCCGACCGAACTGGAGCACGCCGGCGAGGCCCGCGAAGAGTCCGCCGAGCAGATAGACGCCGAGCTTCACGCGCTCGACGCGCACGCCGGCGAGACGCGCGGTCGGCTCGCTCGATCCCACGGCGAGCACGTGCACGCCGAACACGGTGCGGTGCAGCACGAACGCCACGGCGGCAGCGAGCAGCGCCGTCATCCAAGCGCCGCGCGAGACCACGAGCCAGCGCGGATCCGGCGTCTTGCGCATCAGGTCCTCGAGCCAGCCGGCCGACGCGTTCACGGTCTGCTCGTTCGCGAGCCACTTCGCTACGCCGCGCGCGATGCCCATCGTGCCGAGCGTCACGATGAACGGAACGATCTTCAGGCGCGTCACGAGCAAGCCGTTCGCCGCGCCACAGACACCCCCGACCGCGATGCCGCCCAGCAGCGCGACCAGCGGCGACGATCCGTCGCGGAGAAGCACGGCCGTCGCCACGCTCGAGAGCGCGACGACGGATCCGACGGAGAGATCGATCCCGCCGCTGGCGATCACCAAGGTCGCCCCGATCGCGCCGATGGAGACGATGACCGTCTGCGTGACGACCGTGCGGAAGTTGTAGAGCGAGAGGAACTGATCCGGCGCGAGCAACGAGAAGAGCAGCAGCGCGACCACGACGCCGATCGCAGGGCCCGCCGAGGAGAGCAGCGCACGCGCGCGATCCTTCACGCAGCCGTCTCCAGCGTCGCCGCTTCGAGGAGCGAGGCCTCGGTCCACTCGGAGGTCGGTCGCGCGTCCCCGAGAATTCCGCGCCGCATCACGGCGATCCGATCGGAGACCCCGAGGAGCTCGGGCAGGTACGAGCTCACCACGAGAATGGCCTTCCCCGCGGCGCAGAGCGCATCGATGCGCGCATAGATCTCCGACTTGCTGCCGACGTCGATGCCGCGCGTCGGCTCGTCGAGAAGCAAGACGTCGGCGTCCTGCTGGAGCAGGCGCGCGAGCGCGACCTTCTGCTGGTTGCCGCCCGAGAGATCGCCTGCGCGCTGATTCGGAGTGCGCGCCTTGATGCCGACCTTTTCCATCCATGCGCGCGCCGTCTGCTCGCGCTCGCTCGGGCGGAGCACGCCGAAGCGGGCCACGTCGCGCGTGAGCATGATGTTGTCGGCGATGGGCCGATCGAGCGCGACGCCCTCCGACTTGCGGTCCTCGCTCAACATCCCGACGCCCTGCGCGATGCGTGTCGTCACGGAGGCTCCGCGATCCGTGTGCGCAGCAACCGTGATCGTTCCCCGACGCACGGGATCGAGCCCGAGCAACGCACGCAGCAGCTCCGTCCGGCCCGCACCGACGAGGCCCGCGATGCCGAGCACCTCGCCGCGGTGCAGCTCGAGCGACGCCGACACCGGCAGCCGTTCGCCCGCGATCCCGTCGAGCCGCAAGATCACCTCGCCCGGCGCTCGGTCGTGACGCGAATGGATCTCTTCGAGCGGCCGCCCGACCATCTGCGCCACGATCGACCTCATCGGCGTGCCCCGCACGACCCCGCTCCCGACGGTGTGCCCGTCGCGCAGCACGGTGTATCGCTCGGCGAGTCGCTCGACCTCCTCGAGGAAGTGCGTGATGTAGATGATCGACACCCCGCGCTCGCGCAGTCGATCGAGCACACCATCGAGCGCGCGTGCTTCGACGGCAGAGAGCGAGCTGGTCGGCTCGTCGAGCACCACGAGCTTGGCGTCGAACGCGAGCGCGCGACCGATCTCCACGAGCTGCCGCGCACCGGGCCCGAGCGTGCGCACGATCCGATCGGGCACGAGATCCGGATGCGCGAGCACCGCGAGCACCCGGTCCGTGATCGCGCGACGCGCGGCGCGATCGACGAGCCCGAAGCGCGACGGCTCACGCCCGAGCACGATGTTCTCGGCCACCGTCAGGTCGGGCGCGAGGTTGAGCTCCTGGTAGATCATCGCGATGCCGCGCGTCTGCGCATCGCGCGGATCTCGTGGCGCGTACGACGCACCCGCGAGCGACATCGTGCCCGCGTCGGGCTGCTCCGCGCCGCTGAGCACCTTCATCAGCGTGCTCTTTCCGGCGCCATTCTCGCCCACGAGTGCGTGCAGCTCGCCGCGCCGCACCTCGAGATCGACGCCGCCCAGCGCGACGAGCGCGCCGTAGCGCTTCTCGATGCCTGACATTCGGAGGATCGGGGCCTCGGTCACGCTCGGGTGATACGACGAACGAGCCGCGGCCGTCGACCTCGCTCTCGCTCTCGCTCTCGCTCTCGCTCTCGCTCTCGCTCTCGCTCTCGCTCTCGCTCTCGCTCTCGCTCTCGCTCTCGCTCTCGCTCCCTACTCCGCGTCGAGGATCGACAGGTCCGGCGCGAGCAGCGCATGCACTGTCGGCTGATCCATGTTCTCCGCGGTCACCATCGTCGCGCCGGTGTCGATCCGCGCTTCGACGTGCTCGCCTCGCAGGTTCGCGACGGCCGTGCGCACCGCGAGCTCGCCCATGCGCTCCGGGTTCTGGAGAACGAGCCCGTCGATGTCGCCCGCGCGGAGCGCCGCGACCATGGCCTCGTTCGCATCGAAGCCGACCAGCCGAACGCGATGCTCCGCCGAAGCGCCCGCACGCGAGGCATCGCGGAGCGCGCGCAGCATGCCGAACGTCGTCGACTCGTTGGGCGTGAAGGCTGCGTCCACGTCGGTGAAGCGAACCAGCAGGCCCTCGGCCGTCGCGTATGCGGTCTCGGTCGTCGCGCCGCCGTACTGGTTCTCGCTCACGATCTCGATGCCCGGATAGCTCGCGCGCATCGCCTCGAGGAAGCCGCGCTCGCGCTGCGCGGTGGAGTCGCTGCCTTCTTGGTAGCGCATCACCATCACGCGACCGTGGCCGCCGAGGAGCGTGCCGATGCGCGTCGCGGCGAGCGCGCCTCCGGCCGCGTTGTCGGTCGCGACGAAGCTCACCAGCCCGTCCCAGGTCATGCCCGAGTCGAAGACGACGACCGGGATGTGCTCGCCGCGCGCCTCGTTCGCGACCGGTACCAGCGCCGTCGCGTCGAGCGGTGCGAGCACGATGGCGTCGACGTGCCGCGTGATCATGTCCTCGACCACGCGGATCTGTCCCGCGCGATCGTCCTCACGCTGCGGGCCCTGCCAGAGGATGTCCACGTCGAGCTCGTGCGCCGCGCGCAGCGCACCCGCGTGAACCGACCGCCAGAAGACATGCGTCGTGCCCTTGGGGATCACGGCGATCGTGCGACGCGCCGGAGCCGCCGGCGCCGTCGACGTCGCGGGCGCCGACGAGGAGCTCTCCCCTCCGCTGCAAGCGGCCAAGAGAGCGAGCACGATGAAGAGAGAGGTACGCGTCACGGCTCGTGCGTCGCGCGAAACGACGGGTGGTGTCAAGCACGCGCGGCCTCGGATAATCTCGCCCGCCATGACGAAGAAGGTCGCGGTGTTCTGGCCGGGCGATGCGCGAAGCAAGCCCAACGAGGTCGCACTTCCCAGCGTGGAAGCAGCGACGAGGCAGCTCGAAGCGGCGCTCACCAAGCTCGGGCGCACGCCCTATCGCGTGGAGGGCTTTCTCACCAAGCCGCACGAGTCCATCGAGAAGCTCGGACCGATCGACGATCCGATGGTCGGCGTCTGCTGTCACTGGTTCTACGGGCCGCACACCTGCGACGGCGTGGTGAACAAAGACAACCCGCTGCTGCTCGCATCGAACTTCTCGGGGCAGTGGCCCGGCCTCGTCGGCCTGCTCAACACGGGCGCGTGCCTCGAGTACGTCGACCGCGCGCACTCACGCATCTGGACCGACGCGCCCGACTGGACGAAGGACGCGGCTTTCATGGAGCGCCTCGATCAGTGGTGCTCGAGCGGTCGCGTCGCGTACTCGGAGAAAGATCTCCACGCGCACGCGCCGATCTCGGAGGCGGCGTCGAAGCGAGCGAAGCAGGTCGCGGAGTCGTTCCGGAAGAAGCGCGCGCTCATCCTGATGCTGGGCGACACCTCGATGGGCATGATCAACGGCTACTTCGGCCCGCGCTTGCTCAAGGACGTCGGCTTTGCCGAGCACAAGATCGATCAGGCCTGGATCATCGATCGCGGCCGCCGCATCGAGAACGCGCGCATCCACGACGCGCTGAAGCTCGTGAAAGACAAGGGCGTCACGTTCCACTGGAAAGAAGAGATCGGCGGAGAGACCAACGCGCAAGACTTCACCGAGGACAGCACGCGCGAGCAGCTGCGCGATTACTTGGTCGCGCTCGATCTGATGAAGGAGTACGG
>JAYVCF010000097.1:0-4357 GCA_043750095.1 Deltaproteobacteria bacterium
CCGCCGCGCTTGGGTGGGCCGAAGCGGGGCGAGGGTAACAGACGACCGAGTGCAGGGACGCCCGAGAGGTGCGGAAGTTCTCGCGCTCGGGCGACGACCGCCCCCCGGAAGAAACACAGGGAAGAAACGAAGGAAGAAAACGCTGGTGTCAGCGCATCATGACGAACGCGACGGCGGCGAGCGCCAGCATCACGAACGCGATCAAGATGCCCACCCCGAAGATGATCGGGACCAGCGAGCGACGCGCCGGCGCATTCGGTTGCGCCATCGCCATCTGTGGCACGGTCGAGGGCGGCGGCAGCGGCTGAGCCTGTGCGACGATCGAGGGCCGGCTCGCGTCGATCCACGCGGCCGGTGGCGGAATCGCTTCCAGCGCCGCGAGCATCTCGCGCGCATCGACGTAGCGCTCGGCCGGCTTCTTCGCGAGCGAGCGCGTGATGATCGTCTGCAGTGCGGGCAACACGTGCAGCGCCTCGCGCTTGGACTCCATCGGGGGCGGCGCTTGCATCAGGTGCATGCGCAGCATCTCGATCTGACTGTCCGCCTCGAAGGGCCAGGCGCCCGTGATCATCTCGTAGAGCACGACGCCCGCCGAGTAGACGTCCGAGCGCGCGGTCATCGGTGTTCCCGTCGCCTGCTCGGGTGACATGTACGCGGGGCTTCCGAACACCGAGCCCTGCATCGTGAGCTTCTTGCCCGAGCCCCACTTCTCCTCGTCCGCGAACTTCACCAGGCCGAAGTCGAGAAGCTTCGCGCGCCAGCGCTGGCCATCCCACTGGCAGAACACGTTCTCGGTCTTGAGGTCGCGGTGGAGCACGCCCTTCTCGTGCGCGAACGCGAGCCCGCGCAGCACGTCCTTCGCCAGCTCGATGCCCGTCGCGGGATCGGGCGTGTGATCGACGACCATGTCCTCGAGCGTGCGGCCCTCCAGCAGCTCCATCACGAGATAAGGCAGGCCTTGATCGACGCCGAAGTCGCGCACCTCGAGGACGTTCGGATGCCGGAGGGCGAAGAGAGCGCGCGCCTCGCGCTCGAAGCGTTCGCGCAGCGATGCGTCGGCCACGGCCTCGTGCCCCATCACCTTCACCGCGCAGGGCTGGCCGTTCGACTCCGTCGCGCGATACACCGCGCCCATCGCGCCCGCGCCGAGCTTCTGGTCGAGCCGATACTTCCCGTCCAGGATTCGGCCGATCAGCATGTCGGCCGGCGTCATCGTGACGCGGTCGTTCATACTGGAGGGGCCTTCAGGCGATTTTTCATGCGCGAGGGCGCGAGCGTACCATCACGGATGGCCTGCGGCGGTCATCGCCTGTGTGAGCAGGGCCTGCGTGTAGAGACGGCCGACGAGCGCGTGACGCGTCTGCGTCGCCACGGCGATCCACGCGGCGTCGTGTGCGGACGCGTTCGTCTCGATCATCCCGCGCGTGACCAGCGTCGCGTAGGCGCGGTCGTCGCTCGCGCGGATGTCGTGCAAGAGGCGCGTGTGGGCCTGCGCCGCCGTGGTGTCGAGGATCGTGCGCTGCGCCGCCGGAAGGCCCTCGTACACGCTGCGCGACATCAGCGTCGCGCCCAGGAGCACGGCGCGCGAGCCACCGATGACGTGCGTGAGCCGCGTATGCCACTGCAGCGCGTTGATGATCGTGGCCGAGCCGAGCACGACGTCCACGTGGCCGGCCGTCAGCGCCGGCAGGACGCCGGAGAGGGGCAGAGGCACGGGCGTCGCGTGCAGCTGGCTGAGGAACTCACCGAAGATCGCGTCTCCCGGAAGCTGCCAGGGATGCGCGGTGGCCACGTCGCTCGGGCTCGACACTGCGCGCGTCGAGAAGATGCGACCGCGCCCCGCTTCCCCCCAGCCGAGCAACGTGTAGCCGTTCGTCGAGAGCTCGCTTCGCAGCGTCGCGTCGAGCGCGGTGCGGACGCGATCCATCTGCGCGTAGTCCTCCGCCACGCCAGGCGCTTGGAGCACGAGCACCGGTCGGCAGAGGGTCGAGAGCCCGACGGAGGTCACCGCGGCGACTTCGATGTGATGCCCCTGGAGCTGCGTCACGAACGTGTGCTCGTCGGAGCCCGACGCGATGTGCATCAAGAGCTGCCCGCCGGTCTGCTCGCGTAGCGAGTTGCCCCACGCGGTGAGCACGCGATAGGGCGCGCTGCCACGCGGCGCGAGCGTCGCGACGTGGATCGTGGTCGGCGTCGCGGCAGGCGGCTGTGCCGAGCCCGTCCCGCCGAGCGAGAGCGCGAGCAAGAGGACGAGAGCGGAGCGGTGCTGCATTCGCGTGATGGTTCCCACAGGCGCGGTCGCGATGGCCCTTCGACGCGACGCTCGCGGGGCCGATTCAATCACAGGACACGCCGGTTGGGGGTAGGAAGTGCCACGTTCAGGGCGTGGACTTGGAGAGCTCGAGGATCAGCTCGGGCGCGCCGGGCGGACCGTACGCGCCTTCGAAACGCACCACGCGGTGCGGCGCCGCCTCCTCGAACCACATGTGGTACTTCGGCAGGAGCGGCTTCGCGAGCGTGGTGAGCACCGAGCCGAGCGGAATCCAGTCGTTGAGGTCCGGGTACATCACGACGTGGTTCGTGCGGAACGTTCCCGCCGGCACGCTGATCGACTGCCCGCGCTTGCTGACCTCGAAGTACACGCGCGCGACGAAGCGATCGACGCTCCACGAGTACACGTAGTCGCGCGCCTCGAGCGAGTGGCCGCGCAGCACGAAGGGCAAGAGCACTTCGGGGAACGTGCGCTCGGGCAGGAGCACCGCGCTCGTCAGGAAGTCGACGCGCTCAACGCGTACGACCTTGCCCTCGAGGTCCTTCTGCGTGCGATCGAGCGAGCGCATGACGACGCCGCTCTTCGTGTCGAGCTTCGCGGTCTCGTCGATGCGGCCGACGCGCGTCTCGTGCGCCGAGACGATCTCGAGCGCGCCGTTCTCGACCTTGGTGGTCACCGTGGTCTTGGCGCCCTCGAAGATCCGCTTGCTGTCGAGCACGGTCTTGAAGAACGGCTTCGGGTGCGGCGTCGCGCGATACTCGGCGATCTCGGTGCCGATGACCTTCGGAGCAGAGAGGCCCATCAGAAGAGATCGTCGACGCGCCGCAAGAGATGGATCGCGCGACGGCGGGCGACGCGGTTGCCGAGGCGCGCATCCGGATCCGGATCGCCGCCGTCGACGATCTCGCGAAGCAGGCTCACGAAGAGCGCGCGGTCGCCCACCGTGATGGCGTACGTCGTCGCATAGGCGAGCTGCACGACGAAGGTGCGGCGGTCGGTGGTGAGCAGCGCGCGCTCGAAGATCTCGCGGCCGCGCGCCGGGTCGCCGCCGATGCCCTCGCCGGTCGCGCTCGAGATGCCGCCGAGGAAGGTGAGGCCCGCCGAGTGCTCCAGCGTCTCGTCGTAGGCGACCGCACGCTCGACGAAGGCGCGCGTGATGCTGAGGTCGGCGACGAGCTCGGGGTCACCGTTCGACATGCCGATGGCCGAGCCCCACACGAGCCCCGTCCAGAGCGAGAGCATCGCGGCCTCGCGCGACTGCACGTGCGCCCCGAGCCAGTGCGCGAGCGTCTCGGGACCTCCGGCGATGGCCGCGTCGATGCCCGCGTCGCGACGACGGAGCAAGTGCACGGCCACGTTGCGCGCACGCTCGTAGAGATGTCGCGCGCGCGCGCGAACGCGGTCGGCTTCTTCGAGATCGCCGGCGGCCTCGGCGAGCTCCGCTTCGTCCTCGATCCAACCGAACGTGTACGCGGCGTACGCGCGCACGAGCACGAGGCCGATCGTCTCGTCGTCGGGCACGACCGCGAACACGCCCTCGAGCTGGACGATGGTGCCCGGCATCGCGTCGCCGATCAGCTCGTCGTCCCAGTGGCGCTGGAGCTCGTCGCTCGCGCGCACCACCAGGTCGCCGCTCGCGTGGGCGGTGAGACGCGAGGTGTCGCAGCCCGCCGTACCCGATGCCGCTCCGAGCGCCGCGACCTGTGCCGCGATCGAGAAGGCGGCACAGCGCGCTCGGGAGAATCGCTCCGACATTTCTGACGAGAGGCAGCGAAGGGAGGCAGCGGACCCAGGAGGATTCGAACCTCCGACCCCTGGCTCCGTAGGCCAGTGCTCTATCCAGCTGAGCTATGAGTCCCGAACGGGGAGGCGGATGATAGCGGCGCGACTTGGTCTGTCAAACTCGGTGAACACATCTTGACCAGGAAAACGCGGCTGCTAGTTTCGCCCGCGGAGAGCTGGCCGAGTGGTCGAAGGCGCTTGATTCGAAATCAAGTGATCCGGTAACGGTTCCAAGGGTTCGAATCCCTTGCTCTCCGTTCGTTTCCTGCAGCGCGCAGGCGCGCTGCGCGGGGGCCCTTCGGG
>JAYVCF010000098.1:0-5103 GCA_043750095.1 Deltaproteobacteria bacterium
CGGCGTTCGCGTCGGGCTCGACACGACCACCGCCCACGTCGATCTCCGCGCGCCGCTGGGAGACATCGTGCCGCGCGAGTCGAGCGCTGCGGGCGCGCCGCTGCGAACGCCCGGCGAGCGTCTCGACGTGTACCAGGACTACGTCTGCGGGCTCGCGCTTCGCGTCGGACGAGAGCTCCTCGCGGTCCTCCCGATCGACGACGTCACCGTGGACATCTGGAACGTCACGGCCGAGAACGACGCGCCCGAGGATGGATCGGGATATCGCGACGCAGCGCCCCGCGCGACGAACATGCGGATCGCGTCGATGCTCTGCGTGCGGGCCGCGATGGAGGCGATCGCCTGGCCGACGGCGGACGCTTCACAGGTCGTCGAGGTGCTCGCGCACGAGATGAACTTCTCCCCGACCGAGGGCTTCTTTCAGGTCCCGCACATCACGCGGACGTGAGTGCCTGGCCGCCGAGCTTGCGGCGACGCGACGCGATCAGGATCGACAAGGCCGCCACGAGCGCCAGGGCCGAGGAGCCATCGCGCGAACCGATGACGCATCCGCAGCCACCGGTGATCGTCGTCGCGCGGCCCGCGTCGCGTGAGCCGGCATCGGCACTGCGGCCGCCATCGCTCACGCTCGACGCGTCGGCGCCGCTCGATGCGTCGGTCGCCGTGGCCGCGTCGGGCGTGCTCGGACCCGCGTCGGGGATCGTGCTCGGCAGCTCGTCGTAGTGGACGTCCGCGAGCGAGTCGCCCTCGAGCGCATCATCGACGTAGATCACGGGCACGTCGGTGAACGCGATGGCGCCACGGAGCAGACCGAATTGCGTGAACGCCGCGTTCGTGTCGGCGAGCGTCGGCACCGCGAGGCCCGTCACGACGGCGGCGCCATCGAGCCATACGTCCACGCGGCCCGCGGCAGACTGCGACCAGACGATGTGCATGGCGATCCGATGCCACGTCGCGGGCGTCAAGACGCCGGTTCCGATCCACTGCGAGTGATAGGTCGGAAGCTGCGTGTAGAACTCGAGGTCCTGGCCCCGCACGACGAACGCCATGAGCTGGTGGTAGCTGGTGTTCGACTCCCAGTAGCCGATCGTCTGATCGGGATCGCTGGGAAGCGTCACGGGCAGATAGAAGCTCCATGCGAAGTAGAGGCCCGCGCCCTCGGCAGTCCGGCCCGCCGTGGGACTGTGATGCAGCTCGACGCGCTTGAGCCCGTTCGGCCAGACCGCGTCGTCGTGGAGCGCGATCCGACCCGCGTGCGCGCCATGCGCGACGACGTCACCGACGACCGTGATGTAGTCGCGGCCGCCGATCGTCGCGTTGAGCGTGGAGAACTGCGAGAGGTCACCCGTCTCGAAGTCTCCGCGCCAGACCTGGGCGTGCGCGCTCGCGCTCGCGACGAAGACACCGCACGCGAAGCTCCACGCGGCGACGAGACGAAGCGTCGTCGAGCGCGACCCGATCATCGCGCTGAGCACACAGGCCGAGTTGCGCGTCGAGATGCCCATCCACACAGGATCGGCTGGGCGCCCCCCTGGCGCAATCGCGGAACGGAGTGCGACTACGCGAGCGCGGCGAGGAGAGCGGCGCTCGCCGTCGCCGACGGGAGCCCGAGCGCGCGGCGGGTGCTCGGCTCCGGCTCGACCATCGCGTCACGCCACGCTTCGATCTCGTGGAGACGACGCGCTTCCACCGCGAGCGCGGCGGGACGCGCGAGCCGGGCAGAGGCCCACTCGTGGATCGCGAGGGAGAGCAGCGCATGGCGAGCCTCGTCGGCCGCGATCTCCTGGTACGCCACGCGCACCTCCGCATCCATCGCGTGGCGGGCCTGGTGCGCGGCGACGAGAGCGCCGTACGCCTCCCGCACGCAGCCCTCGACTGCGTTGTCCTCGGCGAGAGCGCGCAGCGAGCGCGCGCCCACCGGCGATCGCTGCACCGTTGGAATGGTCGCGCCGCGACGAAGCGCGAGCGCCTCGACGAGCTCAGCATGTCGACGCTCTTCGTCGGCAGCGCGAGCGGCGGCGCCCACCATGCGCTCGGGCGCGCCATGCAGCGCGAGCTCGATCGCGAGCTCCTCGAACGCGGGAACGCTCGCGCGCTCGAGGTGTGCCGCACGCGCGAGCCAGCCGCCGACGCCGCCGCCTGCGACCTCGGCGCGCGCGAGCCCACTCGGCGCGCGCCCTCCGATGCAGCGATTGGAGTACGTGCACGACACCGTCTCGACCCCGCCCGGGCTCGCGACCGAGCACGTCACCGACGAGTAGAGTGCCGCGCCGAGGCCCGCATCTCCGCCGCCCGCGTCGATCCCGCCGTCGGTCGGCCCGCTCACGTCGAGCTGGAGACAGACGTCGCGGCACCCGGTCGACATCCCACCGATGAAGAGGCCCATGGCGTCGAAGAGCTGCGCGTGTTGCGTCGCGTCGATCGGATGCGTCGTCATCGCGAACGGCTGGCCGCAGTTTCCGTTCGAGCACGTGCACGCGGAGGTGAGCAGCAACACCCCGCCGAGCGGCGCGCCCACCAGCGGCAGGCCGAGCGCGATGCGACGAAGAAGCTTGCGCGAGTACGAGCTCATCGAGACCCCCGATGGCGCATCGTACCCGAAGCCGGCGGCAGGCGGCGCTCGACGCGCGTCACCCACATCGGAGCGCGACGTGAGTCAGGGGATCGAGAGCGCGAAGGTTCCGGGCGTGGTCGAGTCACCGCTGGGCACCCAGGTACGCGTCGCCGGAAACTGGGAGGCGAGCCGAGCCCGCGTCCGCTCGTCGGCGCCCCAGAGCACGATGCGCGTGTCGGGCGGAAGGATGGGCGCGAGGCCGACGAGCGTCGGGAGGTCGATGGCCGGCAGCGTGCTGTCGACGAGCACGACGATCCGATCGCCCGTGCGCGTCGCGGCCCGCGCGAGATCGGAAGGCGTTGCGATCGCGATCACCGCGCATCGCCCATCGATCTCCGTGGCGACCTCCCTCGCGAGCGCGGCATCGAGGCTCACGACGAGGACGCACGAGGGAAGCGGCGCACCGCTCACGCGCGCCATCGCGGGGACGGTCACGGCAGGCGGTCGCAGGCGACGCGCGTCGGGCGGGGCGTCCTCCGTGCGCATGGGCACGGGTGATCGCGGCCCGCGGAGCACGCGATCCGAGCCGCTGGTCGCGACGGGAGGCCTCGACGACGCGGCGGTCGTGTTCGACGGCGCAGGCAGCGTCGGGTGCCGCGCCGAGATCGGCCCCTCGTGACCCGAGAGCGGCGGAGAGAGAAGCGAGTCGCGACGGCGGACCACCGGATGCGAGCCCGACTGATGCGGCGCCGTGTGGATGGCGCCCGCGTCGGCGCGCGCGCTCGAGAGCGCGTGACCCAGCTGACCGACCACGAGCGTCACCGCCCCGGCGCCCAGCGAGCGCTGGAGCTCGACGCGCAGCGGTCCATCGACGAACGAACGGAAGGCGGCGATGTCCTCGGGCACCGAGCTGAGCCCGCTCGCCGCGACCGCGCGGAAGAGGAGCGACGTCGCGATCGGCGGCGCTGCCACGCTCTCGAGCGCCGCACGCGTCGCGCGCGCGAAGGTCGCGACCATGCGTACGGGTTGTTCGGCCACAGCGCGGCGCAAGATACAGGCGCCGCGCGCGAAACGCTCGCATGGCTGCTCACACGCCAACATGGTGGCGTGGCTGGCCCTCTATGGCGCAGTGGAACCCGGGTGAACGCCACCGCGCTCGCGATCGCGGCCGTCCGGAGTCACGTCGCGGCGGCTACGACGACGACTGCGGGCGCGACGTCGTAGGCGATCTCGTCGCAGTCGCGGGCGCTGCCGTCGGTGAAGATCACGTTCACGAACTCGGCATCTTCGACGAGCGCGATCATCGGGTGGTGCCACGTCCCGGGCGCATACGTGATCGCTTGCGCTCCCTCGACGACGAACGCCGCGAGCGTGGCGAGGTCGGGCCGCTCGCCACCCGTCGCCACGATCACGAGGTAGCGCGCCGCGCGCATCGGCACGAACATCTGCGTCGAGTCGGCGTGGCGCTCGAGCCAGCGGATGGGGATCTCACTCGCCGCGTAGGCACGGCAGCGAAACAACGAGGCCGTGCAGCGCGCATCCGCGCCGCGCATGTTCTCGAGAAGCGCGAGCGCGTCCCAGGCCTCGGCCGTGTCGTGATTGGCCGAGCGCGCCGCATGCGCCGGCCCCGCGCGGACGAGCGCGCCATAGGCCGCGTAGCGCGCCGCATCGATCGGCTCGGCGGCAATCTCGCGCGGCGCAGGCGTCGTCGTCATTCCCGTAGCGGCGAGAGTAGCTCGTCTCGTTCCGAGCGCCCTTCGAGGAAGTTGCCCCTCGAGATCAGAGTCGTTCAGGGTCCAGCGATGAACAGTCACCTCGCCTTGGTGGTCACGCTCGCGCTGGTCCTCTTCGTCACTGGCCGCGCGCAGGCGCAGGCGAAGAAGATGGAGCCCGAGCCGGCGTCGCAGGTGAAGAAGGTCGCCCGCACCTCGACGATGTCCTCGCGCGCCGCGCCGACGAGCTGGCAGCGCGATGCCGCAGGCCAGTGGCATCTCGGTTCCGCCAACCCGAGCTGAGCGCCATCTTCGCCGAGCGGCTGAGGGCATCGAACGTCGCGCCGGCGTACCATGACGGGATGCGCACTCGATCGGCCCGCACGCTCGCGCTCTCGGTCGCCCTGCTCGCGCTGCCTGCGCTCGCGCACGCGGAGATCACCCAGCCCAACGGGATGGTGCTGCCGCGCGACTCGGCCAACGGCGAGACGCAGCTCTATACCTTGTTCTCTGCTCGCGGAGAGGCGATCAACTACATCACCGACGGCGCCTCGAGGCCCGCGGTGTTCTCGCCGCTCTGCGACTTCAGGGCGACGCTCGTGCTCAACCAGACGGCGAGCCACCTCGCGGTCGGCTGGTACAACACCGACGGCGTCTCGACGGTGCCCGCCGACCCGGCCGACATCCACGTGATCGTCCCCGTGGACTCGCCCGTCGGCACCACGATCACGGGCACCAACATCCGCACCGACCCCGCGTACACCGGCGGCCTCGTCGGCTTCGCGCTGGTCGGCTGGCAGACGCACTACACCGAGGCGCGTCTCGATCCCGCGTGCT
>JAYVCF010000099.1:0-4665 GCA_043750095.1 Deltaproteobacteria bacterium
GTGCGCGCTCTTCCGCAGTGCGCTGCTGATCCTCGGCGACGCGCAGCTTCTCGTCGGTGGATCGGAGCCGCTGCTCGAGCGCGCGTGCTCGTGCTTCGCCGGCCTCGGCGACGGCGGGCGCAGTCCCCGTGCCACGCGCACGCAGCTCGCGCAGCTCGGACTCGAGCGTGGCGACGCGCTGCGCGAGCGCATCGGCGGCGGTCTCGGCCATGCGGCGCTTCGCGTCCGAGTCGCAGGCGCGGACGAACATCTCGCCCAGCATCGAGGCGTCGCGCGCGCGCGCCTCTTTCTCTTGCGCGAGCTCGACGGCGACGTCCGGCGGAATGGTCTGCCGCGCCAGGCTGCGCACGTGCGAGACCAGCTCGGCGTTGGTGGGCATCGAGGCCCGCGCGCTCGGCTCCGGAGTCTCGTCCACGCGAGGGTCGCGGCGCGCAGGCCCACGCTCGCGGATGGCAGGCCCAGCGGGAGGAGGCTTCTTCGCGTTCAAGTCGGACGTCCCCGACCTCGATGATGCCAGAGTCCCGCTCCTAGACGTGCGTCTCTTGCAGCGTGCCGCGCATCGAGGACGTCGATCCGTCGAGGAGCGTGATCTCGGGCTGGCCGAAGCTCTCGTCGGGCAGGCCCATCGCGCGCATGAGGGTGACGTGCAGGCGGCTCACTCCCGGACCCATGTTCATCGGATCGTGCAGCGTCCAGGGAGCAGGGACGTCGCGCGGATAGCGGACGTAGGTCCCGCTGCGGAAGAACCCGTCACCGCCGCCGGCGATCACGATGGGCAGGTTGACGTGCTGGTGCGTGCCCGTCGCGAGCTCGGTGAGCCAGACGATGTTCGCGTGATCGAGCAACGAGCCCGTGCCCTCGGGGAGCGAGTCGAGCATCGACAAGAAGCTCGCGAAGCGCGCGGCGTACCACTGGTTGTAGAGGATCATCGCCGTCTCGGAGCGCATCTGGAACGGCTCGCTCCCGTCATCGACCGACGAGTGCGCGTAGCCGCCGTGCAGATCCGGATCGGACGGATACCCGAAGTCCGGAGGCACGAGCACCGGTTGGACGCACGTCACGACGCGCGTCATGTCGCACGCGAGCGCGAGCGCGACGATGCGGTTCCATTGATCGATCGCGTGACCGCTCGGATCGAACGTACCGAGCGAGCACTGCGGCGTGAGCGCCGATGAAGAGAAGGTGACCTCGAGCTCGCGGACGAGCTCCGCGTGCTGCGAGAGCTTGCGCTGACCTTCGCTGCCGAGATTGCGCGAGGCGAAGTCGTACTCGTCCGCCACGAGATCGAGCACGCTGCCGCGGCCGCCGCGCAGGAGCTCGTCGCGACTGCTCGGATCGGTGGAGGGTGCATAGAGGCCCATCAGATCGGCGAACGCTTGCGCGGGATCTTCGACGCGCGGCGAGGCAGCGCCGGCCGACACGAACGAGTACGGCAGATAGTGGTTCACGCCGTACACGCGCGAGGCCCAGCGCGCTCCTTCGCGCGTGCGATCGCCGATCTCCTGATCGATCGACTTGCCGCCGCCGAGACAGGGTTGTCCCGCCCGCTGGAGCGACTCGGTCACCGTGAGCATGTGCGCCATGGCGAGGTTGTGACCGTTCAGATCCCAGCCGGGATGCGCCGCGACGCGCACCTTGTCGGCGAGCAGTGTGGCCTGGCTGAGCCCCTCGATGATGGTGAGCTTGCGACGGAACGAGTCGAGCGGCCGCAAGATCTCGGGCGTCTCCGCGAGCGAGAGCGATCCGAAGTCCGCGCTCGCCACGCGATCCGTCGGCGCGCCCGGCATCGCGAGGTTCCAGGCCTTGGGGACCGTGCCGTGCCCCATCACCCAATAGACGAGCCGCTTGGGCGGAGGCGCATCGCCGGCGCGCACGATCGCGTTCCATCCGAGCGAGGGCAGCCCGGCCGCGAGCCCACCGAGGCCGAGCGCGGTGAGAAAACGTCGGCGGTTCATGCGCCACGGAGGCTTCACGCTGCTCTTGCGACGACCGATCACGACAGGGCCTCAGGCAATTGGATCATTGCTGCATCCTCTGCTGAACGCGGAGCTCGGGGCTCAGCGCGATCGCGCGGAGCACCTCTCGGATCGTGCCGCCGCTCGCGTCGAACGCGCTGCTCGCGGAGTGACGCAGGGAGCGGTCCTCGGTCTCGAGCGTGCGGCCGAGCGCGAAGCGAACCCAGGTGTCGGTCGCGCACGTCGCCACGGTGCGGCTGGTGGCGAGGCGTGTGCTCAGATCGATGGCATCGGTGAAGGGCCCGACCGGATCGACGTCGATCAGCTGGCCGCTCGCGTCGATGGTCAGACCCTGATCGAGTGAGCGGAACGCCCCGATGGCGTCGTAGTGCTCGAACGCGAAGCCGGCGCCGTTGATGCGCGTGTGACAGGTGGCGCAGACGGAAGGTGCAGTGCGCCGCTCGTAGAGCACGCGATCGGTCACCGGACCCTCGTCCATCATGGGATGCGGCGGCGAGAGATCCGCAGCAGCCGGAGGAGAGAGGTGCGGCTGACAGAGCACGCGCTCCAGCACGAACGCGCCGCGCAGAGGCGGCGAGATGTTGCCCGAGTGCGAGCGGCCCGCGAGAAACGCCGCGCGCGTGAGCACGCCTGCGCGCTGATCCGCTGGAAGATCGACCTCCGTCCAGCTCCCGTCGGTCGGCCCGCTCACGCCATAAACGGACGCCATCGCCGCATCGACGAAGGCGTGGCGGCTCGAGAAGAGCTCGGCCAGCGTTCCCTCGCCATTCGTCGCCGACCAGCGCACGAAGCGCTCGACCTCCTCGTGCTCCGAGCGCTGCACGTCCCGCGTCCAGCCGGGGTACTGCGCGGGATCGCGCGTCTGGTTCGCGGTCGAGAGGATCCGATCGAAGTCGAGCCACTGCCGATGGAAGTCCACGATGGTGTCGACCACACGCGGATCGTCGAGCATGCGATCGACCTCGGCGCGGAGCACCGTCGGATGGTCGAGCTCACCGCTCGCCGCGAGATCGAGCAGCTCTTCGTCGGGCCCCGACTCCCAGAGCAAGTACGAGAGGCGCGTGGCGAGCGCGAACGAGTCGATGCGGACGGCGTTCGGCGCATCGGGCACGACGCGCACGGCGTCGAGCACGGGAACCTCGATCCGATACAAGAACGAGGGCGCCTGCACGAGCGCCATCAAGATCAGCTGCACGGCCGCGCGGAAATCGATCGCCGTCCGGAACGCGATGAAGCGCGTCGTGAAGCGCTCGATCTCCCCCGGCGTGAGCGGACGCCGAAAGGCGCGCCGACCGAAGCTCGTCACGAGGGCCGCGCCGCACGCGGTCTGTTCGTCGGCGCTCCCCCACGACGAGCAGGGCAGCACGCGTGCGAGCGCCGCATCATCGGCCGTCGCGAGCGTCGTGTAGGCGAAGGCGATCGCCTCGTAGCGCGCGATCCGCACGTCGCTCGGCCCGAGAGACGGCGCGTCGTTCTCGAAGCCATTGACGATGGTGTCGGGCGGAAGCGCAGGCAGGTCGGTGAGCGCGACGCCCGGAAAGAGATCGCGCATCGAGTGCAGGTACTCGACGTTCGAGAGCCGACGCAGCGGCGTGGTCCCCACGTAGGCGCCCGGTGGCGGACCGGCGAGCGGGAGATCGTCGACTGGCGCGCACGCGAGCAGCGCGATCATCGGCGCGATGCGCCACGCGCCGCGAGCGAGCGTGTCGAGCCGGTGGAAAGCCATTCGAAGAGGTCGAGTATAGCCCGCCTCCCCCGCACAGGCCGTGATCTATAGTCCCGCCCGCATGGCCAAGGGCGCGAAGCTGGTACTGGTCGACGGAAGCTGGCTGGTGTTCCGCGCGTTCTTCGCGCTGCCCGCCTCGCTCTCCACGAAAGACGGACTGCCGACGAACGCGACCTTCGGGTTCGCGACGATGTTCCGCAAGCTCTTCTCGGGTCGCGCGCCCGACTTCGGCGCGGTGGTCTTCGACACGCCAGAAACGACGCACCGCGAGATCGCGTTCCCCGCGTACAAGGCACAGCGGCCGCCCATGCACTCCGATCTGCGGCGTCAGCTGCCGTTCATCGATCGCGTGGTGGGCGCCAACCACTTTCCGATTCTTCGTGCGCCGGGCTGGGAAGCCGACGACGTGATCGCCACGCTCGCCAAGCGCGGCGCGGATTTGGGCATGGAGGTGGTGATCGTCGCGGGCGACAAGGACCTCGCGCAGCGCGTGGGCGATCACGTGCGCATGCAGGACACGATGCGCGACGTCACGTACGACGCCGAGCTCGTGCGCAAGAAGTGGGGCGTCCCGCCCGAGAAGATCCCCGATCTGCTCGCGCTCGTGGGCGACACCGTCGACAACATTCCGGGCGTGCCCGGCATCGGCGACAAGGGCGCGGCGGCGCTGCTCGAAGCGTACGGATCGGTGGAGGGCGTCCTCGCCAACCTCGACAAGCTCAAGGGCAAGCAGCGCGCGTCGCTCGAGGCCGAGCGAGAGAACGTGCTTCTCTACAAGAAGCTGGCGACGGTCTCGTGCGAGGCCCCGATCGACACCGCGATCGAGTCGCTCGGGATCACCACGCCGGACCCGAGCGAGCTGGACGCGCTCTATCGCGAGCTCGAGTTCTATTCGCTGCTCACGGGCGGCGGCGCGAGCGAGAAGTCCGAGGACGCGCGCAGCGTGAGCTGCCGTGCGATCCA
>JAYVCF010000100.1:0-10222 GCA_043750095.1 Deltaproteobacteria bacterium
CTCGCTCGCCTCCTCGATCGGAAGGCCCTCGAGCGCGAGCGACGCCCCGGACGGCACGGAGAGCGGGGTCTCCGTCGTGATCACGAAGCGCGCGCGCGGCGCCGACTCCGACCATCCGCGCACCAGCTCGAGCAATCCAACGGCCGAGCGCGTCATCCCGTCGAGCACGAGCAGAGGGCTCTCGCGCTGGACCAGGCGCGCCGCGATCCGATCGGGACGGCTCGCCCCGAGCGCGGCGGCCACCGCGCACACGGCGAGCGCATCGTGGGTCGCGAGCGCGACGTCGACGACGAAGGCGTCGTCTTCACCACGCTCGTCGAGGTGCTCGCGGATCAGACGCGACTTTCCGACGCCTGCCGCGCCATGGATGACGACGATGGGCTCGGCGCGCGCGGCCGCCTCGTGCAGCCAGCGCCGTTCGGCGGCCCGTCCGATGAAGCGCGTCGAGCTGCGCGGTGGCGGCACGAGCGACGCGGGTCGAATGCTCGGTCGGCTGGTTCGGGTCACCGAGATGCGCTCGGCCGATACCTCCTGGGCGAAGCTGCGGAGGTCGACGCGCTCGGTGCCGGCCTCGGTGAGCGCGGCCGCCAGGGCATCGCCGTCGGCGAAGCGCTCCTCGGGCTCCTTGGCCATGCAGCGCGCGACGAGATCGACGAACCAGAGCGGCACGTGCGGATCGATCTTGTCGAGGCGCGGCGGCGTCGCGGCCAGGATCGCGCCGATGGTCGCGGCGGGGCTCGCGCGTCGAAAGATCGCGACGCCCGTCACCAGCTCGTGCAGCAGCGTACCGAGCGAGAACACGTCCGCGCGTGCATCGATGGGCCTCGCGCGCGCTTGCTCCGGCGACATGTACGCGGGCGTACCGAGGACCGCGCCGTCGGCGGTGTGCACGTCGGACCACTCGTAGACCGTGGCGTCGTCCTCGCCGGGCTCCGGCATGGCGATCTGCTTGGCGAGACCGAAGTCGACCAGCTTCACCACGCCCGTCTGCGACACGAGCACGTTGCTCGGCTTGAGATCGCGGTGGACGGTGCCGTGACGGTGCGCGTGCCCGAGCGCTTCGGCGATGTCGCGCCCGATCGATGCGGCGATCCGCCAGCCCAGCCCGCCGCGGCGCAGGAGGTCGGCGAGCGTGGGGCCCTCGACGAGCTCCATCGCGAGGTAGGGGTAGGGACCGCTCTGCCCCGACTCGAAGACCTCTGCGATCCCCGGGTGGGCGAGCGCGAGGACGGCGCGGCCTTCCTGGTGAAAGCGACCGAGCCCGCTCCCGCCGCGTCGCGGCTTGTGGACCTTCAAGGCGACCGTGCGCCGCAGCACGACATCGCGCGCGCGAAAGACGTGGCCCATCGCGCCGCCGCCGATCGAGTCGAGGACGAGATAGTGGCCGAGGCGCCGGCCGATCAGCGCCTCCGGAGGTTCGTCGACGGTCGGCTCGCTCAAGCCGGCGGATCGTACTTCAATCGCCGGCCGGAGGCGTCGAAGACGCGATCATCGCGAAGCGGGAGGCGTCGAAGACGCGATTATCGCGAAGGGCGCGGCGTTGGGATCTCGATCTCGGCGAGGGCGCCCTCGGGCGAGAGCTCGTAGCGATGTGCGAGCGCCGCCGTGCTGAGCACGACGGTCTGGCGGATCACCTGCGTGTCCGGTCGGCCCGGATGCACGACGACCATCAGCTCGCAGGTGGTGTCGCGCAGGCTCTCGCGATCTTCGCGGCGCACGTCGAGCTGGTAGGCGCCGTCCTCGCGCTCGGCCACACGGAACGCGAGGATGCCGGCGTCGGTGCCGCCGAGCGAGGCCTCCTCGAACACGGGCACCTCGACCACGGGCGGGCCGTGGGCCGCGGGCACCTCGGCAGGCGGATAGCGCAGCGAGAAGCGCGGCTGATCGTCCGGATGATCGAACGAGAGCGCGATGAAGAGATCGGGCGGGTCACGCAGCACGCCCGCCTCCCGAACGCGCCTGCGGATCGCCGTGCGGCCGGCGTCGTCCGTTGCCGCGTCGTAGAGGCGCATCAAGCGCACGAGGGTCCAGAGGCGCGCGGGTGTGGCGGCGCCTTCGTCCACCGCGGGATCGGTGGACTCGGAGATCCGCTGCTCGAGACGCAGCGCCTCGTCGACGCGTCCGGCATCCGCTGCGGCGCGCGAGAGCAACAAGAGCACCTCGGCCTCGCCCGGGCGCAGCCGCGCGAGCGTCTGGTACTCGCGGTACGCATCGTCCGGCCAGCCGTGCGCGCGATAGAGGTCGCCGAGCCGCTTGCGCGCCCAGGGATCGAAGGGAGTCTGCTCCACGATCTGGCTGAACACGCGTCGGGCCTGCGCCTCGTCCTGCTGTCGCAGCCAGAACTCGCCGATCTGCGTGCGCACTCGAGCATCGGCGAGCGCGTCCGACGCCAGCGCGCGGGCGAGCCGTCGTGCCTCGGCGATCGCGTCGCCGCCTGGGGTCCGGGGCGGAGCCCCGGAGGAACCGCTGTGGAGCGTCTCGAGCAGCGTCAGCAGGCGCAGGCGCAGGTCGATGTCGTCGGGGACCACGGCGATCCATCGGCGAACCAGGGCGATTCGCGCGTCCACGCTGCTCGACTGGATCCACGTGCGCGAGAAGAGGTTCCAGTCGACCTGCACGTCGAGGCCGAGCCCCGTGCGCGCGAAAGCGACGTCTTCCGGTGTGCGGACGCTCGCGAGCACGGCGCCGAGCAAGTACGACGCAGCGTCGGGCTCGCCGACCATCGCCGTGTAGAGGTTGATGCGCGATCCGAGGTCGCCGACGTGACGAAGCATGAGATCGAGCAGAGCGCGACGTGCGCGCCAGTTGCCGAGCTCGCATCGCGCGCGTGCGGCGCGATAGACCTCGAGGACCGACGAGACGCCGTATCTTCCCGAGAGGCGCTCGCCCCAGAGGCGACGACGGAGCGCGAGCGGACGGAACGCCGCCGGGCTGCACACGCGGCGCGAGCCGAACTCGCGCTCCGGCATGATGAAGTTGTAGACGTAGTTCACGATGATGGGCTGGGCCGCGCCCGAGGGCGCGAACGCGATGCCACGCACCTCGGAGAGCACGCAGGTCTCGGTCTCCGAGTCGCCGAGCGAGCTCGAGAGCACGCTCGCTTCGCGCACGATGCCGTCGCCACCGACGCTGACGGCCACCGTGAGATCGCCGGAGAGATCGGGGCGCTCGCCCGTTCGCTGCGCATAGCACTGGCGCGGACCGCGCTCGCCTTGGCGCATCGCGCGCATCACGGCGGCGCGGCCGAGGCCGCCGTCGCTTCCGTAGCTGCTGGTGTATGCGCCGATCGGTCCGAGCGTGGACACACCGATGGCGTCGTCGACGTGGCTGCTCCAGGTGGACTCGGGCTGCGTGGCGATGTCGCCCTCGGGTCGCACGCTCGCCATGCGTCGTCGCCAGCCGCCGCCGCCGTCGTCGCTCGCGAGGCTCGTCACGGGGACCTCGGAGCTGCCGCCGCCGAGGCCCCAGGCGATGGTGAGCGGGTCGGCGTCGAAGTTCGTCACGAGCGGGGCCTGCGCTCCGACCCAGCCGCCGACGAGCATCGACGTCCAGGGCGTGATGATCGAGAAGCGCGTGCCGAGATCGACGAGCGCTTCGCGGCCGGCGTCTTGGTCGAGCAGCTCCGCCAGGCGTGAGCTCGCCCAGCGCCGCCGGATGTCGCCGCCATCGGAGACCACGCCGCCGCGCACGTTCAGCGTCTGTTCCACGGGGGACCCGTCGCGCGTGGCGCGCAGCGTGATCGTCGTCGGAAGATCGCCGACCTGGCGACCGACGATGCGCAGGTGCGCGCCCTCGGCGACTTCCAGCGGCGGGCTCGGATAGACGCGCTCGACGCCTTCGCCGAGATCGAGCGTCATGCCTCGCAGCGTCGGGCGTGCCGCCTCGGCGAGCAGTCGCATCACGGTGCGTGAAGCGTTCGCGCGATCATCCACCGCGCTCGCCTGATCGGTGCCGAAGAGCGTGCGGAGCAGCTCGAGGTTCGCGCCGTCACCGATCGCGAGCCCGAAGAAGCGCGGCGGCCCGTCGATGGTCGCGAGCACCGCGCGCAGCGAGGTCGCATCGAGCGCGCCCGTGGTCGGCAGCGCATCGCCGAGATAGAGGACGGCTGCGCGCGGATGTCCTGCGACTAGCGCGGCTGCTTGTCGCAAGGTCTCGCCGAGATCGGTCGCGCCACCGACGTCGACGGTCGCGAGCGCTTGCAAGAACGCCTCGCGGTTCTCGTCGCTCGGCGCGACCAGGCCTTCGGGAGCGCCGTCCGGGCGATGCGCCGCGACGTCGGCGAGCATGAGCGCGACGCGATCGTTGGGCGCCAGCTGCCGAAGCGTGGCCTCCACCACGGAGCGCGCGACCTCGAGATCCTCGGTGGCGGTCGCGCCGGAGGCGTCGAGCAGGAGCACCAGCTCGAGCGGCTGCTGCTCCGTGGCGGCGTCCGTCAGCAGGGCATCCGTCGGCACGTCGAAGAGCACGTAGGTGTCGCTGCCCTCCGCGGGTCGCACGCCCTCGGGCGTCGTCTCGGGCCCGCCGCTCACGGGATACGCCACCGCATCCCCCGCGTGCTCGGCGACGGCGGGAGCGTCGTAGAGATCGAGCGTGAAGTCGGCGTGCGGCCGGTAGTCCGAGAGGCGCAGGTTCACGCGGCCCTGCTCGTAGCGCGCGCCCATCCCGGCGCGCATTCCTTCAGCCTCGCCCATGCGCGTGTCGATCGACAAGAGGAACTCGCCGAGCAGCGGCGGCTCGCCGTCGCTTCGCATCGGATAGACGTAGGTGCGCCGACCGCCCGTGCGATCGAGCCACTCGGTGTACGTCAGGCGCACGCGCACGGTCGCGCCGGGCATGACGGGATAGATGCGTGCGCGAAGGCGCGAGGGCCCGTCGTAGACGAGGCGCGACTCGGCGAGATCGGCGCCGCTCCAGGAGAGCTGGTAGGCCGCGCCCACTGCGACCGAGCCGATCACGGCCTCGCTGAAGCCGGCGCCCGTGTCCACGGCGAACGACGCGACGATCGCGCCATCGGGAATGCGGATCGACCACTCACCCTCGAGCGTGTCGCTGCGGGCATTGAAGAACGTCTGCACGACCTGCGTCTCGGCGAGGTCGCCGCGGATCTCCACGCTCACTTCGTGGCTGCGCACGGGAAGCGAGGTGCGCGCCTCGCCGAGCTCGGCCGAGGTGCGGCCGCCGAGCGTGCCGATCGGATCGTCGATGCGCAGTCGCCCCGCCGCGGGATCGGCGAGTCCACCGGTCCAGTCGTCCCAGAGCGCCTCGGCGACGACCGTCGCGGCACCGCCCGACTCGACGCGAAGCGTCTCGCCTTGTGCGACCGTTCCTTCGGTCGTCGCGTGGTACGTGACCTCCCCCGACGCGCAGTAGATGCTCGTCGCGCCATCCGCGATGGCGACGGCGAATGCGGCGCCGACGTCGGTGCCGCTCGTCGCGCCGTGCGCTACCAGCGTTCCGCCGGGGATCGTGATCGTCGTCTCGTCGGCCGATGATGCGTCGACCCAGATCCGCCCGGCGGTGATCGACGCCGCTGCGAGGTCGGGTGCGACCGAGGTGTCGCGATCCATCAGGATCCACGCACCGGAATCGAGCGCGAGGGTGCCGCGTCCGTCGGCGCCCGTCTGCGCCGTCGCGCCGGTCTCGACGCGCGCGGGTCCACGCACCGACTCCGCGTCTCCGGCGAGCGTGAGGGTGAGCGAGCCGCGGACGACCGAAGCGAGCGCGACCGTGGGCGCGGGATCGTGGGGCGTGTGCGTGCATGCGGAGAGAGCGAGCGCGACGAGCGCTGCCTGGTGGAAGAAGCGCGGGCTCATCGGTCACTCCGTCGCGGTGCTGCGATGCTCGCAGGTGGGGTGGGTGCTTCGGCGAGGGTCAGTCCCGTGATCGTGAACGCCTGTGTCGGCGCGCCGGGTCCGAACTCCAGCGGACGGATCTCGACCTGCTCGTCTGGCCGCCCCTCGTTCCACACGGCGACGAGCCTACCGTGGACCGTCCCCACGCGGTCGGTCGACGTGCGACGAACTTCGATTCGATAGGTGCCCGTCTCCTGCTCGGTCACGTCGAAGGCCTCGATGCCCAGCTCGGCGTCGAGATCCTCGGGTCGGGAGATCGGCAGCCCCGGATGTGCGGCCCAGAGCGCGATGTCCGCGTCGGGATGCTCCCAGACGAGCGAGACACGGAGCGCACCCGCGCCGCGCAACACACCACTGCGGCGCATGCGCGCGAGGAGCGCGTTCAGCTGGTCGGCGTCGCCGCCCGCGTTCTGACGAAGATCGGCGAAGCGAACGCTCGACCAGAGCTGCGCGATGCGCGCGACACCGCCCGTCGCTCCCGGCGGTGCGGTCTCCATCACGCGCTGCTCGAGACGCAGCGCCTCGTCGGTGCGGTGCGCGCCTGCCGCAGCCTGTGCGAGCAAGAGGAGCACGGACGGATCGTCGGGACGGATCGTCGCGAGCGTCTCGTACTGACGATAGGCGTCCTCGTACCAACCGTGCGCGCGATAGAGATCGCCGAGGCGCCGGCGCGCGAGCTCGTCGAGCGGTGCGAACTCCACGATCTCGCTGAACGTGCGACGTGCGTCGTCCTCGTCGCCGAGCCGCAGGTAGAGCTCGCCGATCGCGGTGCGCACGCCCGCATCGGCCATCGGGTCACTGCGCATGTGATCGGCGAGACGCCGCAGCTCGGGCGTGCGGTGCTGGACCTCGAGCTCTTCGAGCAAGCGGAGGCGCAGGTCGAAGCTCTCGGGCTGCTGCACGAGCAGGCCTCGCAGCGCACGGAGCCGCGCGGCGGGCGTCGTGGCACGCGCGAGCACCTGATCGACCAGGACCCAGTCGACGAAGGTGCCGCCGAACGCGCCGCGAACCTGACGCAGATCTTCGGGCGTTCGCACGCGACGCAGGATCGACGTGCGCAGATATCCGCGCGCGGACGCGTCGGTGAGATAGCCGTAGAGGTTGATCATCTGCGCGAGCGATCCCGCGCGCGTGATCAGCACGTCGACGAACGCGCGGCGATCCCGCGTCGTTCGCAGCTCGCAGTCGTGCGCGGCGGTGCGATAGACGTCGACCCAGCTGCCGACGTACTCGCTCGTGCGCAGGCGCTCGGCCCAGAGCGAGCGTCGATCGTCGAGCGAGAGATCTGCCGCGTCGCTACAGCGCGCGCGCGCGTGATCGGCCGATGGCGTCGCGGTAGGAACCGGCGTCGTGGTGGTGCCGGTCGGCCAGTAGTGCGCGCCCGTGGTCGGCGACCGCTCGGTCTCCGAGTCCGGCATGTTCGGATCAGCGCTCCGCGTCCTGGCGTGGTGCATCGTGCGCAGCATCGGTGCGGGCGCCGCGCGAGCGAGCCGCGGGCCGGCGGATCCGTATCCGTCGCCGCTTCCGTAGCCGCTGCCGTGACCGATCGTGCCGAGGTTGCCCAGGCCGATGGTTCCCTCGCCCGTCCCGCCGCCACCGCTGCCGGTGCCGTCGGCACCTGCGAGCGCGTCATCGGCGGAGGGGGCCGCGAACGCGCCCTGCAGGCGCTGATCGATCTGCTGTTCTGCCATCCGCGCGCTCTCCTCGGGCGGCGGCGGTGGCGCCATCGGCACGGCCGCGGCCGTCACGGTCGGCGGTTGCGCGGCGGCCACGGGGCTCGGCATGTCCACGGGCGTCGCCCCGGCCGTCGGACTGACGACGGGCGCGACGTTGGCGCTCACGGCGGTCCCGCCACCCTGGTCGCTGGTCGCGGGCTCGGATGCCGGTGCCGCTTCGAAGCCACAGCCCGTGAGCGCGAGGGGGCCGAGCGCGAGCGTCGCGGCGGCTTCTGCAAACACGGAGCTCTCGGTTGCGATCGAACGTGGCCCGACGAGATCGGGATGCAGGTAGAGCGAGGAGACGCCGCCCATCTGCGCGAGCTCGCGCGCGCTCGGGACGTAGTAGCTCGTGTACGGCGTGATGAGGCCGTAGCGCGTGCCGAGCTCGGCGATCTCTTCGCGCGTCGCGCCCTCGCGGAGCTGCTGTCGCAGGCGCTCGTTGGCCCAGCGCAGGCGCAGGTCGGTGCCCGCGTCGGTGGCCAGGGTGGTGAGCGCGACGTGCTCTTCGAACGCCGTGCCGAGGAACGTCCCGCGCACCACGACCTCGGTGGGGACCGCGTCGTGCACGCGGCCGACGACCTCGAAGATCTCGCCGCGCACCACGTCGACGGGTACGCGCGGGAACGCGTTCTCGATTCCGTTGCCGAGCTCGACGGTCACGCGGCTCAGGATCGGGCGCGAGAGATGCGCGAGCACGTCCATCGCGGCCGGTGCGGCGTCGTCGCGCTCTTCCACGCGGAGCGCGAGCCCTCCGCCGTGCGTCAGCTCGCTCAAGAGATCGAGGTTCGCGTCGGCGCCCACTGCGATCGCATAGAGCCGAATGGGATGCGGCTGATCGATCAGGTGCCCGAGGAGCGCGTCGCTGCCGAGCTCCCCCACCGTCGGCGCGCCGTCGCCGATGTACACGACGGCGCCGTTGCGCGCGGGGTCGAGCAGTGCGCCTGCCTGCGCGATGGCCTCACCGAGATCGGTCGCGCCACCGGCGGGAATCTCCGCGAGCCCGTCGAGCAGCGCGTCGATGCGCTCGGACGTGATCGCCCCGAGCGCGGTGCCGCCCTCGGCGACGGCGCGGATCGTGAGATCGCTCGAGACGATGCTGACGCGGTCACCGGCGTCGAGGTGCGATGCGATGGCTTCGGCCACGCTTCGACCGAGCTCGAGGTGAGCGCGATCGGTCCCGGCCGACACGTCGGCGACGATGACGATGTCGAGACCGCGCGCTTGCTCGTCGTCGGATCCCGCAAACAGACGTTCCGGGAGCCGAAGCGGCAGATACCAATAGTCGCGCTCGTCGGCCTCGTTCACGACGATGCGCGATCCCGGCGCGCGTGCAGGCGGGACGTGCGACGCGCGGTAGGCGTGCTGAGGCTCTGCTTCTTGCGGCACGATCTCCATCCAGAGATCCGAGCGCGGCGAGAAGTCACTGCGCCGCAGCTCGACGCGGCTCGCATCGACGGTCGCACCGAGGCCCGCGCGAACCTGCGCGGCGTTCGCCCCGCTCAGGTCGGCGACGAAGCCGAGCTCGCCGATGTGTGGCGCACCGGCGCCCGCGGCCATCGGGTAGCGATAGAAGAGCGGCCCGCCCTCGTACGCGCGCGGAAGCCACTCGGCGTAGCGAATCGCGATGCGGCGGATCTCGCCGGCGGCGATCGGATAGATGCGCGCGCGATAGCGACCCGGCGAGTCCCACTCGAGCAGCGCGGGATCGTCGGTGGAGCCGCGATAGACCTGCGCTTCGTAGGCCGCACGCGCCTGTTGTTCCTCGCGCACGTAGCCATCGACGAGCGTGCCGTTGCGATCGACCGCGAAGCGCTCGAGCACGGCGCCCTCGGGCACGCTCACGCGATAGAGGCCCTCGACCGTCTCGCTCGCGGGATTGAAGAAGACTTCCTGCACCTCGGTGATGGCGAGCTCGCCGACGACCTGCACCTGCACGTCGAGACGGCGGATGACGAGCGGCCAGCGAGCCTGCCCGAGCTCGTCGGGGACGCGTGCTTCCAGCGTGCCCACGCCGGGCGCTGTTCGGGGATCGCTCGGGCCCGTGCGAACGAGGCCACCGGTCCAGTCGGCCCAGAGCGTCTCCCCGGCGGTGGTCGCCTCGGTGCCGCGGATCGCGAGGCGCTCGCCCGCGCGTACGACGCTCCGCGCGTCGCCCGTGCGCTGGCTGACCTCACCGCGCACGACGTAGACGTCGGCGCCGCCATCGACGATCGCGATCGAGAGCGCCGCGTCGCTGACTCGAAGGCTGGTGCCCGCGACGTCGATCGCCAGCGCGTCGCCGGTCATCACGTCGAAGTACACGCGTCCGGCGTCGACCGACGCGCGCGCGTCCTCGGCGAGCGTGAGGTGCGCGCTCGCGTCGAGAAGCAGCTGCGGTCCACCATCGATGGCGAGACGCGCGAGCCCGCCCTCGCTGACGGCGACGGCGCCGCCGAGCGGAATGCGTGCGGTCGTCCCCACCGTCACGGCGGCTCCGTTCGCGTCGGTGACGGCGAGTGCTCCACGCACGGCACGCGCGGTCGCGACCGTCGCCTCGATCCCCGTGCTCGTCCCACCACACGCGCACACGAGCGCGGCCAGCGCCGCGGCCAAACCGAGTCGATTCTGTCGCATCCATGCCCTCCCAGGCGTCTGCCTCGGACCACCCGCCAC
>JAYVCF010000101.1:0-7134 GCA_043750095.1 Deltaproteobacteria bacterium
CTGGTCATGCCGGCCACGACCGCGCCGCAACGAATCGGGCTGCGGCGGCGATGTCGCGCGGGCGCCGGTTCGGTTCCGCGTGTACGCGCCGCAGAAAGCACCGTGCGCGCACGGGCTCCCGTCTGGGAAGTGAGCCGAAATCTCAGGATCTGCCGTTTCAGCGCTGGTCGCGGAGAGGAAAGCGGTGCGAGCCGCGCTCGCGCGATGGCCGCGAGCCATGATCCGTGCGGCGACGGGTTCACCCAGGCGCGAGCGGAGAAAGAAGGAAACGCGCGAGCCGGACCGCTGCGTCGCAGAGAACCAACCGTCCGCGCGTCGTTTCTCGGCTGCGACGTAGCGGAACAACGGCGAGTCCGTCGTTGCCCCGCTGCGCCATGACCCGGAGACCGAGCGCGCCTCGTTTTTCGCGTGCGCCGCAGCCGAGGATCGACGCGGCCACGGCTCGTCCATCGCGGCGTACGC
Organism: Deltaproteobacteria bacterium; assembly: GCA_043750095.1. Lineage (GTDB taxonomy): Bacteria > Myxococcota_A > Polyangia > Polyangiales > Sandaracinaceae > JBBSAT01. Next base: position 463 of record JAYVCF010000101.1, read on the forward strand.
GAGAGCGCGTGTAAGCGCGGTTTCCGCGTTGACGCGGACGCGGAGCGCCGTGCAGGATCGGGTCGCCCTCTGCGCGCCAGCCGATCGTCCGTGCGCGCGTCGCTGCCGACCCACACGCCCCACGCGCGAGATGTGCGGCGCGAACGCCGCGTCAATCGCCATGCGCGCCGCGGCCTCCGCGTACCTCTATCTGCGCGCATCTCGCGCGCCCCTCCGCGCGCTCCGATTATTCGTCGCGGCGCACGCAACGCCCGAAACGACGCCGCGATAAGAGCGCACGAGGGCAAGAAGCGTGGTGCTTCGAGGCCACTCGGCTCTGAGAGGAGCTTCCCGTGTCGATGCGTTCACTGGCTAACCAGGAGATGATCCAGCTCTCCTCGCCGATTCTGACGGATGGGACCCGTCAGCATGCGGCGCTGTTCGAAGTTCCCTCGGCGTACGCCAACCTGCCGGTCATGCAGGCGGCGCACGACGGGCTCGTCGGGCTCGACTCGGGCGTCGACACCGAGGTGCTCGTCGACACGGTTCACAAGCTGGTCGGCGAGCACGACGTGCTGGCGCTGCACCTCGGGCGCCAGCTCCGCATCGAGATCGCTCGTGCGACGAGCGACGACGACCGCGCAGCGCTCACGCAGGCGCGCGACCAGGTACTGCCCCCCGGGCCGAGCCTGGTTCGCCGCAGCGTGGCCGTGAAGGCGGGCGAGCATCCGGTGCGCGAGCACCGGGTGACGGCGGCGGCGCTCGCGCTGCTCGCCACGGTCCCCGTTCGCGGCGGTGGCACGCTCGCCGACGTCTACGCTCAGCTCCAGACGAAGACTCAGGCGCTGAGCGCCGCCGACTCCGAGCGGCAGGCTGCCGTCGCCGCGCAGCGGGGTCCGCGAACGCGAGACGCGCGCAAGCGCTGGGTCGCGGCGGTCGAGCTGCTCGATCGCGCGCTCCGTGGCGCGGGTGCCGATCCGATGCCCGTGCTCGGTGCGATCCGTGCTGCGCAGACGCGATCGGTGGCGTCGAGCGCGCCCGCGCAGCCGGCGACGCCCGTGCAGCCGGTGGCGCAGCCGTCCGCGCCCGCGGCGCCCGTCAACGGCGCAGCTACCCACTGATCGAGCCTCACAACCAGAGAGAGCCCGCGACCCGATACTCCGCTGACTGCGGAAGTGGGGCACCGCGGGCTCTTTCGCCTTCCGTCCGATCGCCCCGCGCGCAGAGTACACCGACCGTCAGCCGCCGCGTTCGAGCGTCCACTGGACATACATGACGACGAGCACCACGCCGAGGGGGATGCCGACGGCGATGAACCACATCGAGAGCTCGTAGAGGAGCGCGACGCCGCCACCCCCCGGCCCGACCGCCGACCAGGTCAGCCACTTGCCGGTGAGCACGCGCTGGAGCTGCACGCCGGTGATGCGGAACGTGAGCGCACGCAAGATCGAGTCGATGACGGTGAACGTGATCGCGACCCAGATCATGAAGGCGGCGAACGCGACGAGGAACACCCAGTTCGGTGGCCCGGTCTGGTAGGCGTCCGTGCTCATGCGCTCGCTCGGCCGCGGGATCTGGCACGGCGACGTGCGATCGCGAGCAGAAAGAACGAGAGCGCCGCAGCGAGAGCCGGGTGCGGCGAGGCGCTCGCCATGCGGCAAGTGCAGCCCGTCGCGCCGCTCGTGCTTGCACCTCCGTCGCGCGCGTGGCCGGCGTCGACGCCGAGACCTCCGTCGGATGGCGGCGTACCACCGGGGCCCCCCATGCTCGCCTCCGGTGTGTTGCCGGTGTGGCCGAGGTTCACGCGCATGCCGTTCGGGCCTGGCTCCATCGCGAAGTCCGAGGTGGGGTCGCCGGCGTCGATGCTGGCGCTGTCTGCGGCGTCTCGGACGAAGCTGCGCGTCGAGGGATCGAAGCGCCCGCGCGTCGAGCGGACGTGGAAGTCGCCGGCGGCTGGATCGAAGAAGAGAGGATCCGCCGACACGTTGCCGACGCCCGCAATCGGCTCCTCGCTCAGCGTGTAGGTCGCGCTCAGTGTCGTGCCGGCTTCGTTCTCGACGTCGTCGCCGCCGTTGTTCCAGAAGATGCTGTTCACGATCTCCACCGTCGAGTGCAGCTGCACCGCGACCGCGTTGCCTCGCGTGGTGGGGCATGGATGTTCGGCGATGGTCACGTTCACGAGCCGAACGTGCGAGCCGATGGTGTCGTAGCCATCGACGAAGATGCCCGCGCCGCCGTCGCTGCCGCAGCGGTTCGCGTAGAAGAGATCCCCGTCGAAGGTCGCCGTCGCGCCGTCGTCGATGAACACGCCCGAGCCGAGCGACTGCGCGTGATTGCCGGTGAAGACGTTGCGCTCGAAGCTGACCGTGACGCCGGCGCCATAGACGATCGCGCCTCCGCCCCAGCCGTAGCCGGCGATCACGCCGACCTCGTTGCCGCGGATGAGGTTCCCGCGCACGACGATGGTGGCTCCCGTGAGATAGAGGCCGCCGCCGTGGTCGCTCGACGCGATGTTGTTCTCGATGACGTTGTTCTCGAGGAGCACGCTCGCGCACGCCGTCGCCATGGCCGCGCCGCGTCCGGCAGCGTTGCCGCGCACCGTGTTTCCGACGAAGCGCGCGTCGGTGCAGTGGATCGCGAGCACACCGCCACCGTTCTCGTCGACGCTCGCCGTATCGTTGGCCTCGATCACGTCGTTGCGGATCAGCGGGCGGTTCGTCGTCGACATGAAGTCGGCATCGATGAACAGACCGCGATGCCCGCCGCGGACCACGAAGCCGTCGAGGATGCTGCTCCCGGTCTCGAAGAGAGACACGACCGGCGCCGAGGGTGCTCCTTGAATCACGCTCGGCACGGCGCCGCCGCGCGCCGCGAACGCGCCGTCGTAGCCGCCGTAGAGGTGCAGCTCCTTACCCGTGACCGAGATGGCGGCGTAGGTGCCTCCCGCGACGAAGACATCGTCGCCGGAGGCCGCGGCGTCGATGGCGAGCTGCAGGCTCTGGAACGGGCGAGCGAGCGAGCCGTCTCCGCCGCTCGCGGCGTCGTCATCGACGTAGAGCGTGGCGGCGCGCGCGGGCGCGGCCATCGCGAGGACGAAGCCGAGGCAGGCCATGGCCTTCCACATCCAGCAGATGCTGTCACGACCCTCTGGGTGCCATCGAGCGTTCATTCATGGGAGCAGGCACGACCAGGTAGACTGCGCGAGTGACCATTCGTTTCGCGTTGCCCGCTTCGCTCGGCGCGGCGCGAGCAGCGGCCCGCGCGGAGCTCATCAAGAGCGCGCTCGAGACCGTGCTCGGCGAGGACGTGAGCGTCGAGCTCGCGAGCGACTACGCATCGCTCGTGGCGCTCGCCCTCGCTGGTTCCGTCGATCTGCTCTGGGCCCCTGCGGTCGTATGCGCGCGACTCGAGGACGAGGCCGCGATCGTCGCCAAGACCGTGCGCGGCGGCCACACGACCTACTGCTCGGCGCTCGTCGCGCGGCGCGACGCAAACCTCGCGACACGGCGCCTCACCGGCAAGCGCGCCGCGTGGGTCGACCGGACCTCGCTCGGTGGGCACTTGCTCGCTGTCGAGCACCTGCGCCGGCTCGGCCTGAGCGCCGACGCGGTCTTCGCGCGACAGGAGTTCGTGGGCTCGTACCCGGAAGCCGTGCGTTCGGTGATCGACGGTGAGGCGGACGTGTGCGCGATCTTCGTACCCGAAGACGATCCGAAGCTCGTCGAGCGAGCGCTGGGCCTGCTCGCAGGACCGGCCCGCGCCGCGCAGCTGGGCGCGCTCTTCGTCAGCGACGCGGTGCCGACCGACGCGATCGTGGTGACCAGGTCACTCGCCGAGCCAAGGCGAAGCGCCGTCGTGGAGAGGCTCTTTCCATTTCACGAGGCGCGTCCGCGCCCCGCCGCTTTCTGTCTCGCGATGGAGGTGGACGCCTTCGAGCGGGCGCAGCCCGGTGAGTACGCGAGCCTTCGCGGGCTCTGGAGCGCGAGCTGATGCCTCAGGGGTCCGCGCCGCTCCAGAACTCGCGCAGCACGTTCGTGATGCTCGTTCGCTTGTCGAACGACTCGCTGTCGTTGTTGCGCGGGAACGGGACGCTCGGCACGGGTACTCCGAGAAAGGCGCAGAGCGGCTCCCAGCCGTCTTTCACCTCGTAGACCAGCAAGCGCTCGGCCGCGATGGTGCGTTTCACTTCCTCGTTCCAGGCCACGAAGCGCGCGGTGATGTACGCCTCGTCCTTCATCCGACCCTCGAAGAAGCCCGTGAAGAGGTCGCCGTCGATCCAGTCGATCATGCGACGCATGCCGCGCAGGTTCGGAGAGAAGAGGCCGAGTGTCCACGCGACCGCGAGCATCGGCCGAGGCACGCCGCGCAGGATCGTCTTGCTCGCGCTCCGATACCACGCGCTCGGCTCGCGCACGGACAGGATCACCTTCGCGTTCGGATACTCGGCAGCGAGCTCGCGGTAGTACTTCGCGATGGGGAAGTCGACGCCGGAGCGGAACCCGCGGAAGAGGTCCTCGTAGTCGGGCCGCTCACCGCGAGAGAGCGCCTCCCAATGCGGCACGTGGCGCGTCCGCTTGAGGAGCTCGAACATGTGGTAGCAGCGCCCGTAGCCCAGGATCTCGAGTGCCTCTTTCAGCGACTCGGTCCCCGTTCGACCCCAGCCCGCACCAATCACGTCGAGTGCCATGGAGGCGGAGGCTATCGCATTCGCGATGGATGATCATTTCGTCGCGCGCGCGAGTCGGTCGACACGTCGGGCGGCGCGGTCTAAGCGGTGCCCGTGAGTGAGGGCTCGCCCGCGATCGAACGTAGGTTTCGTCGCAAGGGCGTGGCGCCCGAGCTCTTGCTCGCGCAGGTTCGCAACACGGCGAGCTGGGCGCTCGATCCCGGTGAGCCGGCCTCGTGGCGCGAGGCGCTGATCGGAGCTCCGACGCTCGGCGAGACGTGGCGCGACGCCGATGGGCTCACGGCTTACCTGCGCGTGATGCTCGCGGCGCACTTCACCAGCGTCGCGACGCTCGTGCCGACGGATGTCGACGCGCACATTCGCTTTCACATCTGGCAGGAGATCGAGACGCGCGATCGACTCGAGGCGGCGCTCGCCGTGGTGGACGAGGCTGCGGCGTGGGATCCGCGCGCGGTCTCGGCGCGTGTCGTCGCGGTTCCGGGTGGAGGCGCCGTGCACGGCCACGCGGGGGAGTGGCTCGCCGTTCGTGCGGGCGCCCTCGGTCGAGCGCTCGAGATCGGCGCCGACGACGCGGCGGAGTCGCTCATCGACGCGATCGATCGCGAGATGGCTCACGAGGCGTCGGCGTTCGCTTCTGCGCGCGCGTCCGGGGACGCCCTGCTCGCGCTTCGGGTCGCGACGACGCTCGCACACAACGGCGGCGATCTCTCCCGTGTGATCGACGCGTTCCCCAAGCGCACGCCGCGCAAGCCGGAGATGGTCGAGCGCTTCGCGCGGCTCGGGCACGAAGGCAGTCCGCGCTACGAGGGCGAGCATCTGCTCGCGGGTCGGATCAACAAGGCAGTGATGGCCACGGAGAACCATCGCTTCCTGCCGCTGCGCGAGGCGCGCGCCCTGCGGGTGTCGCGCGGGCTCATCCTGCCCATCGCGCCCTTCTTCGACGTCTGGGGCGAGCGCGTGGCGCGCGATCCGGCGCTCGATGATCGAGGGCGCACGGAGGTCCTCGCCGTGCTGCTCATGGCGCACGAGGCAGCTCCGACGCTCGCCTCGTACACGCGCGGTCTCGTGGGGCTCGAGCTCGCGACCCAAGGTGGGCTCGCGCGTTTGGCCGCGGGACTTCCCACGCGTAAGCAGAAGCTGCTGGCCGCCCCTCAGCTACGCGAGGCCATGCGCACGAGCGTCGAGCGCTTCGAAGCGCGCATGACCAGCGCGTATCGCAACGCCCTCAAGGGCTGACGCTGGTCGGAGCGGGCGATGCTTCGTGGGCCCGCGCTTGCTCGACGCGCTGATCACGGTCGCGGCTCCCGCCATCTCGATCGCGCGCGGGTTCACGGCGAGCTCCGGAACGCGTGCTCATCGACGCGAGCTTACGGGCAAAGACAAACGGCGCGTGAGCCTTTGCCCACGCGCCGTTCGATCGACTCGCGCCGATCTCAGTACCGGTAGGTCTCGGGCTTGAACGGACCTTCGGGCTTCACGCCGAGGTACTCCGACTGCGCCTTGGTCAGCGTGGTGAGCTTGGCGCCCAGCTGGCCTAGGTGAAGACGCGCGACCTTCTCGTCGAGGAGCTTCGGGAGCGTGTAGACCTTGCCGCGCTCGTACTTCTTCGGCTCGGTGAAGAGCGCGATCTGCGCGAGCGTCTGGTTCGAGAAGCTCGAGCTCATCACGAACGACGGGTGCCCCGTGGCGCAGCCGAGGTTCACGAGGCGTCCACGCGCGAGCAGGATGATCTTCTTTCCGTCCGGGAAGACGAAGTGATCGACCTGCGGCTTGATGTTCTCTTCCTTGACCTTGTTCTTCGGGTCCATCAGCGCCGCGACCTGGATCTCGCTGTCGAAGTGGCCGATGTTGCAGACGATGGCGTTGTTCTTCATGCGCGCCATGTGCTGGAACGTGATCACGTCCGCGCAGCCCGTCGCCGTCACGAAGATGTCCGCCTTGTCGCAGACGTCGTCGAGCGTGACGACCTGGTAGCCCTCCATCGTCGCCTGGAGCGCGCAGATCGG
>JAYVCF010000102.1:0-15178 GCA_043750095.1 Deltaproteobacteria bacterium
CGCGGAGACCTCCACGCCGATCACGCGCTCGATCGAGCGCTCCAAGAGCGCGGCCCGCACGAAGGGCCCGTCGCCGCAGCCGAGATCGACGAGCGAGCGAACTCCAGCGGCGCGCACGACCTCGAGCACGGCTTCGATGCGACGCTCTGCGAGACGCAGCGGCCGTTCCACGACGTGCTCGGCCGCGTCGTTCTTCTCCTGGTCCGCATCGACGTCGGCGGAGTCCGGGGTCAGTCGGGCGATCGCAGCGCGTGCGAGCTTGCGCTGGTTCTTGAGATAACGGCTCGCGATCCGCTCGCGCTCCGGGTGAGTCGGCAGCCAGCCCTCGCCGCGACGCAGGAGCTTATCGACCTCGTCGTCGCCGACCCAGTAGTGCTTCTCGCCGTCGAGCACCGGCACGAGAACGCTGAGGTGCGAGAGAAGATCGGCGATGCGAACGGCACCGCGGAGATGCAGCGTTGCGTACGGACTCTCGCCCCACTCGGGAAAGCGCTCATCGAGCAGCGCCGTCTTGCCGGCGACCTCGTAGCCGAGAGGAGTGAAGAGCGCGTGCGCCGCACTCAGCCCTCCGCGCAGAGGCATCGCGCTCACCGTCGCGCTGAGCTTCCACACGCGGTCGACAAGCTCGGGTCTCGGCGCGCATCGACCGGCGAGCGCCGAGCCGAACACCTCACCGATCGCGACCGACAGGAACGACGATGCTGTGTAGGTCCGATCGTTCACGTACGCCTCGAGTGGCCCGGCTGCATCGCCCTCGCTGCGCGACTTGCCGCGCACGAGCCCGATCGGATCGAGCTCGACGACGAGCGCCACCGTGCAGCGCGCGTCGGTCACCTCCGGATAGAAGACCGTCGCGACCCCGTGCGAGAGCGTGAAGCGCTGCGTCTTGTCGGGGTGCTTGTGCAGCAGGTAACCGAGGTCGCTCGCGCCCTCGCCGGTGGTGGTGATCGTGAAGAGCATCGTGGTCGGGGCGAAGGGTAGCGCGCATCGATCCGCACAGCGGCGCTCGCAGATCGCGAACGCTCAGTTCGTCATCCGCGCCTCTTGGCTCGCATGCTGACCGTGCCGTCGGCGCTTGTTCGAGCGCGCGTCGCTCGCGGGCGAGCTCGCGCTACTTCACGCCCGGCAGATGCGTCCCGGGCCGGCCGAGAACGATCCGCCGATCGCTCAGTCTCGACTTCGCTGCCGTCGAGCGACGGGTTCGGGAGGTCGCACGCGGAGTGCTGCTACGGCTCGGCAATGTCGATGACGACCCTGCAATGGTCGCTCGGTCCCCATTCGTCGATACCGTTCATCGCGCGCGTCCGCACGCGGTCAGCGATGGATTCAGACGCGAAGACGAAGTCGAGCTGTCGCGTCGCCGTCGCCGGAGTCTGCCGCGTCGACCGATACGTGGGGACGTTCTTGCTGGCTCTCGGGAGCTCGTCAGGCCACGGGTCCGCTTGCCGGCCATTCGGCGCCTCGGGTCCGACGAAGCGGAGGCCGAGCGCCTCCATCCGCGTGAAGACCGTCTCGTAGCGCCCGGCCCAGTACGGGCTCCCGTGCTCGCCGTAGCCGCGCAGGATGTTGAAGTCCCCCGCGACGAGGATCTTGTGCCGTCGGTTGGCGATGAGCGGCGAGATGTCCGAGACGAGGCGGTGCGCCGACGCGTCAGAGAGGATCTCTGACTTCTGCTGCGGCGGGTCGTGAAGCATGCTCTCCCAGACCGCGTAGGCCGAGATGCACGTGATGGTCTCCCCCGCGTGCCCGATATCCGCGATGGCGAGCGTGCCGACGCGGCTGACGCCGATAGCACCGTCTGCCGTCGTGCCGAGCTCGACGGTCTGTCGATCACGCATCGTCACGCGCTGCGAGAGACGCGCGACGGCCGTCCGGAAGCTCCTCGCGTACCCGCGCATCGTCCACTTGCAGTCCGAGTCGCGCGCCGGCACGACGTCGCATGTGACATCCGAGGGAGGCAACGCGCTTTCCTGAAGTAGGGCGACATCGAGCGAATCATCGGCGACCAGCACGCGCCAAGGCTCGGCGAGCTGCTTGATGTTCCAAGAGACGATGCGCATCGAGCCTCCAGAATCGGGTACGCAGACACCGCAAACCCACGTCGGTGAGACCGTACCTTACTCCTGCGCGGAGTGAACGGAGCCGCGGTTGCGCCGTCGCCCGCCGTCGCAGAATCGCAGACCCCCATAGGGTAGAGGTGCCGATGACGTCTCCCGACGAATCCGAGTTCGACTCCCCGCCCGGCCGAATGGTCACCGTGAAGGCCGCGTCCTGCGCCGTGATCGGCGACATCCACGGCCGTGCCGACCTGCTCGAACAGTTGCTGGCGAAGATCCCGAAGCAGCGCCGAGTGCTCGTCGCGGGCGATCTCTGCGACCGCGGCCCCGACACCCGGCGCGTGCTCGACCTCCTCATCGCGCGCGACGCTCGCGGCGCGCTTGGGAACCACGAGGAGTGGCTGCTCCGCTGGGCGCGAGGTGAGGGCTTCATCGACGAGGCCCGCGCGATGGGCGCGACCGCTACGCTCGCGTCGTACGGCGTGACGGCGAAGGACGAGCGCGAGGTGAGCCGCCTATTCCGCAAGGTGCCACGCGAGCACGTCGCCTTCCTCGAGTCGCTCGGCCACGCGGTCGATCTGCGCGTCGGCGAGGCGACGTTCTGGGTGATCCACGCGGGGATCGGGACCACGTCGTCGCTCGCGGCCGCCGGATCACTCGACCGCGTCGTACTTTATCTCTTGGTGCACGCGCCGGAGGTCCTCCTCTGGGGCCACACCGCGCCCCAAGCGACCCTTCCGGTCGATCGGCCGATCGTGATGGGACACCTGACGCGTCCGGAGCCGAAGGACTTCGGCCACGTCATGGCGATCGACACCGGCTGCGGCGTCTGGCCGGACGGGCGGCTCACCGCGGTGCTCCTGCCGGAGCGGCGATTCGTCACGGTGGGGTGATTTTCGCGGGGATCGCGTGTTTACCGGGGCGGGTAATACGCATCCTTTACCGCTATCGCCTGTCGTCCCGGCCCTTGCATGGGTCCTGCTCGCGCTCGGAGATCCTGGCGCGCCGCTCCTGGACGGTCTGCGCCGCCTCGCTGCCCTTCACCCCGTTGCGCTTGTGCGGCTTACAGAGCCCGCAGCCCGCACGGACGTTCTTCCGCCGACCCCGCTTGTGATGACCCATCGAACACCTCCCGAGCCGCCGCCAGCGGCGCGACTAGGAAGGGCGAAGGTCTTGGGTCGAAGGCTCGCACCCTACGCGAGACTCATCAGAACGGTTCGCTGTGCCTCGATCGGCGGCAGGCCGAGCGCGAGGCTCGTCGCCTCGTCGCATTCTTGCTCGAGCATGGCGCCAAGCTCGGCGGCAGCAGCGCGATGCGCGTCGTCGAGGATGCGTCCGTCAATCCGACTACGCGCCCATCCGTCGATCCGCGCCGAGAGCAGCGCATGCCGCGCCTCGTCGACCGCGATCTCTCTCATGACCTCTCGCACGTCCGCATCGCGCGCCGTGCTCGCCTGATGCGCCGCGAGCAGCGCACCGAACGTCTCGCGGATGCCGCCCTCGAGCGCGTTGTCGATCGCGAGCGCTTCGAGTGACCGCGCCGCAGGGGGCAGATAGCGTGGGACTGCGGGCTCCACACCGCGTGCTCGCGCGAGACCAGAGATCTGTGCCGCGTGGCGACGTTCATCGGTGGCCGCAACGCGGGCGTCACGCACCAACTCAGGAGGCGCGCCCCACGCGGTCAGCTCCAGCGCCAGCGTCTCGAATGCTTCGACGGACGCGGCCTCCATCCACGCCATCCGTGCGAGCCACTCGCCGGCGGATGCGGCGGGCGCCCCGGCACCAACGAGCGTCGCGGGCCGCCGACCGCCCGGACAGCCGCTGCCGAAGTTGCAAGTCAGCTGGTGAGTCGCGCCGCTGGTCGCGACGGTGCACGAGCGCACGAAGCTGTCCGGGGCCCGAGGCTGTCCCGCGTCTGCAATGCCCGCGTCGCCAGGACCCGCGTCGGTATGTCCCGCGAAGAGCGAGCAGACGTCGTTGCAGCCGCTGAGGGTGGGGTTTCCATTCCCATCGACGACCCGCGCCAGCTGCGCATCATCGATCGGATAAACGCGCGACCCTACGACGTCAGGACAGTCTCCACAGCTGGCGAGCGGCATGATCACGAACGGGAGCCCGAGCGCGATTCGTCGAAGCCATGAGCGGGCAAGCGGTGTCATGAGCGATTCTCCGACTAGTACTAGTCTAGTCGAGTCACGCGCCGCTCGCAGAGGCACGGATCGAAGTCAGCGAATCGGCGATGTCCGGGCCGGCTCGGTTTACGTCTGACCGACGGTCGGTGCTTGCGCTGCCTTTGCACGCAGCGCGACCGCGAGCGCGGAGAGCATGCTCGCGAGCGGCGCGGCGAGCTCGGCCGGGACGTCGATCGAGAGGCCGCCGTCCGGCCGAGTCTTGATCTGGAACGGCGGCTCGACCGCCTGCGCGAGTGGCGGCAGTGCGGCGGCTCCGGGTCAGGCCGGGACGTACCTCGCGGTCGTCATGGGTCGCCAACGCCTTGCCGCATGGCGATCGCCCTCGGCGGGTCACACTACGTCACGCCGCGATCCTCGCCGCGCCCACCAAGCCGCTGGGCCGTCACGGCCATCCTGCCCTCATCACTTCGCCCGGAGCCCATCGAGTGCGAACGCGACGAGCGTCGCGGTGTCGCAGCCGCGCGCTTGCGAGACACGTCGCAGCGGCATCAGCACGCTGCCGGTTCGCGAGCCGATGTTCGGGTCGTACTGCTGCTCGACGGCGAGTGCCGACGCTGCGGCGCTGATGCCCGAGACCTCGCGGTTCGCGCTGAGATCGGCCGCGGTGAGGCGGAGCACGTCCATCGCCGCGCGGAGCGCCGCGTCCTTCTCGATCCCGGCTGCTGCGGCGCGGCCTGCGATCTTGCCCGTCGCCTCGACCAGCATCGCGACGAGCTCGTCGACGTCGCGCACGCGCGCAGCGACCTCACGCAGCGCGCGTCCGGCTGCGCCGAGGCATCGGGCGCGCGTGGCGTCCGGCGCCGGTTCGCCCAGGCGGTCGCTCGCTTCCACTTCGATGGGGAGCTCGAGGGTGATCGGAGAACCGTCGATGCCGAACGTGCGCAGTGTGATGAGCCCAACCTGCGAGCGCCCCTCGGGCAGCCCGCCGGTGTGCTCGATGTGAAAGGGCAGCGTGACGGGCTCGCCCGTCGTGAGCGGCGGCACGTACACGCTCATGCCGGAGGCAGGTTGATCGTCACCGACGAGACCGCGATACGAGCGCACGCGTCCGTCTCTGAGCTGCACGGTGACGTGGACGCGCCCGGTGGCCGCGCCGAGCGCGACCCCAACCTCGGAGCCGAGCGTTCCGGTCGGGTCGTCGTGGATGCCGAGGTGCAGAAACCTCCCGAGCCCGATCTCGGCCATCGACGCCATCAGCGGACCATCGACGTCGTCGCCGAATCCGATGGTCGAGAGTGTTGCGTGCGTCGCTGCCTTCTCGAGCATGGCGACGATCTTCATCGGGTCACGCTCACCAACCCAGGGGTAGCCGTCGGTGAGCAGCATGGCGTGCCCCTCGCGCCACGGACGGCCCGCGCCCGCCATCGCGAGCGCTCGCACCGCCGCGTCTGCGAGCGCCGTGCCGAGCCCCGCTTCGACGCCCGCGATCTGCGCACGCAAGCTCGCGCCCAGCGCCGAGGTCACACGCGCCACGGGCTGCAGCACGGTGACGTCCGCGTCGAAGAGAATGACGCCGAGCTCCTCGCCTTCGCACATCATCTCGACGATCGCGCTCGCCGCACGCTTGGCCGCAGCAAGCGGCGCACCCGCCATCGACGACGAGCGATCGATCGCGAGCACCACGCGCGCTCGATGCTTCGCTGCGACGAGCTCGGCTTCGTCCCTCGCGACGCCGACACGCAGCGCGACCCAGAACGACTTCGTTCCGGTGCGTAGCCGCGTGTGCTCCGCCGACACCCAACCCGACACCCGCGAGCGCGTCATGACGAGATCCGTCCGCCGCGCGGCGACAGCAGCTCCGCCTGTACGACTCGGCGCAGGCCTTCGGACGCGAGGAGATCGCGCCGTTCGAGCATCTGATGTCGAGTGGCAGCAACCTCTCGCGCAGATCGCTTCGCGTGGCTCGCGACGTCGGCGGTCTGCCACCACTGCGCGGACAGTCTTTGATCGGCATAGCTCTCTGCGCGCTCACCGACGCGGTCCGCGAGAGAGAGCAGCATGCTCTCGGCCCCGCGTGCGCGCCGCGCTGCGCGATGGAGACGAGCCGACTCGACCAACAGGTCACCGGGCCGTGACCCTCGATGCGCGCGGTGCTCCACGAGCACGCCAAGCCCCAACGCTGCGAGCCCGATGAGCCCGCCCGCGAGGACACCGAGCACGACCGAGGTCGCGCCCAGGATCGCGACACTCGCCGCGGCGATGAACGCTAGTGCGCTCGAACCACTCCACTCGACGGCAGCGAGCACGAGCGCTGCGATCCCCAGCACCACCGCGAGCGCCGCGACGAGCGGTACGCCGGGCACCCACCTCGCATCGAGCACGCGATACGCGAGCGGACCGAGTCCGAGCCCCGCGCCCACGAGCGCGCCGGTCGCCCCAACGAACGCCGCCACGATCTGTTGTCTGCTCATGGTTCCTCCTCCTCCTGCCGATGACGCCGAGCATCCAGACGAGGCAAGGCACTGCCACCACGCGACCGACTGCGCGCATCGCTTCCCCCTGAAGACGCTCGGTCCGCCACGAACTGACAGCCGCGAGGTCCGCCGCCAAGCGATCACACGAGAGCTATGGGAGGAGAGGTGATAGATCGCCGACCGACTCAACGCCGTCGCGGCACGGCGTGACATTGTCGGTCACGCGCTCAGCCCGCGTACCAGCTCGGTGGACTCAGGATGGTCGGCCCGTCGCTGCGGACCGTGAGCACCTCGCGGTTTCGCATCGCCCAGGTGTCGAACGCGCGCCACAGCTCGCTCTCGTCTGGCCCGCGCGTCTCCGTCATCGCGAGCCGTTCGACCAGGTGTCTTCGCGCGACGTGTCCGTCGAACTTCGGCTCGGACTCGTCCAGCGTCGCGTAGAGCGCGACGTTCATCCTCGCCATGTGGGCGACCTGTCCCTCGCCCGGCACGACCGCGAGGAACGCGGCGAACTTGCTCGGGGCGAAGAGGCCCGAGATCGGATCGTGAACGAAGTACTTCACGGCGCGACGGCCCCAGAGGGATCGCCCCGGCTCGCGACCGACCTCGTCGTTCCACCGGAGCACGTTGAGCGAGACTTCGAGGTGCTCCCCCACCAGGTGGATTCGACTCACCCCGTGCGAGAACACCGGCATCGCGACCGCCAGTGCGCGCGCGAACTCCGCGGGCACGTCGATCGCTTCGCGTGCCAAGGCGTTGAGCGGCAGGTGATTCAACCGCTTGATCTCGTCCGGTCCGCGACTCGGCAGCAGAGCCGTCTGGAAGGCACGAAGGCCGACGTGGCGCAGGAGGGTGACCGCGGATGACCCGAGGTTGCGCCGACCGCGCTGGACGTGCGAGCTCACCATCGAGACGAACACCTCGCGCTCCCCGAACGGCTCGAACAGGTGTCGGACTGCGAACTTCGCGTGGTTCGCGACCGGGTCGGCACGGCTGATCTCCAGCTCGATCCAGAGGCGAGCACTGCCGTCCTCCCTCTCGAGCCACACATCGGCTTGGGGCGCGAATCCGAGCACGCTCGCGAGCTGGCGGTCGTGGATGACCTGCGCCTCGACACGGCCTCGCCACCCACGCGGCGGGTCGTCCGCGAGTCGACACGCGAGCCAGGTCGACAGTGTCCCCGCCATGAGCTCGGCCAGAGTCGCACGGCGCAGAGCTCCAGCGCGTCGCGATGATCACGCCGACGTTCGGAACAGCTCCGTCAGCGGGTCCGCGCCGACGGGCTCGAACTCACCTCCGCGAACCCACAGCCGCGCCTGCTGCGGCAGTCGCAGATAGATCCCGCGCGCGACGCTCGTGACCCGCGCAGACGCGTTGTCGAATCGCGAGCGCTCGGCTACGGAGCGCAGGTCCGAGGCTCGCTCCCGGTTACGCGTGCTCCACGCCTGGACGTGTGCTCGCGCCGCGAGGAAGTCGAGCTTCTTGCCGTTGCATCGGTCGTGGGCCGGCACGAGGTTCTCGACGGCGTTCTCGGCGTGTCGCGACCACGGGATGAAGTGATCGATCGCCAGCGTGCGATCGTCGATCTTCTTGAGGCAGTAGAAGCAGATCCCATCGTGGAGCTCGAGCAGCGGCGCGCGCACCGGATCCAGCGAGACCCGGCGCGCGCCGAACAGGAACTCCTGGAGCTTGGCCTCCTCGAGCTCGTTCACCTCGGCGACCATGTGCGCCCACTTCGTCTGCAGGATCGGCCGAAGGAGCCCGTTCAGTCGCACGAGCGCGTCACCACGCCGACGCGCAAGTGAACTCGGTTGTCGAACGAGCTCGTGCCGCCGCGCTGATAGGCCACCACCTCCGCTCGACGTGGCGCGCGCCCCTCGTCGTCCCATCCGATCTCGTAGAGCAGCTCGTCGCGCACACCGCCTACGCGCTGGAGCTTGGGCAGCGGCATCTCGATCAGCTTCCACTCGACGCGATCGACGAGGCGTCTCCATTCGGTCGGAGCGCTGGCTCGCGCGCGCGCAAGCGCGGCACGCGGCTCGACAGTCAGTCGATCGCGGAACTCGGCGATGGCACCGACGATCTCCGCCTGTCCGTGCGTGTTCTGACGCAGCACGCTGTCGCGCCCGAGATCGAGCGCCGGGACCGCCTGCGGCCAGTAGAGCGCGATCACCTTCTCGGCCAGCTCGCGCGTCGTGACCGTGTCGGGCGGCTCTCCGAGGGCGCCGGTCTTCTCGAGACACAGGTCCATCAGCGCGGACAAGACGGCGAGCTTGTACGTCGCCGTACGTGCGCCCTCGTCGACGAGCACGAGGATACGCTCGGCGAGCGCGATCGCGTCCGTGTCCCGTAGCGAGCTCATGGGCGCCAATATGCCGCGCGCGCCGGGAGCACCCAGCGCACGCCACCACGCGGGTCCTCGACATCGCCCGTGAAGCGGGGAATGACGTGGATGTGTGCGTGCCCGATGGTCTGGCCGCCAGCGTCACCGACGTTGATGCCGACGTTGTAGCCGGCGGGGTGGTGGTGCTCGTGGAGCCACGCTCGGGCTCGAGCGACGAGGTCGACGAGTGCGTGCTGCTCGGCACCCGAGAGAGCGAAGAAGTCGGACTCGTGTCGCGTCGGGATGACGAGCAAGTGCCCCAGGCTGACGGGGAACGCGTCGGTGATCACCGCGCCGAGCTCGTTCCGAAGGAGCGGCTCGTCCATAGCGAGGCGCGCGCAGAAGGGACACTCGATCGTCATGCGGCACCGCGATTGAACACGGTGTCGTTGTGCCAGCGCAGAAGGGCCGGGTCCGGCCGGTCGGTCTTGCGCGAGGGCAGCGCGATCTCGCGCCCGTCCATCGCGTAGTACATGCGGCCGTTCGCCCACTCGTCCGCGAGGCGCCGGCTCACGACGAACCGATGTTCGGGCGTGACCGTCACGTATCCGGCGTCGAACAGGCGGTGGATGTCCGCGCGAAGGAGGAGCCCGTTCGCGACCTGGTGCGGACCCTCTTCGGCGAAGGGCCGGATGTGCGCGGCGTCGAGCGCCGGCAGCGAGTGCTCGCCGCTGACCGCGCACGCACCCGCGTACGCGCCGGTCACCGCGACGCGGAACGTGCCCTGGCCGAGCCGTGGGCGGACGAGCTGCGCGGCCCCGTAGCGCATCGGCTCGCCGTCCGCGACGCCGAGCATGGGCGCATCCATCCGAACCGCGGTTCGCGCGCGGCACTCGTCCCAGATGCGACGGCCCTCGCCCGCGGTCAGATCGTAGCCCGCGCCGGACACCACGTTGCGATGCCAGTCGCTCGGCTGCGCGACGAGGTCGCCGTCGGCGAAGAAGACAGGATCGGCCACCATGATGCAGCCGACGCGGTGCTGCGGAAGCGTCGCGGCATCGGCATACTTCGAAACGCGAGCCATCATCGCGTCGAAGCTATCGGTGCCGTTCTTCGTGCCGAACGCGTCCCACGCGAGCCGCACGCGCGCCGGCTCGTAGCGCGCGAAGACCCCGAAGCCTCCGATCGCGTTGTGCGGCGCCTTGAGCTTGAAGAAGAACGGCGTCCCGGGCGGCGCGTTGAAGCCGTGGGCCGACGGCTGCCAGAAGTTCACCTCGTCGAGCGGCTGCCGCGCTCGCAAGAACCTGAACCAGTCGTAGTCGGTGGTGGCGACGTAGCCGCGCACGAGCGGAGGATAGCGGAGAACCCGCTGCTGAGAGCACCGCAGCGATCCGGACTCGGAGCTTCTACTGCTCGCCCGCTCGGCGGTGGGCTACGTCATTTCGTAGGGCCCGGTGGCGTCGCCTCCAACAGCAGCTCCCACGTCTGGTCGTCCCTTCCCCAGATGCGAACGAATTCGATTGCTCCTCGAAAGGGCCGGAAGCTCTCCTGTTGCTCCCCGAGGCGGAGCGCGCCTCTGTGCTGACGGACGCGGCCTCCGGCGGGCAGGCTACGCGACATCGCCCGTGATCAGCGGCGACAACTTCTCTGTCACGGGGCCCTCAGGATGCGCCTCCGGGGCCATCTCGAACCGGACGAACGCCAAGCCGCAGTCGTCCAACGTCTGCGTCGTCAGGCGCGGCATGAGCTCATCGCGCAGCCACCGTTCGACCTCGACGCGCGGGCGCGTTTCGAGCGCGCCGCAGAGCTTGTCGAGCGCCGATGCGACGCGGCCGGTCGCACGCTCCCAGAGCGCGCTTGCGGCACCGTCGGTGAGCAGGACGCACGCCGTGACGTCCTCGAAGCGCTCGATGCGCGCCGTCGCCATGAACCTCGGGCTCGACAGAACGTGGGTTTCGTTCGCGTGCTCACCGTTCATCGGCGCCGAGAGCACGCGCCAGGCGTCGCCAGCGCGTCCGAGGATGACCCCGTCGCCGACGTGCGCGATCACGACGTCCGTACCGCGCGCGAGCGCGACCATCATCGTCGTCGATGAGTCGCTCGTGCCCACCTCGAGATCACGGGCGAGATCGCGCACGGCCTCGTAGGCCGCTTGGAGCAGTCGCCGCGCGAGCGCCTCAAGCGACACATCATCGACGCGCAAGTGCTCTTCGGCGAGCACAGCTTCCACTGCGACCCGCGCGGCCAAACCACCGACGCGCGACGAACCGCAGCCGTCGGCGAGCGCGATGACGGTGATGTCCCCGTGCTGGGCGTCACCGGCGCGGTCCTCGCAGGGGCTGCCGTCTCGACGGTGGCCGCGCCCTCGCGCGCACGCATGCACCGCTCGCCAGCTCGCGCTCACACCGCGGACCAGCCGGACGGTGCGGGCAGCGGCACCGCCTGTCCGGGGATGCTCTGCGACACGCGCGCGACGCTGCGGCTCAGCCACAGAAAGAAGTCCGAGAACTTCAGACCCTGCAGGCGGAGCGGGGCACGGCTCGGTGAGAAACGCGCGAGCGTCGCGAGATCGGCACCCGGACCGATCCCGATCGGGAAGACGGTGAGCTTCTTCGCGTCGACCAGTCCGGCAGCGCGGCTCGCGGCGGCATCGATCAAATCGGTCGGCCTGCCGTCGGTCATCAGGACGAACCACGGCTGGAAGTAATCCACTCCCGCCGCGCGGTACTCCGCCTTGCGGCGCTCGAGCGCATCGAGACCGAGCAGCACCGCGGCGCCCATCGGCGTCTCGCCTCCCGCGCTGAGCTGCGGCGGCGTCTGATCGTCGATCGCCGCAAAGTCGAGCGCGAGCCGCGGCGGTCCGAACGTGACGATCGACACCTCGACCGAGTGGCGCGCGACCTCGTCCGCGTGCACGGCCGCGAAGAACTGCTGCACGCCCTCACGGAGCTCCTCGATCGGCGCACCCGCCATCGATCCGCTCACGTCGAGGCACAGGCATACGGGCACGCGCGGCGTGGGGTTCGTCACTAGGTCGTCGTCACTCAGCTGCATCTCGTCCATTCGAGCCTCCATCCCCGTAGACGCACCGGGCGCGTCGAGCTGACATCAAATCCCGCGGCCACGACGCAGGGCGCGGCACGAACGACACCGCAGCGGGAGAGACATCGCTTTCCCGCGATACCAGCGGGCCTCCGCGTCCGTGATGACGAACGCAACGCCGCAGCTCTTGCAGCTCGTTCGTGTACTCGCTGGCGTCGTCGGAGGCGCCGCAGGCACTGGCGGTGCGAGACCGAAGTCCCGACGGCGCGGTTGCGCGGGAAAGATCTCGAACGTCGCGTGTCCTCGAAGGAGGAGCTCGCGGTAGCGAAGCAGGCTCACACCGAATTCGGCGGGGCCGACGACGCGCCCGTGCTCGAACACCGTGCTGAAGCGCACCTGAAGATCGAGCGGGAGGTGGCTCCAGATCGCGGCCCATGGACCGCGCGGCGCGTCCTCGCCTTCGTGGGCGCCGATGCCATACGGGAAGCGGTGCCCGCGCACGTTCTCGACGGGATCGCTTCCGCCTTGGTGCGAGTACGGCGGCTTGCCCGGCACGAGCACCATGAAGAGCAGCGTCGCGAGGGCAAACGCCTCGTCGTCGTAAGTGCGGGCCGTCTCCGAGAGCCGCTGCCCGAGCAATCGGGGCGCGAGGAACGGCACGGTGCCGACGGGGCAGCGAAAGCCTTCGATCTGACAGCTGTCGAGGTCTACCAACACGACGTCGCGTGCGGTCGGGCCGACGATCACGTTCGCGCCGTTGACGTCGCCGACGAGAATGCCGCGCCGGTGGAGCACTCCGAACGCAGTCACGATCTCCACCGCGAGCTCGACGAGGTCGAGCCTCGTCCACGTCGGAAAGCAGGCGTCGAGCAGGGGGCGGATGAACACGGACCGCTGGAGAGGGCGGCCCTCCGCACGGCGCATGGTGTAGCCGACGACGCGACCGCACTCGTCGTGGAGCACGGTCTGCGGCCACGCGAGACGTGGGTCGTCAACGCCGACCGCGATCATCGATTGGAGCTTCCGCGCGAGCAGCTCGGTGATCTCGTCGGGGTGATAGAGCTTCGCGACGAGTCGACCGCACGAGTCCGGCAGCTCGAACACGGCGCCCTGGGCTCCAGCGCCGAGCTGGGCGCCGAGAGCGATCGGTTGCCTCTCGTGCGTCCGCACGTCGGGCCGGTGCATGTCGATCTCGAGCACTGCGACGGATGACGCGCAGCCGGCGACGTCCTGACAGCTCCTCTCTGTCCGCAGTTCCGGCCGCGCCCATCGCGAAAGAGCTGTCAGCTCCTGACGACGACCGCGTCACCGGTGCATGCCCACCCCCATCGCTCCCGTCGCCTTCTCCTCCCTCGACCCTATGAAGGTCGCCGGCCTTCGTCACCTCGTCGAGCGTGCCTACCGCGAGAGCGGTCCGCTCCAGTACCTTCGCGAGCTCTTCGTGAACGCGCTCCAGGCCGGCGCGACGCGAATCGAGTTCTCCCCCGAGTGGCGCGCCGTCGAGGCCCTCGGCGTCTATCGCCTCATGGTAGCCGACGATGGCGTCGGCATGGGCGCGGAGCAGATGCTCGCGTACCTCAACACCTTCGGTGGTGGCGGCAAGCCCATCGGCGATGCGCACGAGAACTACGGCATCGGGTCCAAGACCTCGACGTTGCCCTGGAACCATGCCGGCGTCGTCGTGCTGTCGCGCACCGCCGCCGATCCCGAAGGGTGCATGGTCTGGCTCGCACGCGATCCGGTCTCCGGCGAGTACGGTGCGCGACGCTTCGAGACGGCCGACGGCGAGTTCGTGACCGTCGTGCGTCCTCACGACGACGGGACCATCGACTGGTCGGCCGTGTGGCCCGACTGGGTCGGCGATCACGGTACCGTCGTCGCGCTCGTCGGGATGACCGGCACCGAGGATACCTTCCTCGGCCAGCGCGGCGAGAGCAGCGAGCTCGCGATGAAGGCCGTCCCGCTCTATCTCAACAAGCGCATCTGGGAGATCCCCGATGGCGTGGTCGTCAGCGTGCAGGAGCTGCGCTCGCGCAAGCGCGACGAGTGGCCGCGCTCGCGCGAGGAAGCGGAAGGCCCGGCGCCGACGACGCCGGGGGAGCCGGACCGACGCTACAACCGCCGCGCCGTCCAAGGCGCGCGCCACTATGTCGAGCACCCGGGCACGAGCACGAGCGGGAAGCTCGCGAATCAAGGCAGGGTGGAGCTCGAGGACGGCACCGAGATCGACTGGTACCTGTGGAGTGGCGCTCGTCCGACGGTCAACACGTACGCTCAGGAAACTGGCTACATCGCCGCGCTCTACGAGAACGAGCTCTACGACGTCCAGACCGCGGTCCCCGACTTCCGCCGCTTCGGCATCGTGTCGAAGGACGTGCGCGACCTCGTGACCCTGGTGGCACGGCCGCAGAAGCTCACCAACGGCGAAGGCGTCTACCCCGACACCGCGCGCAGCACGCTCCGCATCTCGGGTTCGAAGCGAGCGGGCGCGGCGCTCCCGTGGAGCGAGTGGGGCGACGAGTTCGCGCGTCAGATGCCCGAACCGATCCGCCAGGCTCTGATCGCTGCGCTCGCGTCTTCCGCTCCCGCGACGATCGACGACGCCAAGTGGCGTGAGCGTCTCTCCGACCGCTTCGGCAAGCGCTGGAAGCGGATGGTGCCGCGCCCGACGAACGGTGGCACCTCGACGGTCGAGGGCGTACCGCCGAAGGAGCCCGTCGAGCGCGAGCCGAGCGACGATCCGCCGGGCGATCGTCGGACGCGTCCGCGCACGACCCGTGCCGCGACGACGCCCGCAGAGCCGAAGCGAACCCGGGGCGGCCTCCCCATGTATCGGTGGAAGCCCGGCGCAGAGTTCGAGCTGGGCGCAGCGGTCATCTGGAACCGTAACGATCCCGACCAACCGCACGGTTGCGTGGATCTGAACCTCGACTTCCCCGAGTTCGTGGACCTCTTCACCTACTGGCGGGCCCAGTACGCCGACTACACTGGCGACTCGGTCGCGGAAGTGATCAAGGCCGTCTACGGCGAGGCGATGGTAGGCCGCATCGCCCATTCGGACGCGCTGATCCGCAATCCGAACTGGGGCCGCGTGCGCGTCGAGGACGAGCTCCGTTCGCCCGCGGCGCTCACGATGGCTGCACTCGGACT
>JAYVCF010000103.1:0-4308 GCA_043750095.1 Deltaproteobacteria bacterium
GGGAGAACGTCCGCTCGTGGTGGGCCGTCCGTGATCTGCCGAACGTGCACCTGATCCACTTCGAGCGCCTCAAGCAGGACATGCCAGGCGAGATCGAGAAGGTCGCCGCGTTCCTCGACATCCCGATCGACGAGCGCACGTGGCCCCAGATCCTCGAGCACTGCTCGTTCGCCTACATGAAGGCCAACGCGACCAAGAGCGTCCCGCTCGGCGGCGCCTTCTGGGACGGCGGCGCGCAGACGTTCGTGCACAAGGGTGAGAACGGTCGCTGGCAGGGCACGCTCACGGCGGACGACGTGTCCCGCTACGAAGCGATGACCCTCGCGCAGCTGGGACCGGAGTGCTCGCGCTGGCTCGCGAACGGACAACCGTAGCCCGAGGCTCGAGGGATCACGCAGGCTCGATCCGCACGACGTGCGTCCCGGCGCCAGGACAGACGACCTCGACGCGCCCGGTCCTCGCATCACGCGTCGCACTCGCGAGGGGAGCGCCGTCGCAGCTCGCGCGGAAGGTCGGCAGGATCGCGGCAGGTACGCGGATCACGCTCGGCGCGGTGTCGTTGCGCCCGACATACGTCAGCTCGAAGGCGTGCGTCGCCGCGTCGTAGCTGGCGTCGACCGGCTCGCCCGCGATCACCTCGGCCCAGACGCGCGTGTGGGGCGCGATCACGCTCGGCCGCTCGGTGAACGCACCGGTCGTCGGGTCGAAGTCGAACAGGCCCCACGCGCCCTGCGCGCTCTCCTTCCAGACCCAGACCGTCGAGCTCGCCGCGCGCTCGTCGAAGAGGTCGTACATGATGCCGACGTAGGGCGCAGAACCCGGAGAGTCCGGACGAATGCCCCACTCCCCGGCGAAGAGCGGCGCCTGGAACGCTGCGGCCTCGGTCGCGGCCCGCATCACGTTCGGCTCGAGGCGCGCGCGCATGATCGTGTCGAGCTGGTTCATCGGATCGGAGAACGAGAGCGTGTAGAGGTGCACCGCGTACACGCCCGATACATCCGGGAAGGGCGCGATGGAGCGCGGTCCCATGTCGCTGAAGTTGCGGATCGCAGACGGCTCGAAGAACGCGAGGTGTCGTGTGTCCACCCCGCGAAGGGCCGGGAGAATGCGGGCGTAGAAGCGCTGGATCGGGGCATCGCTCGGGAGCGGTTCGTTGACGAGGTCGTAGCCGATCACGCTCGGGTCGTCGGCGAAGCGCGCCGCGACGTGCGCGAGCATCGAGCCGTACGCGTTCTGGAGCGTGACGCTCTCGGCTTGGGTGTCGTCGAAGAACGTCGAGTAGTTCGTGAGCGTGTTTGCGCGCCGCGTGGCGAGGGTGTCGCCGAGCGGGCCACAGAGCAGCGCGGTCGGGATGGGCCGTGTCGCCCAGAGCGGCGCGCCGTCCTCACCGAGATCCTTGGACCAGCCGTCGGCGTGAAAGTCGATCAGCACGCGGAGGTCGTGCGCCGCCGCCCGCTGCACTACGTCCTCGACGCGAGAGAGATAGGCCTCGTCGAAGGAGCCCTCCATCGGCTCGATCGCCGACCACTGGATCGGCAGGCGGATCACGTCGAAGCCGATCTCGCGCATCCGCCCGAGGTCGTCGTCGGTCAGCGGCGGGATCGGCTCGAGCACGTCGGTCGGTGGTGGGCAGCGTGTCCGATCGAGCGAGACGTCGAAGACCCCTTCCACGCGTACGTTCACGCCGCGAAAGACCATCACGCGGCCCGCTTGATCGACGAGGTGCGTCCGATCCGACCGGACGAAGTCGTCGGTGGGCGGCGTCCACGGCGCGATCGGCGCCGGCGCGGGCGAGCACGCCATCACGAACAGGCAGGACCAGGGCGCGATCGATCGCATGGGGTGGGAGCGTCGGAGCGCGAGGTCGCGACGTCAAGCGCGCGCGAGGTCCGTCTCCGATCACGGTCGTCCGAGACGTCGGCGTGACAGTATCCTCCCCACGTGCAGAGAACGAAGCTCGCGATCGTCGTGCTCGGCCTCTCGCTGCTGGGTCACGGGACCGCGCACGCTCAGTCAGTCTCGCCCGAACCGCGGGCGCGCGCGCTCGTGAGCGTCGACTCGCCTCGTCTCACGGTCGCGGCGGCGCTCTGCGTTGGGCTCGGGATCGCGCTCTCGCTCGGGGCTCCTCAGCCGCCGCCGCGCTGGGGCGGCAATCCGTTCGACGATGCGGTGCGTGATGGACTGCGGGTGCGCGACACTGATGCTCGCCACGCTGTCGGCCTGGCGAGCGACTTCCTGGTCCTGGGGCTCGTCGCGTACACCGCGCTCGTCGATGGGCTGGCGATGCCGCTTTCGCAAGACGGGCCCGACGCCGCGTGGCGGTCGACGGCGGCGTATGCGCTCGTGATCGGCGTCACGCTCACGCTCGACGAGTTGGTGAAGGACGCCGCGGCGCGCTCTCGACCGCTCGAGCCTGGGTGCGACACGTCTCCGCTGCCGGCGCACTGCACCGCGCTCACCCGAGGCATGAGCTTCTACAGCGGTCACGCTGCGACGTCGTTCGCGTCGGCGGGGTTCTCGTGCGCGATGCACCTCGGTCGATCGCTGTACGGTGACACGGCGACCGACGGCACCGCGTGCGGCGCGTCGCTTCTTGCGGCGACCGCCATCGGATTGTTCCGCGTGATGGCCGATCAGCACTACCTCACCGATGTGCTCGTCGGTGCGATCGTCGGGTTCGCGACCGGCTACTTGATTCCCATCTTGCTGATTCCGGAGCGGCGTCCGCTCGCCGATCGCACGAGCGCAGCCGATCCGAGCGTGTTCGTGCTTCCCGCAGCGACGCTCGGTTCCACGGGCGTGGATTCGATCGGCCTGAACGCTCTCGGCGCGTTCTGATCGAGGAGCGAGGCGGATCGTCGAACGCGGTCGATCTCGGCCGGAGTGCCCGGCTCGCCGGGCCGACACAATTGTGTCGCGTCCGCTCCGCGGACGACTCCGGTCGATCAGTCGATCTGCGCGAAGCCGAACACGAGGGTCGGATGGCTCGGCGCGCTCGCCACGACGTGCAGCCGGTAGTGATGGGCGTGGCTTGCGTCGCGCACGATGAGGCCGTGATCGGCCAGACCGGAGCTCAGGTTGACCTCGAGGTAGCTCGACCACGCGCAGCTCGCATAGGACGTCGGGACGGCGCTCACGGAGGTGAACGTCCCGGTCAGCTGGCAGATGCCGCCCATCGAATCGGGCCCGCCCGGACTACTGAGATCGCCGCCGAGCGACTGGATGTCGCCGCACGTCATGCTCATCGCGTCCATGCTCGTGGCCGTCGCGAACGTGAAGCAGTTGCCGGGCACGAGCATGTACGTCGTCTCGCCGCTGTCGATCGCGCTGCCGGTGTCGGGCGTCGCCGAGGAGTCGATCGGAGCGCCTGTGTCGATCGCCGTGGCGGTATCGATCGCCGAACCCGTGTCGATCGCCGCGCCCGCGTCGCGTGTCGCAGGGCTGGTGCTGCAGGCGCCGAGCGCGAGCGCGCTGACCAACGTCAAGAAAAGGATTCGCATCATCGACACCCCCAAGAGAATGCACCGTAGCGTTTCGCTTCGACCTGCGCAAAGCCGCCCCTGCGCCAACCCCGCTGCTTCGCCGCCTCGACCCGCGCGACGACCGGGCGGCCGGACGCGTCACTCGTGGGCGGTGCGCTCGTAGCGACGCATGCCCATGAGGAGCGCGCGATAGAGCATCTCGCCGATCACGCGATACCCCGCAGGTGTCGCGTGGCGGAAGTCGCCACCCGAGAGGCGCGGCTCTTCGCGGAACCAGCGACCCATCGCGCCCTCGCCCCCCATCGCGGTCCAGGTGTCGAAGAAGGCGCAGCCCTCGTGGCGCGCGGCCGAGCGCATGGCCTCGACGATGAGCGGGATGGTCGGGAGCGTGGTGATCGCACCGCGCTCGTCGCGCTCCGCCTGATCGAGCGGAGCCATGAGCAGACAGCTCGCGCTGGGCCGCGCCTGCCGAACCAGGCGCGCGACGCGGCGGAACGTGAACTCGAAGTCCGACTGCGAGCGCTCGTCGTCGGCGTCGTTGCCGCCGAAGGCGATGATGACCAACGCGCTCTCACGCTGTCGAAGCTGGGATGCGAGGTGCGCGGGGGCGAAGCCGAGCATGCGCTGCGCGCGCGCCCCGACCATGCCGAGCGAGTCGTACACGACCCCGCGATCCGCGTTCTCGACCACGATGCCGTAGAAGCGCGACTCGCCGTGCCCCATCGTGCGGATCGAGAGACGGTGCGCGCCCGACGCAACGTCCACGTCCAACACCGCGTCCTCGCTCTCGCTCTCGCTCTCGCTCTCGCTCTCGCTCTCGCTCTCG
>JAYVCF010000104.1:0-9646 GCA_043750095.1 Deltaproteobacteria bacterium
CGACGGCATTCTTTCGACCTTCGAGATCGCCGCCGGCGCGGACCCACAGAACGACATGTACCGAACCCCGGGCATCTACGTGGTGAACGAGCTCGAGTAGTCGCTTGCCTCACGACGGCAGGACCGCAGACCTGGCACGAGCGGGTAGATGGGTCGCCTTCGTAGGTAGCGTCCTCGCGCTCGTCTACTCAGCGTCCCTGCTCCGCGTCGCGCCGGCGGAGCGCGACCGGGAGGCGAGCGGCTACGAAGACCGCTACTACCTCCCGTCGACGGAATGGCTGCCGCTGTTCTCGCTCGGTCATCGAGAGGCCCTCGCTGACCTCATCTGGATGCGTGCGCTGATCTACTTCGGCGACGAGATGGTACATCGAGGCCGCCTCCGCCACGCGCGCGCCTACGTCCGTTCCATCCTCGCGCTCGACCCCGATTTTCGGCGTGTCTACCACTGGACGGGGATCAGCACATTCTACGGGCCGGTGGGTGCAACGCCCGAAGACGGCGAAGATGCGCTCTCGATCATGGAAGAGGGTTGCGCGCGCTTCCCGGATGATGGCGAGCTGCAGTGGGAGACGGGCGCGCTCTACGCCTTCGAGCTCGCCCACCTCCAGACGGACCCCGCCGATCGCGCGCGCGCACAGGATCGCGGGGTAGCGCACTTGATCCGCGCGACCGAGCTCGGCGCCGCGCCGGCGTATGCCGCGCTGAGCAACGCCGCGCTCCTCGAGCGAGTCGGGCGGGCCGAGGAGGCCGCCTCGCACCTCGAGGAGATGTACGCGACGACGACGGACCCCGAGCTGCGGAACGAGATGGCCGCGCACATCGAGGACCTCCGCTCGCGGGCATTCCGAGAGGGGTTCGTCGAAGAGAACCGGCGTTTCGAGGACGCCTGGGGGCGCGAGATGCCGTACGCGCCGGCCGCGCTCTACGATCTCGTCGGTCCGATCCCGGTGATCGACACGAGCGCCGTGCTGCGAGACGGCTTCGGCGCGCACGCGTTCGATGACGCGCACCTGCTCGAGTGACTATTCGCTGGGTGGTGCCGCGACGGACGCCGACGCGATCCCCGACGATGTCGTGGACGCCGGCTCGCCCAGCGCCACCTCGCGGAAGTGGAGGAACAACGTCTGAGCGATGCTGAGCATGGGCACCGCGAGCAGCGCGCCGAGGATCCCGAAGAAGTGCTCGCCCGCGATCAGCGAGAACACCACGAGCACGGGATGCACCTTCGCAGCGTCGCCCATGATCTTCGGGTTGAGCAGGTTCGCCTCGATCTGGTGGATGACGATGATCCAGGCGAGCACGAGCAGCGCCACGCCGATGCCCTGCTGCAGCGCGACGATGCACGCGGGGACGGAGCTGAGGATCGCGCCGAAGATCGGGATGATCGAGAGCAGCGTCGCGACCAACATCAAGATGGGCCAGTAGTGCACGCCGATCGCCCAGAAGCCGATGCCGCTCAAGAGCCCGTTCACGACGCAGATCACCAGCTGCCCGCGCACCACGCCCGAGAGGCCCCGATCCATGCGCCGCAGGAGCGTGTCGAAGCGGCCGCGACGTGCAGGCGAGACGAGGCCGCGGAAGAAGCCGAAGATCGTGTCGCTCGAGATCAGGATGTACGCGCTGATCATCAGCATGATGAAGAACTTGAAGATCCCGTTCACCGTCGCGGCCACGAACGACTGAACGGTGGTGATCGCCCCGCCCACCGTGGCCTCGCCCTCGCGAAGTGATCGCTGGATGGCGCGCGTGACGGTGGTCGCCAGATCACGGCGCGGGGCTTCGCCGTCCGGCTCGGCGGCGCGCACCACGAAGCGATGCTCGTCGTCCTCTTGCTCGACGACGATTCCCTCTTCGGGGAGCACGATCTCGAAGCCGCCCCCGTCGACCGGCAGGACGCGGATGGTTCGTGCGGGCTCGACGGCGGGCGCGCCCTCCACATCGGCCTCGACATCGGCCTCGACCTCTCCATCGGAGCCGATGGAGCTCGAGATCGAGCGAACCCGCGCGTCGATCGCTGGAAGCCACTCGGAGCGCGCGGTCTCGATCGCACGCGGCGCGTCGCGGGCGAGGCGCTGCACCTCACGCACGAGCAGAGGGACACCGAGCGCGAGCCCTGCGGCCATGGTCCCGAGCAGCGCCAGGTAGAGGACGAGCACGGCGACCCAGCGCGGCATCGCGCGCTTGCCGATGTGCAGCTTCTGCATCGCGTCGACCACGGGCGCGAACACGTACGCCACGACGAGCGCGAGCATGAACGGCGCGAGCACCTCGCGAAACGCGAAGAGCAGGACGGCGAGCGCGGCTCCCGCGATGGAGAGAAAGACCGTGCGACGCACGCGCGATCCGGGGCCGTCTTCGGGCAGGGCCACCGGTCGATCTTCCACGTGCGGCGTATACGACGCGCCGCTTGCCCGGTCGAGCTAGCTCATTCGCCCGTGAACACCGGCTTGCGCTTCGCGGCGAAGGCCACCAGCGCCTCCGTTCGATCCTTCGACACGAGCGTGCGCTCGTAGCAACTGCGCTCGAACGAGAGGCCCTCTTCGAGAGGCAGGTCGCTCGCTGCGTCGACCGCTGCCAACGCCGCCGCGATCGCGATGGGCGCGCCGCTCGACAGTGGCTCGGCCCAGGCGATGGCGGCATCGAGGGCCGTCTGCCCGTCGGCGGCGAGCCGGTTCACGACACCGAGCGAGAGCGCTTCCACCGCGTCGATCCGCCGCGCGAAGATGATCAGCTCCTTGGCGCGCGAAGCGCCGATCTCGCGCACGAGCCGCTGCGTGCCCCCTGCCCCCGGAATGATCCCGAGGGACGTCTCCGTCAGGCCCATCTGCGCGGTCCGCGACGCGACGCGAAAGTCGCACGCGAGCGCGAGCTCGAGCCCGCCGCCGAACGCCACGCCATCGATCGCGGCGATGACGGGCTTGTCGAGCTGATCGAGATCTCGGAAGCAGACGCGATAGAGCGAGAGGAAGTCGCGGATCTCTTCTTCGCTCATCCCCTGGCGCTCTTTGAGGTCCGCGCCCGCGCAGAACGCCTGCCCGCCCGCGCCCGTGAGGATCACCGCGCGCAGCGCTCGATCGTAGGCCGCCTCGCGCGCGAGCCGGCCGATCTCACGCACCACGGATCGCGAGAGCGCGTTGCGCCGATCGGGTCGATCGATGGTCCAGATGGCGAGCGCACCGCGCCGCTCGGTCTTCACGCCGATCTGTCCACCCGCGGCCTCGATCTCACGCTCGACGGTACCCATGGCGTCGAGCTAACGCGGCGAACGCGGAGCGGTCAAGCCGTGGACTTCTTCGCCTCGACCCAGAGGGCGTCGAGCTCGGCGGGCGTCATGGACGCGAGGTCCTTGCCGCTCTCACGCGCCTGCTTCTCGACCGACGAGAAGCGCTTGCCGAAACGTTCGAGCGAGCCGCGGAGCGCGCTCTCGGGATCGAGCTTCTTGTGCCGTGCCCAGCTCGCGAGCGCGAAGAGCACGTCGCCGAGCTCCTCTTCCATCCGCGTCGCGTCACCGCTCGCCGCCGCCTCGTCGAGCTCGCGGAGCTCCTCGTCGATCTTGGGGCGCACGGCGTCGGCGTCCGGCCAGTCGAACCCGAAGCGCCCCGCCTTCTCGCCCACGCGCGTCGCGCGAAGCAGCGCGGGCATCGCCAGCGGAACACCATCGAGCGCGCCCTTCTCGCCCTTGCCCTTCTGCGCGCGCTCGCGGGCCTTGCGGTGCTCCCACTCCGCGAGGACCTGGTCGGCGGTCTCGAGCGAGCCCTTTCCTTCCGCGACCGTGCCGAACACGTGCGGATGACGTCGCACCATCTTGCTGACGATCCCGCGCACGACGTCGTCCGGTCCGAACCACCCCTTGGTGCGCCCGATCTCGCTCTGGAACACGATCTGAAGCAGGAGATCACCGAGCTCCTCGCGCAGCGCATCGGGCGAGCCTCGATCGATCGCGTCGACCACCTCGTGCGCCTCTTCGATCACGAACGTGCGCAGCGTCTCCAGCGTCTGCTCGCGATCCCAGGGGCAGCCGTCGGGCGCGAGCAGGCGCTGCATGAGCTCGACGAGCTCGGGGAGGCTCTGGCCTCGCTGATCAGAGAAGTTCATCGCGACATCCGAGCCTCGGCCGCGTCGACCGCATTGGCCAGCAGCATCGCGATGGTCATCGGGCCCACGCCACCGGGCACGGGCGTGATCGCCGACGCGCGCTCGACGGCGCTCGCGAAGTGCACGTCGCCCACGAGCTTGCCGTCCGGCTGGCGATTGATCCCCACGTCGATCACCACGGCGCCGTCCTTGATCCACTCGCCGCGCACCATCTCGGCCTTGCCGACGGCGGCGATCACGATGTCGGCCTCCCGCACCCGCGCGCCGAGATCGACGGTGCGCGAGTGGGCGAGCACGACGGTGGCGTTTCGCTCCAGCAGCATCGCGGCGATGGGCTTGCCGACGAGGTTCGAGCGCCCGATCACGATGGCGCGCGCGCCCTCGAGCTTCGCGCCGACCTCGTCGAGGAGGCGCATCGATCCGGCGGGAGTGCAGGGCCTCAGGCCCTTGCGCCCGACCCAGAGCAAGCCCGCGTTGTGGGGCGTGAGGCCGTCCACGTCCTTCGCGGGATCGAGCGCGTCCACCACGGCCAGCGGATCGAGCTGCTTGGGGAGCGGCAGCTGCACGAGGATCCCGTCGACGTCGTTCGCATCGTTGAGCGCGCGCACCTTCGCGAGCAGCGTCGCCTGCGAGGTGTCGGCCGGCATCCGGTGCACGGCGCCGCGGATCCCCGCCTTCGCAGCCGCGGTCTCCTTGTTCCTCACGTACACGTGCGACGCGGGATCATCGCCGACCAAGATCACGTCGAGGCCGGGCGCGCGGCCGTGCTTCGCGAGGAACGCCTCCGCCCGTATCTTCACCAGGGCGCGAACGGTCTCGGCCACGACCTTTCCATCGATGATGCGTGCGCTCATGCCGCGCATCTATATCACTCCGCAGCGGCTCGCGGCCGGCGTTGCGGCACACCGTTTTGTTGCGACGCGCGCACCGCGCCGGCGACGATCTCGCCCGAGGTCATCACCATGCTCGAGCACGTCGAGATCGTCCCATCGTCGCGTCACTCCCTTCGTCGCGCCGTGGAGATCGGCTGTGAGGTCGTCTCGCAATCGGCCGTGCACGTCGAGCGCATGCTCGATCTCTCGCCGCGCGGCGCGCGCATCCGCAGCCGTGCCTCGATGCGGCGTGGCCAGGAGGTGCTCCTCACGTTCGTCCCACCGGGCGCACCACGTCGCGTGTCGGCGCTCGGGACCGTGCAGCACCAAGCCGACGGTGTGCTCGGCGTTCACTTCCTCACGCTCGACCGCATCGACGAGGAGACGCTCGGCCGACACCTGCGCGGCCTGCCCCCGCCGCTGCCGAAGAAGCAGACGCGCACCCTCCACGAGCTCGTCTGGGTGGACGCTCTGCTCACGTACGAAGAAGACCTCGGCGACCGCGTGCACATCTACGAGGTCTCGGAGCGCCTCGCCGCGTTCGACGACGACGGCGAGATCGACATCGCCCCACTCGCGCCGATGATGACGGGCGGCACGCGCTATCGCTGGTCGATCGGCGGCGTCCGCTAGAGCGCACCGAGCGACCGCCCCTGGCGTGTGCGACTGAGCGCGACCGCCCGTGCTAGCCTGACGCGATGGGCGAGGCGGTGCGCGCGACGGGTGGCCTCTCGACGTTCGAGGACGTCGTGGGCCTCGATCCCGACACGCAGTCGGGCGAGCTGGTGCGAGGAGTGTGGACGCCGGTGACCAAGTGCACGTGGAGCCACGGGGTGATCGTCGGCAACTTCTACCTCGTGCTGAAGCTGTGGGCGCGGGCCACTCCCGGCTGGAGCGTGTCGGTGGGCGACCCGGGGACGAAGCTCGCGCGCGATCCCGACGTGCTCCGGGGCCCGGACATCGGGGTCGTCCGGCAGGATCGCGTTCCTACCGGGCGCGGCGTCCACGGGTGGCTCGAGGGCGCGCCGGACGTCGTCGTGGAGGTGGTGGGCGACGCCCAATCCGCGTCCGAGATGATCGAGAAGGCGATCGACTTCATGGCCGCGGGAGCGAAGCTCGTGTGGATCGTCGATGCGGCAGCGCGACGCGTGCTCGCCGTGACGCCACCCGATCACGTTCGCGTGTTCGGCGCGGCCGCGGACCTCGACGGCGGCGAAGTGCTCCCGGGCTTTCGGTGCCGCGTCGAGGAGCTGTTCGCAGGCTGACGGCGGTCAGCGCTCGCCGGGTTGCTCGGCGGCGTTCTGGGTGGACGCGCTACTCATGTACGAGGAAGACCTCGGCGATCGCGTCCACATCCACGCAGTCTCGGAGCGCCTCGCCGCGTTCGACGACGACCGCGCGAGGGGGGTGGGAACGGGGGTGCTTGGGGGTGAGAAGGCCGGCGGCGCGGGGTGAGAAGGCCCGAGTGTCGAGGTCGGAGGCGCTGCGAGCGGGCTCGGGAGGCGACGGCCTGGGCTCTCGGCCGCGCCTGCGTCGGCTGCGTGCCGTTCAGTGAGCGGCGACGAGCGCGCGCACTTCGCGCTCGATGATCGGCGCGTCGGTCGCGTGGTAGCCGCGGTGGATGTGGCGAACCACGCCGTGGCGATCGACGATGAACGACGTCGGCATCGCGCCCGGGTTGTAGCGGCCAGCCACCGCGTGCCCGCTGTCGTGCACGATGGGGAACGTGACGTGGACGCGGTGAAGGAACGACGTGATGTTCGCCGCACGGTCGTCCTGCGAGATGCCGACGATGTCGAGGCCCTGCGCGTGCAGCGAAGTGTAGAGCGCCTCGAGCACCGGCATCTCGTCGGCGCAGGGCGCGCACCAGCTCGCCCAGAAGTCGATCACCACCACGTGCCCGTGCAGGCTCGCGAGGTCGACCCGGTGGCCCGCCAGATCATCGAGGCCGATCTCGGGCGCGCGCGAGCCAGCGTTGAGCGCCATCGCGGTGGAGGCGACCAGGAGCACGGCCAGCATCGTCGCAATTCGCGTCACCACCGACTTCGACGTCTTCGACGCCGCCCGATTCATCTCGACCGGAGGCGTCGAAGACGCGACTTTCACTGGTCGAGCTCCTCTCGTACGTAGTTGGCGAGCGCGCTCGGGGGCTCGTGGAAGCGGCGGCCGTTGATGAAGAACGTGGGCGTGCCCTCGACATCGAGGTTGTGTCCGGCGTCGTGGTCGGCGTCCACGCGCGCCTGCGTCTCGGGCGAGGCGATGTCGGTGTGGAAGCGCGCCATGTCGAGCCCGAGCTCGGTCGCGTAGCGATCGATGTCCTCGTCCTCGAGCGTGTCCTGGTGCTCGAAGAGGAGGTCCGCCATCTCCCAGAACTTGTCTTGGTTCCCCGCGGCGAGCGCGGCGCGCGCAGCAGGCACGGCGCGCGGATGGCCGGGCAGCGGATAGTTGCGGAACACCAGGCGCACGTCGCCCTCGAACTCGCGCAGGAGCTGCCGCAGGATCGGATGCGCGTGCCCACAGTGCGGGCACTGGAAGTCGCTGAACTCCACGATGGTGACCCGCGCCATCACCGCGCCGCGCGTCGGGAAGCCGTCGGTCGCGACCTCGACGTCGGTGTCGTGGCCGTAGCGCATGTCGTAGAGATCCTCGATCTCCGAGCGCTCGTAGCCTTCGCCGATCAAGCGGGCGACGTAGCGCGCCGCGGGCACACAGCGTCGGCACGCGTGGTCGCCCTGATCGGAGGTCGCGCAGCGCGCGACGCTCACGGCCTCACCGCAGGGAGAGAGCTGCTCGTTGATGATGTCGACCCAGATGCGGCGCTCGGCGCCGGTGAGCTCGGTGATGTCGACGCCGGGAACCGACTCCACGCGGGCCCCCGCGGCGGGGTGCTCGGCTCCTGCGCCCTGCCCCTCCGCGCTCG
This sequence comes from Deltaproteobacteria bacterium, assembly GCA_043750095.1. Classification (GTDB taxonomy): domain Bacteria; phylum Myxococcota_A; class Polyangia; order Polyangiales; family Sandaracinaceae; genus JBBSAT01. The sequence continues at coordinate 7,888 of JAYVCF010000104.1, forward strand.
ACTGCTCCTGCGATCCGCCGCTGCAGCTCGCACCCATCAACACCGACGCCATCGCCAGGAGCGAGGCGGCGGCAAAGAGGCTCGATCGACCGTTCTTCATGACGGGGCCGACTCTAGCAAAAGCGCGGAGTGGGGGAAGGTCGCGTTACGCAATCTCCGGGGCGATGGGCGTCGCGGGCGGAAGGCCGTCTCGCGCGACCTGCATCGCGTAGCTGGCGACGAGCGCGGGCATGTGCCCGACGAGCCGGCCGTACGCATCTCCGCCCGCGCCGGCGAGGAGGCGCAGCTGCTCCATCTCGAAGAGCACGCGCAGCCAGCGAAACGGGTGCCGCCCGTAGAGCCGATCCGCGAGGCGCGCCTGGAACCAGAGGTTGCGGCCCTCGACGGAAGCGGCAAACCGCGACTCGTAGAGCGGGATCCGATCCTCGCTGCGATCGAGCGCCTCGCGGACGCGCTCTGCGGCGAACACCGCGGAGAACATGGAGGGCGCGATCCCTTCGCCGAGCAGCGCGTCGATCCCGTGCGCCTCGCCCACGAGCACGAGCCCCGGGCGATGCGCGCGCGCACCGACGTCCCAGTATCGCTCGGGCCACCCGAGGATCTTGCTGCCCACGCTCTTGAAGCCGAGCCTCGCCGCATAGCGCTCGGTGTACGCGCGCAGCTGCTCGCCGCTCACGCGGCCGCGGCCATCCATCACGCCGATCTGAAAGAGGCGCTCGCCGTGGCAGCTGGGGAACACCCAGGCGTAGCCGGGGATGCCCTCGAGGATCGGATCGAAGTCGAAGTCGAGCCGATCGCGTGGCATGTCGGCGTCGCCCAGCTCGAACGTCGCCTCGACCAATCGCCCGGTGATGCCGCCCCGAAGACCCGACGCGCGTCGCGTGAGCCCGTTCGCACCGTCGGCGCCGATCACCCAGAGGAACGCTTGCGTCGCGCCGCCCATCGTGACGCGCCAGCGATCGATGCCCGGCTCGAGCGCAGAGACGGTGGTCTCTTCACGAACCCCGACGCCCGCGGCACGCACCCGACCTAGCAACCACGCGTCGAGCTCGGCGCGATCGTAGACCCACTGCGGCCCGCGCTCGCGCACCTCGATGCGCCCTACGCGCGATCGAAACTCGAGGTGGCTCGTGACGACGACGCCCGGCGGCCGCTCACCGAAGAGCGACCCGATCAGCTCCGTCCCACGAACCGTGATGCCGCCACCACAGAGCTTGGGCCGCGGGAACTTCGCCTTGTCCACCACGAGCAGATCGGACGGATCGATGCCGGCCCGCAGCGCCGCCATGACGAAGGCGGACCCGGACGGGCCGCCACCGATGACGAGGACGCGCGGGCGAGGCATGTCGCAGGCGCGCCTCTACGCGAGGAGGCCGGCGAGGTTGTAGTCGACCAGCGACTCGGTCAGCACGTGGAGGTCGCGCTCTCTTCGCTCGATGAGCACCTCCACGAGCTGCTTGATCGATCCGAGCACGGCCCAGCCGACGATGCGCGTGTCCATCGCGCGCAAGAGCCCGAGCCGCACGCCGTTGTCGAGCGACATGGTGATGAACTCGTGGAGCCGCGCGTAGAACCCGGCGAGCTTCTTGTCGATCTCGGGATCGATGCCCACGGCTGCGCGGAGCACGAACGCCGTGAGATCGGGGCTGGCGTCGAACACGGCGAACACGCGCTCGAGGGTGGCGATCAGCTGATCGCGGAGCGACGCGGCGCCATCGCCGAGCTCCACGCCGACGATGCTGGCGCGGACGCGCCCGAC
>JAYVCF010000105.1:0-21443 GCA_043750095.1 Deltaproteobacteria bacterium
CCGGTCGTTCGCGAGCGTGCGAGCGCGTCCCAAGAGCGCCTGATGCCCCACGTGGACGCCGTCGTGATTGCCGGGCACGACGACGCTCCCGGCGGCTCCTCCGCTCATCAGCGCATTTGCTCCCACGAGGGATCGATCGGCAAGAAACGCGTCGCGCACATCGACGTACAGATCCGCCCATGTCGCCGGAAAAAGTGCATGCGTAGGGCCGAATTCGCGAAAAAAACTTTCGCCGGGTTGGGGCCCTCGCCTACCGTCGATCCCTCGTGCCGCGACTTTCGACCCTGATTCTGCTCGCGCTCGCGCTCACGGCGTTGCCGACGCGCGCTCGGGCTCAGGAAGAGGTCTCGGAGGACGAGCACAGGCTCTTCGCTTCCAGCCGCGTCGCTGGGCCCCGTCCGAGCCACGAGGCGACACCCGATCGGAGCGACGATGCGCTCTCCGCGCGCGCGCTGACGGCGATCGGGCGCGTCGTCCTCGAAGATCGGACCCCGATGGGCTGGTGGTCGGGGGGCGAAGCGTCACTGCCCCTCGAGCCGGCGCGACAGAGGGCACGGATGCCTCGGCGCTGCCGCACCCGAGGCGGCTACCGCCAGTTCTGCCAGGGCGCGCGCCTGGTGCCGACTCCCTCCGGCCCCGCAGGCGAGCTCGCCGCCTGGCTCGGGCTCGGCCACCGCGCGACGGCGCTGCAGATGATGCACGAGCCGGCTTTCGACGAGTGGCGCGCGGCCGTCGCGGGGATCGACTCCGAGACCCGCCTGACCTTCCCGGTTCCGGTCGGCCACATGGGCCGCGGCTTCGGCTACACGCGCGATGCAGGCCTTGCCCACACCCGACACGACGGCGTCGACATCGGCGCGCCCGAGGGCTCGGAAATCGTCGCCGCGCGCGGCGGCCTGGTGACATACGCCGACAACGGCATCACCGGCATGGGCAACGTGCTCATCGTCTTGCACGAGGACGGAAGCTCGGCGCTCTACGCGCACTGTCACGAGATCTTCGTGTTCGCCGGTCAGTACGTCGCTCGCGGTCAGCGCGTCGCCGTGGTCGGCGAGACGGGGTTCGCACGGGCGCCGCACCTGCACTTCGAGTGGCGCCGCGCCGGCTCGCCCCACGATCCCTCGCGCATGTTCCTGCCTCGGCATCCCGATGACGACGAGGGCGAGCACTCCGGCCGAGATCACGCCGTGACCGACATGCACACGCCCGCCATGGTCGACGACGAGCGCGCCGCGATGGTCATCGCGCCTTCGGCGCCTCCCGTCTCGGTCACCGACGACGAAGCCGAGGACTGACCTCCGAAACCTGACACTGCGTCTGGCGGGCGCTCGGCCTAAAGTCGGTCGATGAAAGCGCGCGCCGACGTGCTCGATCGATTCTCGCCGCCGACCCGGGCGTGGTTCGTCGAGACGTTCGAGCGAGCTACCGACGCGCAGCGGGCGTCTTGGCCCAGCATCCTCGACGGCTCGAGCACGCTGCTCCTCGCGCCGACCGGTTCGGGAAAGACGCTCGCGGCGTTCCTGGCGGCGATCGATCGCGCGATCACCTCGCCCGAGCCCGCGCGCGAGCAGCGCTGCAGGATCTTGTACGTCTCTCCGCTCAAGGCGCTGGCGTTCGACATCGAGCGAAACCTGCGCTCGCCGCTGGCGGGCATCACCAAGACGGCCGAGCGCCTGGGCGTCGCGTATCGGCCGCTCGAGACGGCCATGCGCACGGGAGACACGCCGCCAAGCGAGCGCGCCCGCATGCTGCGACGCCCGCCCGACGTCCTGATCACCACGCCGGAATCGCTCTATCTCATGCTGACCTCCGGGGCGCGCGAGATGCTGCGCTCGGTCGACACGGTGATCGTCGACGAGATCCACGCCGTCGCACCGACCAAGCGGGGCGCGCACCTCTTTCTGTCGCTCGAGCGGCTCGAGGCGCTTCGTCCGCTGGGCGCGCCGCCGCTACAGCGCATCGGGCTCTCGGCCACGCAGCGGCCGATCGAGGAGGTCGCGCGACTCCTCGGTGGCATGGAGAAGAACCCGGATGGCGCGTTCGTGCCTCGTCCGGTCGCCGTCGCGGATGCGCGCGCCGAAAAGAAGATCGAGCTCACCATCGAGGTGCCCGTCGACGACATGACGCAGCTCGGCGCGAGCGAACGACCGGGTGCCATCCGTGGCGACTCCAACGAAGGCGGCCCGCCGCGCAGCATCTGGACGTCGATCCATCCGCGCCTCGTCGAGCTGGTGCGGGCGCATCACTCGACGATGATCTTCGTGAACAACCGGCGGCTCTCGGAGCGCTTGGCCGCGGCGCTCAACGAGACGGCCGGCGAGCCGATCGCGCGCGCGCACCACGGGTCGGTCGCTCGCGAAGAGCGCGTGCAGATCGAGGACGCGCTGAAGAGCGGGCGCTTGCCTTGCATCGTCGCGACCAGCTCGCTCGAGCTCGGTCTCGATCTCGGCGCCGTCGATCTCGTGGTGCAGATCGAAGCGCCGCCCTCGGTCGCCAGCGGCATCCAGCGCGTCGGTCGCGCGAGCCATCACGTGGGTGGGACGCCGCGCGGCACGATCTTTCCGAAGCATCGCGCGGATCTCCTGGCTGCCGCGGAGGCTGCGCGTCGGATGCGCGCAGGTGAGATCGAAGAGACGCGCCACCTCAAGAACCCGCTCGACGTGCTCGCCCAGCAGATCGCGGCGATCGTCGGCACCGAGGGCGCGATCACGGTTCCCGCGCTCCACGATCTCGTGCGCGGGTCGGCTCCCTTCGCCGAGCTCACGCGCAACATCCTCGATGGCGTGCTCGACATGCTCTCGGGCCGCTATCCCTCCGACGAGTTCGCCGAGCTGCGGCCGCGCCTCACCTGGGATCGCGAGACCGACACGCTCACGCCGCGCAAGGGAACGCAGCGCCTCGCGATCATCAACGGCGGCGTGATCCCGGATCGCGGCTTGTACGGAGTCTTTCTCGACGTCGGCGACAGCAAGACGAGCAAGCGCGTGGGCGAGCTCGACGAGGAGATGGTGTTCGAGGCGCGCGAGGGCGAGATCTTCGTGCTCGGCGCCACGAGCTGGCGCATCACCAACATCACGCAAGATCGTGTGCTCGTCCTGCCTGCGCCGGGACAGCCTGGGAAGATGCCCTTCTGGCGGGGTGATCGCGTCGGTCGCAGCGTCGCGCTCGGCCGTGGCATCGGCGCGCTCACGCGCTTCCTCGAGCGAGCCACGGACCAAGGTGCGATCGCACGGCTGACCGAGGAGCACTTTCTCGACGATCGCGCCGCCGCGAACCTCGTGCGCTACGTGCGCGATCAAGGCGAGGCGCCCTACATGGTGCCGACCGATCGCACGATCGTGATCGAGCGCTTCAAGGACGAGATCGGCGACTACCGCGTCTGCATCCTCTCGCCCTTCGGCGCGCGCGTGCATGGGCCGCTCGCGACGTGCCTCGTGACCAAGGCGCGCGAGCAGCTCGGTGTCGAGTGTGAGTCGGTGCACGCCGACGACGGAATCGTTCTCCGCTTTCCGGACGACGATGAGCCCCCCGACGTCGCGGCCCTCTTCCCCACGGCCGACGAGGTCGAGGAGATCCTCGTGCGCTCGCTCGGCGAGACACCGCTCTTCGCGAGCCACTTTCGCGAGGCGGCGCAGCGCGCGCTGCTCCTGCCGCGTCGTCAGCCGGGCAAGCGCTCGCCGCTCTGGGCGCAGCGAAAGCGCGCGTCCGATCTGCTCGCGGTCGCGTCGCGGTACCCATCGTTCCCCATGCTGCTCGAGACCTATCGTGAGTGTCTCGAGGACGTGTTCGACGCCCCCGCGCTCGTGGGGATGATGCGCGACGTCGCGAAGGGCACGCTGCGCTTGGTCACCGTGGCGGCCGAGCGAGCCTCGCCGTTCTCGGCGAGCCTCCTGTTCGGCTACATCGGCAACTTCGTCTACGACGCCGATGCACCGCTCGCCGAGCGTCGCGCGCAGGCGCTCTCGATCGATCACGCGCAGCTGAAGGAGCTCCTCGGCCAGGCCGAGCTCCGCGAGCTGCTCGATCCCGATGCGGTCGAGCACGTCGAGCGCTGGGCCAAGCGTTCCGAGCGCTCGATCGACGACCCCGACGAGCTGCACGATCTCCTGCTCTTGATCGGCGATCAGACCAACGCCGAGCTCGACGCCCGCCTCGGAGAAAAGCGCGCGGCGATCCTCGGGCCGCTGCTCGACCGACGCCGCGTGATCTCGATTCGCATCGCTGGCGCAGAGCGATTCGTCGCGGTCGAAGACGCCGCGCGCTACCGCGATGCGATCGGTGCGATGCCGCCGCCGGGCCTCGCCGAGGCCTACCTCGCCAAGGTCGACGCGCCGATGCTCGACCTGGTCTCGAGGTACGCGCGCACGCACGGGCCCTTCGTCCCGAGCGAGATCGCCACGCGGCTCGGCACCAGCCCGGAGTCGGTGCTTCGCGTGCTCGAGACCTTGCTCGCGCGTGGGCGCGTCGTGCGCGGCGAGATCGATCCGCGCCGTCACGGGATCGACTGGTGCGACGCGGAGATCCTGCGCGCCATCAAGCGGCGCTCGCTCGCTGCGCTTCGACGCGAGGTCGAGCCCGTCAGTCACGAGGCGTACGCGCGCTTCCTCGTGCGCTGGCACGGCCTCGATCGACCGCAGCGGGGCGAAGCGCGTCTGATCGCCGCCATCGAGAAGATCGAGGGCACGCCGATTCCGTGGAGCGCGCTCGAGCGCGACGTGCTGCCCGCTCGCGTGAGCGGCTACCAACCCGGCGATCTCGACGCGCTGCTCTCGAGCGGTGAGATCGTCTGGCGTGGGCTCGAGTCGCTCGCGAGCGGGGGCGGCCGCATCGCGCTCTACACGCGCCCCTCGTTCGAGCTGCTCGCACCGCCCGTCGTGCCGCGGGTGGGCGCGCTCGTCGAGACGATCCGCGCCCACCTCGCCTCGCGCGGCGCGGTGTTCTTCCACGAGCTCACGCGCACGACCGGCGCGTTTCCCCCCGACGTGCTCGAGGCGCTCTGGGAGCTGGTCTGGTCGGGCGAGGCGACGAACGACACGCTCGCGCCGCTTCGGTCGCGCGCGCGCGGCGAAGAGAAGCGCGGCCGCCCTGGGCTCACCGGCTCGCGCATTCTTCCGGGGAGCGAGGGTCGCTGGTCGCTGCTCGCACCTCTGACGACACCGACGGAGACCGAGCGCCGCACCGCGCTCGTGCGCGCACTCCTCTCGCGTCACGGCGTGCTCGTCCGCGAGGCGCTCTCGATCGAAGGAATCGTAGGCGGGATGTCCGCCGTGTACGACGTGCTCCGCGCGATGGAGGACGCCGGCCGTGTGCGGCGCGGCTACTTCGTCGAGGGGCTCGGTGCCGCGCAGTTCGCGCTGCCCGGTGCCGACGAGCCGCTACGTGCCGAGCGCGAGCCGCGTAAAGACGCGCGCGCACTCTTGCTCGCCGCGACCGATCCGGCGAACGCGTGGGGCGCTGCGCTGCCCTGGCCCAAGCGCGAGTCCGGACAGAAGCCCATGCGCGCCGAGGGTGCGCTCGTCGTGCTCGGCGCGGACGCACGGCTCCTCGCGTGGATCGGTCGCGCGGAGCGGACGATGCTCACGTTCCTCGGCGAGGAGCCCGACGCGCGTCGACGCGACGCCGAGGTGATCGCGCGCACGATCGCGGAGCCAGTCGAGCGTGGCACGCGCGCCGCGATGCTCATCGCGCAGGTGGACGGAGCCAGTGCCGAGACCTCCGTGCTCGCCGAGCACCTCTTGCGCGCGGGCTTCAACGCGACGTCGCGCGGGATGCTGAAGCGCGGCGCGCGTCGAGCGCCGGAGGTCGTCCGGGCCGACGACGAAGAGCTCGACATCGAAGCGTGATCCCCGCGCGTTCCTGCGTTCCTGCATTCCTCAGCGGCCCTCTTCCTTTGTTCCTGGCCAAAAAGACTCCACGCTGCGCCCACACACCCTCGTGGAGCCCGCAACCCAGAGCTCGAGCCGCGACTTCACGGCGGTGTTCCGTGAGCACGCGCCGTCGATTCATCGCGCGCTGCGGCGGCTCGGCATCAGCGAGGCCGACGCGCCGGATGTCCTTCAAGAGGTCTTCGTCGTCGTGCACAAGAAGCTCGGCGGCTTCGAGGGACGATCGCAGCTTCGCACGTGGATCTACGGGATCGCGCTGCGCGTCGCCTCGGATCATCGCAAGCGCGCGTACGTGCGTCGGGAGCGCACGATGGACGAGCTTCCCGAGCGCGCGGGCTCGGCGCCGGAGCTGAAGGAGCTCGAGCGTCGCGAGCGTGTCGCGATGTTGGACCGCGCGCTCGGCTCGCTCACGCCCGAGAAGCGCGAGGTGATCGTCCTCTTCGAGCTCGAAGAGCTGCCCATGAAAGAGGTCGCCGCCGCGCTCGCGTGCCCCTTGATGACGGCGTACGCGAGGCTCTATGCGGCGCGCGACGACCTCAAGAAGGCCTACGTCCGCGAGGAAGGAGCCGCACCATGAGCGAAGAGCGCGAGCCGATTCGCCTGCGCGACGACCCCTCGGAGGCCGCGGGCCTGCGCGCGATGCTCGACGCCGCGTCCGGTGAGGTCGTGCGCGACGCGATGCTCGATCGCGTTCTCGCGGGCGTTCTCGCGGGCGGTGGCGGTGGTGGCGCGTCGGGCGGCGGCGCGACGGCCGGAAAGATCGCGGCCGCCCTCGGAGCGAGCGTGATCGGTGCGGGCGTCATCGCGCTGATCGCGACGTCGGCGATTCAGCCGAGCGCGCTCGAGCCGCCGCCACGGTCGATCGTGATCGCGAGCGACGCGGCCGTCGCGCCCGACGCGTTCCTGCCGCTCGACGCGGGTCCAGCCGATGTCGGCATCGACGGCTTCGTGGTCGCGCGCATCGAACGTCATGGGCTGCCGCGTCCGACGGTGACGGAGATGGAGAGCGACGGCGCGCTCCTGATGCGCATGACGCGAGAGCACGATCCCGCGCTCTCTCTCGCGCTCGCGCGTGACCACCGCGCCCGCTTTCCGAACAGCCCGGGGTCCGAGGACCGCGAGGCGCGCATCGTCCTCGACCTCGCCGCACTCGAGCGCGCGACTGAAGCGAGCACCTCCGCGGACGCGTTCCGCGCACGCTGGCCTCACTCGGCGCACCTGCCTCACATCGAGGCGGCCCTCGCGCGAATGCGGGCTCCGTAGAAAAAGATTTCGCCAGCTCTCAAAAGAGCACCAGCCCGCCTCCACACATGGGTCAGGAGGCTCGCGCATGGCTCGTCTAGCGATCGTCATCACCTTGGTTTTTGGGGTTCTTTCCGGATCCGCCTCGGCTCAGCAAGCTCCTCGGCCGGTGCGGAGCGCGTTCGACCGGTCGTTCGCGCTCGGCTCTTATGCATCGGCCTGGGCGGGTGCGTACGACGCGATCGGCGGTGGTGGTCGCTTGCGCTGGGAGCCCTTCGAGCTCCTCGGCTTCGAGGTCTTCGGCGAGGCGCACGCGGTCGCATGGCCGGGCGCGATCCGTCACGACCATCAGCTCGGCTTCAACATGTACGTGCCGATCGAGCTCACGACCTGGCTGCGTGTGCGACCGCTCTTCGGCTTCTGCGTGATCCTCTCGATGATCGAGCCGGGCGAGTCGTCGACGCCGCGCGCCGACGATGTCTTGTTCGGCATCCACGGCGGTGCGGGGATCGAAGCGTCCATCGATTCCTGGGCGTCCGTGTTCTTCGACGTGCAGGCCGCGGCGTACATGGGGCACGACCGCAGCCAGGGCGGCTGGAGCGGCGGCGTCGGCGGCGACTACGTTCCGTTCGGCAACGTGCAGGGCGTGCTCGGCATGGCCGTCCACTTCGGAGATTGAGATGCGGTGCCTGCTCGCGTTTGCGCTCGTCGTGGTCGTGCTCGGTTGCGCGCGTGAGCCAGAGGGCAGCGGGCTCGCATCCACGGCGGAGCAAGGGTGCGCGAGCTGCCACGCCGATCACGGCGCTGCGTTCGAGTCTTCGGCACACGCGCGCGCGACGGAGTCGCCCGTGTTCCAAGCGCTGCTTCCGCGCGTGGAGGCGAGCTGGGGTGCGGCGGCGCGCGCACGATGTGTCGCCTGTCACGAGCCTCCGCACGGCGACGACGCGGCGATCAGCTGCGTGTCGTGCCATGCGGCCGTCGGCGATCGCGGCGCGCGTGACGGTCGGATCGCAATCGACCTCAGCGCGCCGCTGATGGGTCCCTTCGAGGGCGCCGCTGCGCCCCATCGAACGCGCACGAGTGGTCTTCTCACGTCGAGCGAGCTCTGTTCGACCTGTCACGAGGTCACGGGTCCCGAGCTCTTCGTCGAGCAGACGGGAACCGAGCACGCGAGCGCCGTCGCGAGGACCGGTGCCGCCGAGTGTGCGAGCTGTCACGTGCCCGCGATCGCAGACGGCCCCGTCGCGCCCGGCGGTGTGAGCCGGCCTCGCCACGATCACCGCTTCGTCGGGCTCGATCCGAGGTGGGGCGGCACCGACGACGAGCGAGCCGCGGCGATCGACGCCTCACGCGCGCTGGTGCGCTCTGCGCTCGAGCTTCGCTTCGTCGATCATGCGGTCGAGCTCGAGAACGTGGGCGCTGCGCACGCGGTCCCGACGGGCGTCGCGTTTCTGCGCGACGTCTGGGTGGATCTCGTGGTCACGCACGCGGACGGATCGACCGAGACCCTGACGCGCGTGATCGAGCTCGGGGATCGCCCGATGCGCGGCACCGACGCCGTCGCGCTTCCGACCGACGCCGATCACGTCGAAGAGCGACGCCTGCAGCCCTTCGAGATCCGACGCGTGGTCCTGCCGAGCGACGTGGTCTCCGCGCGCGCGACACTGTGGCTTCGCGCGATCCGGCAGGACGCTCTCGCCGCGCTGAGCGTCTCGGCCGCGGACGTCCCAGAGATCGAGGTGATTTCGGCGACGATGTGATCTCAAACACTGGACATACGTCCAGCGCCCGGCGAAGCTCCGGCCGTGCCTCATCGGCTCGAGAACCCACCCAATCGCTTCGAGTCGGTCCACATCGAGTGGGACGGCGAGGATCTCGAGGGCGAGCCGCTCGCGAAGCTCGAGGTGTTCGAGGAGACCGCCAAGTCGATCCTCTCCGAGAACGCGAGTCCCGATCTCGGCTTTCGCTTCTCGATCAATCCCTACCGTGGCTGCTACCACGGCTGCGCGTACTGCTACGCGCGCCCCACGCATCCGTATCTCGGCTTCGGCGCAGGCACCGACTTCGAGCGAAAGATCGTGGTGAAGAAGAACGCCGTGGCGCTCTTGCGCGAGGCGTTCGAGAAGAAGAGCTGGCAGGGCGAGGTGATCGCGCTCTCGGGCAACACCGACTGCTATCAGCCGCTCGAAGCGAAGTACGCGATCACGCGCGGCTTGCTCGAGGTGATGGAGGAGTACCGAAACCCGGTGGGCATCATCACGAAGAACGCGCTCGTTCGACGCGATGTCGACGTGCTCGCGCGCCTGGCCAAGCACGCGAGCGTGCGCGTGACGTTCTCGATCGCGTTCGCAGACGACGCGTTGGGTCGTGCGATGGAGCCCTGGGCCAGCCCGATCTCGCGACGCTTCGAGGCGATGAAGATGCTGAGCGAGGCCGGCATCGAGGTGGGGCAGTCGCTCGCGCCGGTCATTCCGGGGCTCAACGAGAGCGACATCCCCGAGCTGCTCGAGCGCGGCCACGCGGCGGGGGCGCGCTACGCGTTCATCACGCTCGTCCGCTTGTCGGGAGAGGTGCTGCCCATCTTCGTCGAGCGCCTCGAGCGCGCGGTGCCGATGCGCGCCGAGAAGGTGAAGAACGCCATCCGCGAGATGCGCGGCGGCGGCATGATCGGCCCGGGGAGCCCGGGCACTCCTGCCAGGATGAACGACCCTCGCTTCGGATCGCGAATGACGGGCGCCGGCGAGCGATGGAAGACGATCGAGCAGCTCTTCCGCGTGCAGGTGAAGCGGCTGGGGATGAACACCGAAGAGGCGCTCGAGGACCGCGGCACCACGTTCCGTCGACCCGAGAAGCTCAAGCGGCAGCTCCCCTTGTTCTGAGCGTCGGCCACTTCGGTCGGCGTGCTATGCCGCGAGCGTGGCGCTGCCCGTGTTCTCGGCGTTTCAACCGAGCGTGCTCGTGGAACGCACGAGCGAGACGGTCGATCACATCGTGTTCTCACTGCGCACGACCGAGGCGATGCGCGCCGCCTTCCAGCGCGCCGGGCAGTTCGTGAAGATGCGCGTGGTGGGCGAGGACGGCAGCCCTCACGAGGGCATCTTCGCCATCGCCACCGCGCCCTTCGAGGCGCGCTTCGCGTTCCTCGCCCGCACCCACAACCCCGCGGGAGGCGAGGCGGCCGATCGCATCGCGCGCATGCCCATCGGCGGAGCCGTCGAGGTCACGCTTCCCGCTGGCGAGGGCTTCGCGCTCGAGCAGGCGCACGGTCGCGATCTCGCGTTCGTCGCGGTGGGGACCGCGCTCGCGCCCGTGCGGAGCGCGCTCGAGGTGGTGCTACGCGATCGGGCTCGCTACGGCGCTCTCTCGCTCGACTACGGGCTGCGCTCGCACGAGCATCTGCCCTTCGCGCGCGACCTCGAGCGATGGCGCGCGCTCGGTGTGCGCGTGACGCTGCACGAGGGCCACGTTCGCGCGGATGGGACGCACGAGGGCGTGCGCGTACAGGACGCGCTCTTCGATCGCCTCGGCGCGGGCATCAAGGACGTCGCGCTGCTCGCGGTCGGTCACGACGCGCTCGTGCGCGAGGTGCGCGATCGTCACGCCGCGATCGGTGGCGCGCCCGATCAGCTCCTGCACAACTACTGAGCGGCCGCAGGCTCCAGCCAGGCGAGCCGGTCCATCGCGCCCCTCGCGATCGCCTCGGCTGCCGCGCGCTCGCTCGATGCGTCGTGTCCCTCTCGCTCGAGCACGATCGCGTTCACGCCGTGGAGGTCCGCGGTCTGCCACTCGGTCGCGAGCACGGCGTCGATCACGCGGCGTGCGTCCGTCACGCGGCCCGCGAGCAAGTACGCCATCGCGAGCTTCACCTGCGTCTCGCCGTAGGGGCGCGCCTCGGCGTTGCCTTCGGCGATCTCGATCATGCGGTCCACGTCGCTCGGCTCGAGCCGGAGCCAGTGATCGATCGCGTGGCCATAGGCGGCCTCGGGAAAGAGCGCGATCTGTGCGTCGTAGCTCTGGCGCGCCAGGCCGACGAGCTCGCGCGCGGAGATCGCGTCGCCGCGGTGCGAGAGGACCCGCGCGATCCCGTCGAGCGATTGTGGTGAGGTCGTCCGGGCAGCGACTGCGCGAAAGCCGCGCAGCGCGTCGTCGTCCTCGCCGCGTGCCTCGTGGATCTCTGCGGCCACCTCGTCGAAGTTGGGGTCGTCGGGGACGAGCGCGTGTGCCGCCTCGATCGCTCGGAGCGCATCGTCGAGCTGGCCGCGGTCGCGCTCCATCATCGCGCGCGTCATCAGGACCCACCCGCGCATGGGCGCGCTCTGGGCGCTGGAGATCTCCGGGCTCGCGAGCGCTTCGTCCATCAGGCGTGCGGCCTCCTCGAAGTGCCCGGTGTGCCACTCGAGCTGCGCCGCCATCACGAGCGAGTCCACGCTGCGTCGGGTCATGCCGATCAGGCGCTCGTAGAACGCGCGCGCTTCGTCGTACCGACCGCTGTAGTAACGCACGTCGGCTCGGAGGGCGATGATGGCGTCGCGATCGCTCGGCGACACCACCAAGGCGCGCTCGGCTGCGTCGAGATCGGGGTCCACGCGGTCGAGCCGGTGCATCATGAAGTTGAAGCTCGCCCGCGTGAGGCGCGGTCCCAAGCCGTTGCCGGCGACGAACGCCGTCTCGAGCGCGTCGCCCGCCCGCTGCCAGTCGTTGTAGTCGCCCGTGATGCGGGCGCGATCCGAGTACGCGTTCGCCACGTTCTCCCAGTCGAGCCAGTTGCCCGGCTGGGCCTCGGCGCGCGCGCGATAGAACGCGATGTGTCCGTCGAGCCGCGTCAGCTCGTCCACCTCGGTCGAAGGCGCGGACACCTCTGTCGTAGGGGCGAAGACCTCGCTCGGTGGCGGTGATGGACGATCGAGCCGTGACAGCGCGTACGACCCGATGCCGGCGAGAAACATCGCGATCGCGATCGGGAGCGCACGGCGCATGGACGTGAGGCCTATCAGAAAAAGAAAAGGCCGCCGATCGCTCGGCGGCCTCTCCGGGTGCCCCTCGTCGAGGAGGGTGTACGCGATCGACTAGGCCGACCGCGCGCGGTTCGCGCTCTGCTCCGAGGAGCTCAATGCGGAGGCGCGAAGAACGGGAACGTGGTCAGATCGAGCGTGACGTCGTTGGCGGTCGGGTTCAGCCCCGTGCCGGCACCGAGAGTGCCCGCCGTGCAGCGAGCGCCGCCGCAGAGCGAGGCCGAGCAGCCCGGGAACGTCGGGCAGGCCGCGGCGGTGGCCGCAGCGGGGATGGCCTCGCAAGGAACCGGACGGCAAGCCGTCCCGGTCCACGTGCAGTGGGCGTTCCCGCCGCAGGTGGCCATCGTGGCGAGCGCGCCGCAGACGCCGACCGAGCTCGTCGCCGCGGGAGCGCACGCCGTGCCGGTCCAGGTGCAGTTCGTGTCCGGCGTACACATCGCCATCGTCGTGTGCGCCGAGCAAGCCGCACCCGTCGGCGTGCCTGCGCACAGCGACATGTTGAGCAGGAGCACCGAGAGGATGGGGTCGATGACCGCATCCGTCGGCGTGCGCCCGTTCGGGAAGTGCGATGCGGCTGCCGTGTCCAACCGAAGCGTGTCCGGCAGGATGAGCGACACGACCGGGCGGCCGGCCGCCGTGAGATCCGTTCCGTCGTAGTGCTGAACACCACAGGCCGGGACGGGCACCGGGACACCGGGCACCGGGAAGGTGTGGGTGACGCTGCAAGGCGTGAGCCCCGCGGCGATGAGCTGAGCGTCGAGGGCCTGGTGGTAGAAGCCGATCGCCGTCAGCAGCTGAACGCCCGAAGCAATCGCGGCGTCCTCCGTGGGGTTGCTGTCGTTGTACGCGTCCTTCGCCGCGCCGACACCCGACGCGAGGCCGGGTCCGATCAGAGCGGTCGCGACGGCCGGCTGGCCCATGCGATCGACGCGCACGTACGCGCCTAGCGTGGCCGTGGGCGTGCCTTCGACGGGCGCAGTCGTGCGGAACGGTGTGCACACGCCGCCGCCGATGTATCCGGCGTGCGGGCAGTGCATCGCCGCGTCGGCCTGCGCCGCGGTGGCGTGATAGATGCGGCAGCCGAGCGTGTTGCCCGACGTGTCCGTCGCGACGCCCGCGGTCCAGCCTGCTGCGGTGCAGCGCGTCATGCAGTCGGCCATGTCCGTGTACTGGGCGTTGGCCGCCGTGCAGGTCGTCGTGATGAACGTGCAGTAGCCAGCGCAGTCGAGCGTGACGCCCGAGTCGACGGCGAATGCGTCGTTGCCGGCATCGGTGGAGGGACCAGTGTCCCGACCGCTGTCGCCAACGCCCGTGTCGATTGTCGGCCCGGTGTCGCGGCCGGCGTCTCCGGGCATGCCTGCGTCGGTCGCGGGCGGGTTGTTACAGGCGACCGCGATCGAGCCGATCGCGAGCGCGCCGAGGAGGAGTTTGGTGTGTTTCATGTTCGTCTGCTCCTCTCAGGTGTGCGGGCGATAGCGGGACGTCGAAGCCCACACCCGGATGACCGATCCCGTCGGCGGGAGCGCGTGTGTCGAGCGCGTGATGGCGCTCGTGGGGAAGTCGATGACGATGACGGGGGTGTTGGTGCCCGCGAACGAATCACGCGTGTGCATGATGTGCGAGAGCATTCCGTCCGTCTGCGTGTCGTGGAAACCCTGGAGGTCGAAGAAGAACGCGTCGTCGCGGAGGCCGGCGTAGAGCATGACGCTGCCGTTGACGATGTTCGTCTCGATGGGACCCGCGACCGTGTTCGCCGAGATGGGCGCGGAGCCCGCGCCTGCGAACTGGGCCTCGACGAGGCAGCGCGACGTCGCGCTACCGACGTGGGCGAAGCGCACGTTGATCGTCTGGATGTCGGTGAAGGCCGACGCGCAGTCGATGGGCGAGCCGGCAGCCGGCGTGACCTGACCGCAGGGATGACCCGTGGCAGGCGCCGAGCAGGTGCCGATGGTGCCGGTGCCGTCGTCCATCATCGTCGGGCAGACGCCGCCGTCAGCCGTGATGTGGATCTGATAGAGCACGTCCGGGTCACAGGGCAGCGCGAACGCCGGCGTCGCCGGGTTCGGTCCGTCGAACGAGAGCGCGACCACCGTGTGCTGCGTACCGCTGACGTCACGGTTCCACGCGAACACGTCCGCGATGTCGGACGCGCCGTCATCGGTCGTGGCGCGCGGCGTACCGAACGCGGTGCTGTGGACGCGGTTGGGCGGATCGTTGTGATCCGCGGCCTCTACGGGTGCCCCTTGCGTCGCCGCGAAGGCGCCGGCGCCTCCGAGGACCAACACGAGCGGCGCCCACAATTTCGGGCGAAGTGCTTGCATTCTACTCTTACCTCCCACGAGGGACGCACCCATTGCGCCTCTCTTCGAGTCGAATTCCGGTACCCGCGAAGACGTCGTCTTCGAGACACCGAGCCCCGACCCACGGCCGTACCCAGTACGCGCCACCACCCGCCTCGGATCGACCGCGTCGAAAAACGCGCCCTCCCCCCGGCAAGAACCCGGATATTGCCCGTAATCGGGCCCGGAGCGCAAGCCGGCGGGGTGAGGAGACGAAATCCGTCGTCAGGGCGCCGTCAGTCCGCCAGATGGCGTCGAGATCGTCCGTGAAACGAGGCCTTCGATGCCGGAACAGCCCGTGCTCGTGCTCGCGCAGGAGGAACCCATGGAGACGACACGGGCGGCGTTGGGTTTGGTGGTGCTGCTGTCGCTCGGCGGCTGCACGGCGCGCGAGCTCGCGTGGCTGGTGCCGAGAGCGAGCGTGGGATTCGCGATCCGCACGCACGAGGGACAGGTCGCGGGCGCTGGGTTCGTGACGCTGGTGACACCGCTCCAGCGTCCGGGCCGGATGGGGCGCCCGTTCGTCGCGGCGGGATCGCGCTCGCGCCTGCACCTGCTCGGGGAGTCGACGCCGTGTCGCATCGAAGAGGTCTGCCGTTGGGAGGGGCGGGCTCGCTCGGGGACGCTCGCCGATCTCGTCGAAGACGAGATGCTCGAGGGGAGGGCACCATGAGGAGCATCGCCATCGCGCTCTTGCTGATCGGGCTGCACGCGTCGCGCGGGGCCGCACAGGACGTCTCGGCTCGAGAGGTTCGCGCTGCGCTCGGTGCGCAGACGGACGAGCCCGACGTTCGCGATGTGGTCGCCGCGGTGCTGCGTCACTCGGGCGTGGATCCCGCGCGCGCCGACTCGGCGATGGAGCGCGCCCGCCTCTCGGGGCTGCTACCGATGGTGCGCGCCGGACTTCGAGAGGGCACCGGGTATGCGTTCCTCACACGCCAGACCGACACGCTGGGCTCGAGCAGCCTCAACGGCTCGCAGGACCTCGCGTTCATCGGGCAGCTCACGTTTCGACTCGATCGACTGCTCTACGCCGCCGACGAGCGCACGCTGCTTCGCGAGAGCCGCGCGGCTGCCGAGCGGAGGCTCGAGCTGATCGCCGAGGTCGTTCGCCTCTACTTCGAGCGCCGTCGCATGATGGTCGAGATCGCGCTCTCGCATCAGACCGACATCGAGCACGAGGCGCGCATCGCGGAGATCAACGCGCTTTTCGAGGTGCTCAGCGGTGGCGAGATCGTGATGCCGACGCATCTCGTGGAGCCGGAGCCCGAAGAGCCCGACCCCGAAGAATAGGAAAGGCTCAGCTCTTCTGATCGGCGCGCCAGCGCTGCACCCGCTCCCAGAACAGCTCGGTGAACTTCTCGACCTCGTGCGCAGGAAAGAGGGCCGTGACCTTCTGTCGAACGGCGTCCTTGGCCTCGGGCGTCGCGAAGAACTCCCAGGCGACCTCATCGAGGTGCGGCAGGTGCCGGTGGCAGAACTCGTCGAAGCGCTCCGTCTCGAAGCGCTGATCGGCGATGCGGCCGTACGCGGCGAGCTTCTCTTCGAACGACATGCCCTGCTGCGCGGCGATCGCGTAGTAGGGATCCCAGTCGAGCGTGCGGCGCATCTTGCGCTTGGTCGCGGCGCAGAAGACCGACCAGCGGATGTAGGCCTTCACGAGCCAGGGGAAGTGATAGTGCAGCGAGGTGACCTGCGAGTCGGGGCAGGGGTTCGCGTAGTCGATCGGGTACCAGACGTCGTTCAAGCGTAGCGACTCGCAGCTGTTGAACTCCCAGCCGAAGAAGCTGTTGATCGTCAGCGTGATGCGGCGAAGGTGCTCTTCTTCGTCCTTCGAGATGAACTCGCGAGGCGCGTTGAGCCCCGGCGTCGTGTAGCGATCGTGCAGGGGCGCGCTCGGATCGTAGAGCACCGCGTACGTCTGCGGCCCGAAGCCGATGCAGCGCACGAAGCGATCGTAGTTGGCGACGCCGGCCTGCACGTGCATGACCGCCTTGCCGCTCTCGTCGTAGGTCGCGCGCAGCGTCTTCTCGTCGTCGGCCTTCGTCACGGCGCGCCAGCCACCACCGTCGTAGGGCTTCATGAAGACCGGGTAGCCGAGCTTCTGGCCGATCTTTCCGAGGTCGAAGAGCTTGGCGTACTTGCCGAGGGTGGGCTTGAGATCCGGATTGCCGGGCTCGTACTCCTTCGGCGGCACCATCCAAGTCTCGGGGATGGGCATCCCGAGCTCCATCATCGCGCAGTACGACGTGTGCTTCTCCATGGACTGAACGCTCCATGGATTGTTGAAGACGTAGAGGTCGTTCATCACGACGCCCTTCTTTATCCACTCGCGGCTCGTGTGATACCAGTGCGTGAGCCGGTCGATCACCACGTCGTACTTCACGGGCTGCCGCAGATCGAAGGGCTCGATCGAGACGCGCTCGACCTGGAACTTCACGGAGTCGCCGTCGCCACCGCCGCCGCCGATGGCGGTGAGCGGGATCCGCAAGTCGAGCTTGCGCATCATCGCCTCGTAACAGAGCGGCCAGCAGATGTCGGCCCCGAGCGAGAGGCCGATGTTGCGCGTCACGTCACCCATGGCTCCTTAGGTATCAGAAGCCGCTGCGGAAGAGGAGCATGAACGAAGGAATGTGCCGCTGAGGAAGGCAGGAAAGCAGGAACGGACTGGCCGAGCGTCAGTCGAACGCGGCGCGAACGTCAGTCGGGCGTGACCCTCGAAGATCATCAGCTGACAGGATCCATCTTGGGCGCGGCCGTCGCAGTGCATCGCGCGCTCGGACCAGGGTTCGTCGAGTCGCTGTACGCGGCGGCGCTCGGCGTCGAGATGACCGAGCGGCGGTTGGAGTTCCAGCGCGAGCTCTCGATCCCGGTCATGTACCGCGACGTCGTCATCGGGACCCATCGCGTCGATCTGCTCGTTCACGGGGCGATCGTCGTCGAACTCAAGGCGACGAAGGAGATCGCCGACGTGCACTTCTGCGTGGTCCGATCCTACCTTCGCGCGCTCGGGCTTCGCCACGGGCTCATCCTGAACTTCGCCAAGCCCACCCTCGAAGCGAAACGAGTGATCGTTCCTGCCTCCCTGCCTTCCTCAGCGGAACCTCGGTCTTCCCTCAGGTCCTCGGTTCCTCACTCGTAGACCATCATGAGCGGCCCCGGGAACAACCAGCTCATTCCTTCGCGGAGACGGTCGCGCCAGTTCTCCCAGTTGTGGCCGTCGCGCGCCTCTACGAACTTCACCTGCATTCCCGTCGAGTCGAGCAGCGGCACGAGCGAGCGGTTCTCGTAGATGAGCGACTCGTAGACGCCGCAGCTGACGAATACGCGCTCGCTGATCGCGGCGGGGTTCTCGCGGAAGTCGTTCATGAACTCGACGACGCGATCGAAGAGCGGGCCGCGGCGATTTCTTCGACCGATGTCGGTGAACGCGAAGCTGCCCGACTGAAGCAAGAGGCGCCCGTAGAAGCCCGGGTATCGGTAGGCGGCGCTCAGCGAGGCGACGCCGCCGAAGCTCGCGCCCATCAAGCAGCGCGCCTGCGGTCGATCGAGGATCGGAAGCCGGCGCGTGAGATCGGGGATCAGCTCCTCGGTGAGGAACTTCGCGTGGCGCTCGTCGTCGGCGTACTCGCGCAGGCGGTCCGACGAGTCCGTGAACATCACGATCATGTCGGGGATCTCGAGGCGATGGATCAGGTTGTCGAGCACGTTCTTCATGCCTGCGTAGTTCAGGTAGTCCTTGCCGTCGTGGACGACGAGCAGCGGATAGAGGCGCGTCTTTCGGAAGCGGGCCGGCAAGTAGATGTGACCGCGCTGCTCGCGACCGAGCGCGCGGCTGTTGAACGTGATCGGCTCGAGGCGCCCCGGCCGCGAGATCGGATCGTGGCGCGTCCACTCGGGCACCGTGTAGCCCTCGCCGTACACCACGGAGTTCGCGCCGAAGGGATCGCGCGCGCGATGCGGGTTGAGCGGATCTTCGATCCAGTGGCTCGCGCCCTGTCGGATGATCTCGAGCTTGTACTCGACGCGTGACTTGGGTGGGATCTCGAGCACGAGATACCAGAGGTCGGTGTTCGCGACGCGCGCGCAGATGTTCGAGGCCTCGAGGCCGTAGATCCAGTGACGCACGTTGACGGCGTCGGCCTCGCCGCGGAACACGAACGTGCAGCTCCCTGCTTCGATGAGTGGGAACGCGTGCGCAGCCATGAACGCGTTGGCCTTCTCGGCGTTGGGCGCGTTGGCGACGAGCTCTTCGATCGACAGGCGCATCAGCCGAGGACCTCGCTGGCGTTGAACTCGGTGCTCTCGGTCACCGGGGCGTCGGGCCAGCCGAGGCGCTCCACGGATCCGTCCTCGCGCAGGCGCTGGATCTTGTGCGGCCGCACGAAGGCGAGGCCGTTCCACGTGATGTGCGCGCAGGCCGGCATCCCGAGCGAGAGCGCAGGAGCGAAGCGCCGCGCGAAACGCGTCACGCGCTCCACGTCATCGAGGGCGAGGCGCTGCTCGGGTGCGGGCAGCGGCACCACCTCGGGACAGAGACCGAGGCCTCGATCGAGGACCTCGGCGGCGCCCTGTCCTTGCGGCGGGCTGTCGTGGAAGAGCACCACGCGCTCGCTGATGGCCATCGCGCCCGCCGACCACGCGAGGAGCGGACGACCCTTGAGGAGCTCGTCCATCCCGAAGAGCTCGAGCCGATTGAGCAGCGTCGCGACGTGCCCGCCCGCGATCGCCACCGCCGCGACTCCGTCGAGCAGTGCGATGATCTCGTCGCGCTCGCGTCGCACCGCCTCGCGCTCGAGCGGTCGCCACTTGGCGTTCCACGCGGCCTTGTCTCTCGTGCAGTTGGCGAGATGGAGGGTGTCCAGATCGCGCAGCGCCTGCACCGACGCGGTGCGCTCTTCCTCGAGCACGTCTGCGGGCGCACGACGCGACTCGATCACGTGCGCGGCCTCGAGCTCGTGCTCCAGTCGAATGCGATAGAAGTCCTGCTTGAGCCGCATGCGCTCTTGCCGCGCGCGGTGCGCCTCACGGAGCGCCGTGTCGGCCTTCCAGACGCGATCGGCGCGCTCGTAGAGCTTCAGGTTGATGGTGGCGTGGTGAAGGTGCTCGTGGAGATCGGCGTCGTCGTTCTCGCGCTCCTGCCAGCCCGCGGTGATCGTCGCGATCTTTCCTTCGATGCCCACGGCGGCTGCAGCGGCCCCCAGCGTCGGATCGAAGCGCTGCGGGCCGAGCATGACGATCGGCGGGACGGTGGGCGGCATCCGCGAGCCACGGGCACGAGCGGAGCGCGCAGCGACACGAGGCGGCGGGCGATCGGTTGGGGCTTTGGGAGGGCGGCTCTTCACTGCACTGCGAGTCGTCTCGAGAGGTGCGGGTCCTCGGAAGGCGGAGGCGGACCTTACTACGGCGATCGAGCGCTCGGAAGGCGCCGCGTGTAGGTTCGCGTGCGTGCGTCGTGACGTCGTCCGTATCGGGCTGGGCCGCTCTCTCTTCGAGGGCGCGCTGGGCGTCGTTCTCGTGCGGCCGATGGACGACACGGACCGCGTGCTCGCCATCGCTCTCGCGATCGCCGCCGCCATGCTCGCTCACGTCGTGATACGGCGATCGCGTCGCGCGTTCGTCGCCGCGCACGTCGGGCTCGCGGCCGCCGCGATCGCGATTCACCTCGAGGACCGGCTCGCCACGCCGCTCCTCGCGGCAGGCCTGGGCGCGGCGATCGAGATCGCGCACGTCGATCTCGTCCAGCGGCGCCGGTTGAGCGAGCACGTGCGCTCACTGCGCATTCCGTCGAGCTTGCTCGTGCGTCGGCTCGGCTCGGTCGTCGTCGTCGCCGTCGTCGGCAGCGCGATGTTGCCGCTCGTGTCGATGGGAGCGCGTCCCTCCGGGCTCGCACCGATCTTCGTCGTGCTCGGCGCGGTCGCGGTGCTCATGGGAGGCTTCAGCGCGGGGCCCGGCCGACCGGTCACGCGGCCCTTCGATGCGGCGATCTTCGTGCTGCTCGGGATCGTGCTCGCGTTCCCGGTGCACTGAGCTCGCTACACGAGCCAGCGCGCGAGCGAGGGCCCGATCACACGAGGCGCGGCGCGCAGCGCATCGAGATCGCGCGCACCCGTCAGCAGCATCACCGCGCGCAGCTCGCGCTCGATGCGATCGAGCATGCGCCCCACCTCGTCGGCGCCGCCGTGCTCGTAGGCCGCCAGGATCGGCCGCGCGATTCCCGCGGCGTGGGCGCCGAGCGCGATCGCGCGCGCCACGTCGAGCCCTGTCGAGATGCCGCCCGTGGCGATTGGCGTGAGCCCAACGCGTGCGACGAGCGCGACGGACGCCGCAGTGGGGATGCCCCAGTCCCAGAGGAGCTCGCCCAGCGCGCGTGCCTCCTCGTCCACGCCCGTCGCGCGAAGGGTCTCGACGCCGACCCACGACGTGCCGCCGGCGCCGGAGACATCGACGACCTTCACGCCTGCGGCGCGCAGTCCGCGCGCGACCGATGCGCTGACGCCGCACCCCGTTTCTTTCGCCGCGATCGGAAACGGTAGCTCGCTCGTGAGGCGCGCGAACGTGTCGAGGCCGCCGCGAAAGTCGCGATCGCCGCCCGGCTGAATGAGCTCCTGCGCCGGGTTCATGTGGAGAAAGAGCGCGTCGGCGCCGACCTCGCGCACGAGCGCCGCGATGTCTTCGGTGGACTGATCGCGCGCCGCGACCACGCCGAGGTTGCCGATCACCAGCGTGGTCTTCGCGACGTCGCGCACGCGAAACGTTCCCGCGCTCTCGGGCCGCTTCTGCATCGCGCGCTGGCTCCCGAGGGCGAAGGCGAGGCCGCGCTCCTCGGCGAGGGTCGCGAGCGCGCGGTTGATCTCGCCCGCCTTCGGGGTTCCGCCGGTCATCGAAGCGATCACCATCGGTGCGCGCAGCCTCTTGCCGAACAGGCGCGTCGAGAGATCGACCTCGCTCAGCGCGAGATCGGG
>JAYVCF010000106.1:0-4256 GCA_043750095.1 Deltaproteobacteria bacterium
CCCGCGACGAGCAGCGCGCCCTGCCCCATGCAGTCGGACGTGGCGCTCGCGCGTGACGCGAGCACCGCGGTGCGCGCCGCGTCGCGATGAGAGAGATCGAGCCCCGCCTGAGGATCGCTCCCACCGTGGCAGCTGCTCTGCGAGCAGCGCGGGCCGATGACCACGTCGTAGATGCTCGACCACGTGGGCTCGATCGCGACCACGAGGTAGGGCACCGTGTCGCCGACGGCGATGCACCGGCGCGTGCTCAGCTCGCAGACGCCGGTCAGCGGACAGTCGGCGTCGCTCGAGCACGCGGTCGCCGAGCCCAGGCCACCCGTGCGCTCGATCATCGGCGCGCCGCACGCGAGCCAGTTCCTCAGCGTCTCTCTTCCCGCGGCCGTGTCGAGCCCGGGGATCTCGGTCGGGACGCCCACGGCGTCGAACGTGTCGTAGCGCGGCTGCTGAACGCCGTGCCCGAGCACGCCCGGCGGCATGCTTCCCGAGAGCACGCTCTGGTAGATGTCGTCGCGCATCTCGAAGATTCGAACTTGCGCGCGACGCAGGCGCTCGGCGCCGTGCACGGGATCGGCGACCTGGTCCGCGAGCTCGGGATCGAAGTTCAGATTGTACGGCGCGGCGTAGCGATCGGCGGGCGCGGCACCCTCGGAGTGGCAGAACGCGCCCCCGCCGCACGACGTGATCATCAGCGCTTGCCCAGCGTACGCAGGCAGACCGTCGCGTCGGTGCACGATCGTGTGCGCGAGCGCGCTCGCGGCGGGACCACAGTCGCTGCCGACGCGCGCTTGGCAGCCCATGAACATCACTGCGACGAAGACGGCGTGAGCGACGCGCATCATGAGACGTGGCCTCCCTTGGCAGCGGGGTCCTGTCCGTACGTGGTGACCATCAGCGCGTAGAGCTCCGCGTGCTTGTCTTTCATCCGTTCGGGCTGCTCGAAGAACATCTCGGTGGCGACCGCGAAGAACTCCGCGTCGTTGGTGCCCGCGTAGTCACGAAGGATCGACTGGTGACGATGAATCCGCGTCGTCTCCGCGTGCATCACGTGGAGCCAGGGGCGCACGGCGCCCCAGGGCATGAACGAGGGGATGCCATTGGCGTGGCCCGCTTCGAAGTCGAGCACGTGCGCGAACTCGTGGAGCCCCACGTTGAGCGCGTCGTGCGCGTTGCGGAAGCCCTGCCGCAGCGCCTGCGCCGAGAACAAGATCGGGCCCGAGCCGTGGACCATGCCGAGGATGGGCGCGCCCTCTTTCGCCTCCGCGCCCACGCGATAGCTCTCGTCGAAGCTGCCCTCGTACACGACGACGTCGCGCGTCGTGGGATAGCGAAAGCCCGGACGACCGAACGCGATGATCGTCGCTGACGCGGCGACCAGTACGCGCAGCTCCTCGTCGACGGGCTCGCCGCGCAGCCCTGCGATGTTCTGCTCGGCGAGAAAGATCGCGACCTCGCCCTCGAAGCGCGCGCGATCTGCCGCGGAGAGCGATCGATAGGCCTCGACGTCCTTCAGCAGGATCGCTCGCTGGGCCTCGGGGAACGGTGTGTGCACGATGCGCTCGCGTCGCCAGACACTCGCGAACGAGAAGACGAGCCCGACGCCCATGACGAGCGCGAACACGCCCACCGCTGCGAATACACCGAAGCGAAGGGCCGGAAAGATCGCCGCGGTCAGCGCCAGCAGGAACACCGAGCCCGCGCGAAAGGTCTTCTCACTCACGCGCGCGGTCTCCCCGAGACACGATGCCTATCGCGTTGCGCACGAGCCTCCTTGACGAGCGCCGCGCATTTTGTCCAGTTGGCGAATCGCGGCGTCTTTCGGACGGGCGCGCTAGAGTACGCGCGTGCAGCCGGTCCACCGCTTCCTCGCTCTCGTGATGCGCGAGCTCGACGCCGTTGATGCGCGGGTCGAGCTCGGCGGTCATCCCGATCCCGGCGCGATCTGGGCCACGCTGGAGGGGGAGTTCCGCGTGGTGGCGCTCTTCGCGACCCCGCCCGCCGATCCCGAGCAGAAGCGCGAAGCGCTCGCGACCCTCGCAGCGTCGTTCTCGGGACTCGTGGCCAGCGTCGCGCTGCCGCAGGGCAAAGACGATCGCGAGCCCATCGCGCGCACGCTGGAAGACACGCTCGATCTGCTCGTGCATCGCGCGCGCGCCGAGAGCGCCTGGGTCATCGACGAGAGCTCGCCCGAGATCTGGGGAAGCTCCGAGCCGGGGCGACCCGCGCTCGACGTGGACGATGCGGTGTTCCTCGCCAAGCTCGCGGGGACGCTCGCAGGGCTCGGCCTTCCGCTCGACGGGCCCGAGCCGATCGACGCAGCGTTGGTGCGCGCGCGCGCCACGGACCACGCGCTCTCCGCGACCGACACGACCGCGCTGCTTCGCGACATCGAGCGTCTCGACGCGTTTCCGGCCGGTGCGCGAGAGACACGCACGCTGCGCGCGATGCGGGCGCTCGCGGCGGCGCGAGAAGGCTCGGGCGGTGAGGGCTCGCTCACGCGCACGTTCGCGACCATCTATCGGCTCGTGCTCGTGTTCCCGGGCGCCATCAGCGAGCTACACGCGGAGTCGGCCCTGATCCGGGCGCTCCCGATGATCGAGCGGCTCGTGACCTCGCTGCCGCCGCGCAAGCCCGACGGCACCGGTCCCGCCACTTCGGGCGGCGCGAAGGTCGCCGTGCTCAGACGCCTCCGCTCGGTATGAGAGCGGGACTCTTGGTGCTCTCGCTCGCCGCATGCGGCGGCGCCACCCCCGCGCCAGCCTCGCATCCGACCGACGCGCATCACGGGCCGACGGGAGAGATCGTGGGCCTCACGACGCGAGCCGAGATCGAGAGCGAGTTTCCTGCGTGGCGCGAGGCGATCGCCACCGCGACCTTCGATGCGGACGCCGCCGCGCAGCTCGCGCGGGTGGCGCCTGGCGCCGAGGTCGACGTGCTTCTCGGGACGTGGTGCGGCGACAGTCGACGGGAGATCTCACGCCTGTTTCGCGCGCTCGAGCGCGCGGAGTCGATCGCGCCGCGGCCGTTCGCGATCCGATTCATCGGCGTCGACCGAGCGAAGACCGCGCCGGGGCTCACGGATGGCATCGGGCTACGCTACGTGCCGACGCTGATCGTGCGCCGCGAGGGAGTCGAGCTCGGCCGGATCGTGGAGAGCGCTCCCGACGGCGTCGATCGATCGCTGCTCGGACTGCTCGATGGATCGCGAAGCGGCGTGATCAGCGGTCGCACGGATCTCTGAGCGCGATCAGCCGACCACCTCGTACGAAAGCCGTCGCAGCCTGTCGCCGCGTCGCACGACCAGCTCGAACCGCCACGCGGTCAGCAGCGTCCGATACGCATCGCGCGCACCGTTCGGTCGGGCGATGTCGTGGTCGTCCACCGCGACGATGATGTCGCCGTCGGCGAGGCCCAGGTCGCGAAGCTCGCTCCCCGGTGCGAGGCCGCCGAGGCGCAGCCCGATGATGGTGTCCTTCTCGACATAAGGCTCGACGCGCGCTCCCTCGGCCGTCGTGGCGACGAGCCTGTCGAGCGCCGAGCGCGCGACGACGAAGCGCTGGCCGTCGAGACGGACCACGCTGGGGGTGTCGTGCGCGACGACAGCGACGGGTCGCGGCGCCCAATCGACCCCGCCGACGACGAGAGCGCCACAGAGAAAGCCCGGCGCGAGTCCCACGACACCGCGCACGATGGATCGCAACGCGACGGTCGCGGCGCGCGGCCGCGCCACCGCGTGGACCTCGCGATCGATCGCCAGGAGCTCGCGGCCCGCCTGCTCGCGACGCGCGAGTCGCTCGTCCAGATCGTCGATCTCGCGCTTCAGCGCGGCCCGTCGAGCGCGCGCCGCGTCCATCGGGTCGCGATAGGGGCCGCTGACAGAACGTCTCGATTCGCCGCCCTGCTCGGACGCGCTGTCGTCGTTCCACGTCCCGCGCGGCGCGTTCTCGCCATGATCTCGGTGCATGGACCGAGCACTGCACCGCTCGTGCCGTGTCAGGGCATGCGCACGCGGACCACGTGCGGCCAGTAGCCGTCGGGATTGCGCACGCGGCGCTCGCTCTGGTCCGCGCTCGTCGAGCCGATGGAGTAGCTCACCACCAGCATCGACGGATCCATCGGGTCGAGTAGCTCGCGATGGACCTGCGGGCCCGCGCAGTACGCACCGGGATCGTCGGTAGGCAGCTCGCAGGGCACGAGCAAGACCGAGTCGGTCCACGGACCTTCCGGGCGCGGCGCAGTGTTCATGCGCAGCTCGGTAC
>JAYVCF010000107.1:0-6943 GCA_043750095.1 Deltaproteobacteria bacterium
CCAGAATGACGCGGTTGCCCACGATCTGGATGTGGATGTTCGCGCGCTCGCCCTCGTGCGACTGCGTCGTGAACTCGTTCTCGCGGAGCAGCTTGGCCATGCCCCCCGTCGCCGCGATGTTGCCGGCCGTCAGCGACGCGAGCGAGGTCGTGTCGAGCTGATCCGTCTCGCCGGCCTTGGCGATCTCTTGCCCGTTCTTGTCGATGACGAATACGACCCGAGCGTTCGCCTCCTTCGCCAGACGCACCACGATGGCCTGGATCTGGTTGAACTCCTCCTCGTACATCACCATCTGCGGATTCGCCATGCTCTCCTCCGAGCGGCTCCCGACACGCGGAAAGCCTGCTCCCCTGCGATCAGGAACGGCAATCTAGGTACCACCGATCGGAGCGCTCGGTAAAGGGCGACGAAGCGTCCCGGTCAGGTCCACGATTGGCGCTAAGCTGCCGCGTGCTCCGAATCGTTTTCCGTGCGCTGAGCGACCTCGTTCGGCTGCCTTTCTGGCCGCTCTGGCTTCTCGCTCGATGGCTCGGTCGGCCCCGCGGAACCTGGATCCACGCACGGATCGCCGACAGCCTCAGCGAGATCGATCCGCCGACCCGGCCCTGGAGCCCGCTCGGGCGCTTCATCCCGGCGCTGCGGCGGCGTCAGTCCACCTCGGTGCGCGCGGTGGCGCGGCTCGTCGATGCGATGCTGAAGGACCCCGGCCGCGAAGGTTTGTTGCTGGAGATCGGATCGCTTCCAGGCGGCTGGTCCCGCGTGGATGCGCTGCGGCAGGAGCTGGCGCGCTTGCGTCGCGGAGGAAAGAAGGTCGCCGTCTACCTGCCCGCGGGCGGAGGCAACCGAGAGCTCTTCCTCGCATCGGTGGCGGACAAGATCATCAGCACCGAGGGCGCGGCGTTCTTCGTCGTCGGCGTGGGCGCCACCTCGCGCTACCTGAAGGGCCTGCTCGACAAGGTCGGCGTGAACGTCGAGGTCTACCGCCGTGCGGCGTACAAGAGCGCCGCCGAGTCGGTGTCGGCCGACGCGATGAGCGATGCCCAGCGCGAGCAGCTCGGTGCGCTGCTCGATACGTTCGATCGCGCGCTCGTCGATGCGCTCGCGGAGCGACCGGGCCTCGACGAAGCCAAGGTGCGCGCGATCTTCGACACCGGCGCGGCCAGCGGCAAGGCGGCGATCGAGGCGGGCCTCATCGACGCGCACGCCTTCGACGACGAGCTGCCGAAGCTGCTCGGCGCCGAGGGCAAGCTGGTCCCCGCCGGCGCATACCTGGCTCGCGCGGACGCGCGCTACTTCGTTCCCGTCTTTCAGCGTCCCTACGTCGCCGTCGTGCCCGTACACGGCGCGATCGGTGACGCCGGCGCACGCGGTGCGAGTCGCGCCTCGCTCGTACCGACGCTCCGTCGCATCGCGCGCGATCGACGAGCGCTCGCCGTGGTGCTGCACGTGGACTCCCCTGGCGGCTCTGCCCTCGCGAGCGATCTCATCCACCGCGAGGTGCAGCTTCTCGCCGAGCGAAAGCCCGTCGTCGCCTGTTTCGGGGACGTGGCCGCGAGCGGCGGCTACTACGTGGCAGCGCCCGCGAGCAGCATCGTGGCGAGCCGCCTCTCCATCACCGGCTCGATCGGTGTGATCAGCGCGCGCCTCGTGGCGACGTCGCTCCTCGATCGGCTGGGCGTGCGTACGGAGGTCTTGCGACGCGCACCGCATGCTGATCTGCTGACGAACCCGCGCGCGGCGGACGAGTCGGAGCGCGCGCTGCTCGATCGCGAGGTCGATGCCTTCTACCGAACCTTCGTGTCCGTGGTGGCCAAGGGCCGCAAGCGCGAGGAGAGCGAGATCGAGCCGCTCGCGCGCGGCCGCGTCTGGTCGGGCACGGCCGCGCTCGAGCACGGGCTGGTCGATCGACTCGGCACCCTCGCGGACGCCATCGCGCTCGCCAAAGAGAAGCTCACCACGCTGGCGCCGGCCGTGCGCGAGGCTCTGCGCGCGGTGACCATCACTCCAGAACAGGGAGACGAGGCACCGATCGAGACCGGCAAGGGCGCGCTCGCGCTCCTGGCCAGCACGCTCGACGACGACGTCGCGTTCCTCGCGCGGGCCGGGGCCGGTCGCGAGCGGGCGATGTACTACGCGCTCGGTCTGCCGAAGATCGACTGAGCTCGCGGGCCAGACCGGTCACGTTTGGCCTGTAGCCGAGCAGAGCCAGCCCCCCGATGCGATCGAGGAGCCGGGCGCTCTCGCTCTCGCTCTCGCTCTCGCTCTCGCTCTCGCTCTCGCTCTCGCTCTCGCTCTCGCTCTCGCTCTCGCTCTGCGTCAGCCCGTGCGCCAGTGCGGCGGGTAGCAGGCGTCGTAGTAGGGCAGCGCTTCCACGCGGCCCATCCACGCGCGCGTCATCGGGCCGATCTGTGCGCTCATCGAGTGCGGCGGGTGCTGATCCGCGACGCGACGCACGTTGGCGAGCATCGGGTAGACGGCGAAATCGGCGATCGAGGGCGCGTCCACCATCCATCCATCCGTCATGGTGCGCTCGATCCGCTCGAGCTCGAGCCCGAGCTCGCCCTTCGCGGCGGCGATCTCTTTCGCGTCGCCCTCCCCGTCGCGCTTGAGGGTCGTCTGCCGATACAGGCGATTCGCCGCTGGATAGAGGTACGAGTCGGCCTCCGCGGCGATGCGACGCACGATCGCGCGCCGCTGGATGTCGGACGGCAGCAACGACGGGCCGCTCGAATAGCGCTCTTCCAGGTACTCCACGATGGCGGACGACTCGTAGAGAGAGAAGCCTCCGTCGACCACGATCGCGGGGACCTTCTGGCGCGGGTTGACGGCCGCGTACTCGGGCTTGCGCAGGTCGCCCGCCGAGAGGGACAGCATCTTCAGCTCGTAGCCGAGCTTCTTGTGCTCGAGGGCGAGCCACACCTTCCACGCGAACGGGGATCCCGAGGCTGCGTAGAACGTGAGCGACATCGACGGCGCGAGAATAAAGGCGACGCGCGGGCGCGATGCTCGAAAATCGTCCGTCGTGCCCTCGAAGCCCGTCGCCGACGTTCGCGCGCCGACGCACGTCGGACACCGGAAACCCCCTGCGTTTTCGAGAGATTCGCAGACGAACCGCGACGCGGTGCCGCGGCAGACCGCCCTTGCACGAACGCGATCGTCCCAGCTCAGCGAGCGATCGCGACGAGGGTCAGCACCGGGCTCGAGGCCTCGCGCGAGGCGGCGAGGTCGACGTCGAGCGTGACCACGTACTCGTCCGCACCCTCCGGATCGTGGAGCGCCTGTCGCACGCGCACCCGCACCAGGTCGCGCTCGAGCATGCACGCCGCAGCCGATCGCGCGTCGGCGTCCACGACGACCTCCGAGTGCTCCGCGAAGAACGCTGCCATCGCCGCCTCGAGGGACACGGGGGTCCACTCTTCCGCGCCCGCAGGCGCGACCACGTAGGACGCAGCCTCGTCGAAGCGGCGACGCGCGAGCGCGCGCACGAGACGAAAGCTCGCGTTGCGGATCATGACCGCGAAGCCGCGCACGTCGCGCGTGACGTCCGGCTCTTCGACGACGGGCGCGACCACGGCCGCCACGATCTCGAGGGTGTCCTTGCCCTCGCGGATGCGCTGCCACTCGTCGAGCAGGCTCGCGTCGACGCCGCGCACCATCGCGCCGAGCCAGTCGATGACGTCGCGCACCGCGTCGGTCTTGGCCGCATCCGGGACGTTCTGCGAGATCCCCTTGAACGCGTCGGTCAGGTAGCGGAGCAGCACGCCCTCGCTGCGCGCCAGGCCGAGATCGCGCACGTACTCCACGAACGACGCGCCGCGCTCGAACGCATCGCGCGCGATCGACTTGGGCCGAAGCTCCTCGCGCCCGACCCAGGGGTGCTTCTCGCCGAACGCCTCGAGCACCTCGTAGAGAAGCTCCGCGCGGGGGGCCGGTAGCTTGATCTTCTCGAGCTCGACCATGCGCTCTTCGTACGGGATGCCGTCCGCCTTCATCGCGTCGAGCTTCTCCTTCTTGAGCTGATCGAGCTGCTTCAGCAGGATCGCGTCCGGGTCCTCCAGCGTCGCCTCGACCACGCTGAGGACGTCGAGGTGATAGTCCGGCGCCAGCGGGTCGAGCCGCGCGAGCGCATCGAAGACGAAGAGCGAGAGCCCCTGATGCAGCGAGAAGTCACGCTGCAGGTCCGCGCTCGGCGCGAGCACGGTGCCGCGGAAGCCGATGCGCGCGTCGTCTTCCTTTTCTCGAACGAGCACGCCGTGCTCGAGCAGCGAGCGCACGATGGCCACGGCGCGCTTGGCGTGCACGAAGCGACGGTGGCGGGGCTCGTGGCTCGCACGGATCAGCGTGAGCAGCGCGCGCAGTCCGTCCGCGTGTCGATCGAAGGCGCCGCTGACCACCTCGAGCACCATCCCCTGGGTCACCGAGAAGCGCGGCTCGAGGGTCTCGGGCGTCGCGGTGGCCAAGCGCTCGAACGTCGCCGCGTCCCAGTGCGCATAGCCACGCTCGGGCGGCTGCCGGAGCACGAGCTTCTTCATCTTCTTCGCGTCGCCCTCGGCCTTCATCCGAGCCTTCTTGTTCTCCACCACGTGCTCGGGCGCCTCGGCGACGACCCAGCCCTGCGTGTCGAAGCCGCGACGCCCCGCGCGTCCCGCGATCTGCTGGAAGTCGCGCACGGTGAGGACCGCCGTCTTGTTGCCGTCGTACTTGCAGAGCTGCGTGAAGAGCACCGATCGAATCGGCACGTTCACGCCCACGCCGAGCGTGTCGGTGCCGCAAATGATCCCGAGCAGGCCCTTGGCAGCGAGCTTCTCGACGAGCAGCCGATAGCGCGGAAGCAGCCCTGCGTGATGCACGCCGACGCCGTGCTTCACGAAGCGCGAGAGATCTTTTCCGAACGGCGTGTCCCAGCGAAAGCCCGAGATCGCCTCCTTGATCTTCTGCTTGGTCTCCTTGCTCACGACCTCGATGCTGGTGAGGTCTTGCGCGTGCTCGGCCGCCGCGCGCTGCGTGAAGTGCACCACGTAGATCGGTGCGCGCCCGCTCTCGAGGAGATCCGCGACCGTGTCGTGGAGCGGCTTCTCGCGGTACTCGCGCGCGAGCGGCACGGGTCGATCGCTGCTGTGAACGTGCGCGACCTTTCGCCCGGTGCGGGTCTCGAGGTCCTCCTCGACGGCGCGCGTGTCGCCGAGCGTCGCGCTCATCAAAAGGAACTGCGTCTTCGGCAGCGTGAGGAGCGGGAGCTGCCAGGCGACGCCGCGATCGCGGTCGCCGTAGAAGTGGAACTCGTCCATCACGACCGAGCCGATCGCGGCCGCGGGGCCATCGCGGAGCGCGACGCGCGCGAGGATCTCCGCCGTACAGCAGATCACGCCCGCGTCTCGGTTCACGGTCGCATCGCCCGTCATCAAGCCGACGCGCGCCGCGCCGATCTCACGCGCGAGCGCGAAGAACTTCTCGCTCACCAGCGCCTTGATGGGCGCCGTGTAGTACGTGCGCTCGCCGCGGCTGATCGAGGCGAAGTGCTGCGCGAGCGCGACGAGCGACTTGCCCGAGCCCGTGGGCGTGTCGAGCACGACGTGCTGCCCATCCAGCAGCGAGAGGATCGCCTCTTCTTGTGCGGGGTACAGCGTCAGCCCGGCCTCCTCGGCGTAGGCGAGGAAGCGCTCGAGCAGCGCGTCGCTCGTCGCCTCTTCGCGCTTGGGGATTCGATCGCCGAGGGTCACGCGCGCGCTCTATCAGCTTTTCGAAGCGAGGCGCTTGACGACGCGGGAGCCGCCTATTATTAGTGAGCACTCACTCATTCATGGCCCGCCCCACCACCATCTCTGGCGACCTCATCCTCGCGGCGGCTCGCCATGTCTTCCTCGCGCACGGGATTCGGGGCACCACGGCGGAGGTCGCCGAGCGCGCGGGTGTATCCGAGGGAAGCATCTTCAAGCGCTGGAAGACCAAGGACGAGCTCTTCCGCGCGGCCATGCAAGCCGATGCCGTCGATGGAGTGTCGTTCCTCGCCGGCCTGCCCGAGCGCGTCGGCAAGGGTGACCTGCGCGAGCAGCTGATCGAGGTCGGCGTCCTGGCGGCCCACTTCTTCGAGAAGATCGTCGCCCTTCACATGCACGCGTTCTCCGCCGGATCCGGCGACAAACGTCAAACGTTCGAGGGTCCGGGGGAGCCGCCCCCGATGGTCGCGCGCAAGCGTCTCGCCAGCTACTTCGAGGCCGAGCGACGCCTGGGCCGCATCCGTAACGTGGACACCGACGTGCTCGGCCGAGTGTTCCTCGGGAGCATCTACAACTTCGTCGCGCTCGAGCTCATGTTGCGCGAGCAGGACCCTCATCCGATGCCCGTCTCGACCTACGTCCGCGGGCTCGTCGACCTGCTGCTCGAGGGCGCGCTTCCACCCGGAGCGCCACCTCGCCCGCTACGCAAGCCTCGCTCGACACGGTGAACGCGGACGAGGCAGCAGTGCGCGCGCCCACGCAAGGTTATTGAGTATGCAATCACTCATTCACGACACACGGCTCCTCTTCGTTCTCGCGGTGATGACCGGGTCCGTACCCGTCTCGGTGTCCGCGCAGCAGCCGCTCGCCGAGCTGGTCGAGGCGGCGCACGACCATGCGTTCGACATGCGCGAGGCGATCGAGGTGCGCGAGCAGTCGCGCAGTCAGGTCGACGAGTCGCGCGCGCGCCTGCTGCCCTCGTTCACGGCGAGCGCGAGCTACACGCGCTTCGAGTACGCCATCCAGCCGCAGTTCCCGAATCCGGCGGGGGGCTTCAGTACCGCCACGATCCAGCCGCTGGACCAGCTGACCGGCAACTTCGCACTGAGCGTCCCGATCGTGGACATCGGCGCCTGGCTCACTTTCTTCTCCAGCGAAGCGACCGCCGACGCCGCGACCGAGCGCGCCGAGGCCTCCCGCATCGACGTCGATGTCGCGGTCGTGCA
>JAYVCF010000108.1:0-14218 GCA_043750095.1 Deltaproteobacteria bacterium
GGTCACCACGGCGCGCACCTCGCTCACGTCGAGCTCGGCGAGCTTCTTCTTGAACTCCTTGAGCACGCGCACGCACTCCTCGATCGCCTTCAGGTCCAACTTGCCGGTGAGGAACACCGAGTGGCCCATGCGAACCGGCCTTCGGATGGAGGCCAGCTCCACGATGCGATCGGCGGCGTCCGCCTCCACGACCAGGAGGCGCGAGGCGTTGGAACCCACATCGATCGACGCGAAGCGCGGCACGCGCCGTTTGTACACGGCGGCTCGCGCGACGGGAACGACTCATGAGCGATCCGCAGCGCCTCCCCCCTTGGGAAGCAGCGCGGCGCCGATCACGAGAGCGACGAGGGTGGCGAGGGCGCTCGCTCCCAGCACCGCGGCGCGCGCTGCGTCTAGCAATGCGGGATCCGCGAACGCTAGCTCCGAGACGAAGAGCGCCATGGTGAAGCCGACGCCGCCGACCACACCGAGCACCAGCAGGTGACGACCACCGAGCCCCTCGGGCGCGCTCGCGAGCTTGCTGCGAATCGCCAGAGCGCTCGCGAGCCCGATGCCGAGGGGCTTTCCCACCACCAAGCCGAGCGTGATCCCGAGCATCACGCGCAGCGGCGCGCCGCGGGTCTCGACGCTGCCGATCGCGACGCCGGCGTTCGCCAGAGCGAAGAGCGGCATCACGCCGTACGCGACCCAAGGGTGCAGCAGCGCGGTCCATGCTTCCGAGGGCGAAGGCGCGTCGTCGTCCGAGGTGACGGGCGTGAGCAGACCGAGCACGACGCCCGCGATCGTGGGATGAATTCCCGCCGACAAGAGCCCGGCCCAGAGCGCGAGCGCAGGCAGCGCAAACGCGAGCTTCTGTCGAACGCCCGCGCGCTGCATCGCCAGCACGACCACGACCGCGATCGCGGCGACCACGAGGCCGGAGGCGCGAATCTCCTGCGTGTAGAACACGGCGATCACCAGGATCGCGCCGAGATCGTCGAGCACGGCGAGCGCGAGCAGCAGCACGCGCAGGCCGTGCGGCACGCGAGTGCCCAGCAGCGTGAGCACTCCGACGGCGAACGCGATGTCCGTGGCGGTCGGGATCCCCCAGCCCGAGCGCGTCGCCGCGTCACCCGCGACCGCGAGGTAGATCCCTGCGGGCACGGCCATTCCGCCCAGCGCCGCGAGGAAGGGCAGCGCTGCCCGCTTTCGATCACTCAGCTCACCGATCGAGAGCTCACGTCGGATCTCGAGCCCGACCACGAAGAAGAACACCGTCATGAGGACGTCGTCGATCAGCCAGCCCGGCGTGATCGGCGCGTGCGGCCCGCTCCCGAGTGGGTACGTCAAGACGCGCTGGTAGGTGTCGGCCCAGGGCGAATTAGCCCAGATCAGCGCTAGGATCGTGGCCCCCGCGAGCACGACCCCACTGACTGCTTCGATCTCCAGAAAGCGCTGGAGGGGCCGCAGCCACGCGCGGGCGACCGTCTTCATCGGCGGCGCAAGTATGACCAGCTTCGATCCCAAGCGCCGGTCCATCTGTTACGATGGGCTTCATCATCGGAGGCTTTCCCATGCCGCTCCGCCGCTTCACTTTCGTCGTCTGTCTTCTCGGGGTCGTCTGTCTTCTCGGGGTCGTCCCCGCATGTAGCGCGCTCGTCAACCCCGACACCGCGCGCCTCGGCGACCGACCGGACACCGGCTCGATGTCGATGGATGGCGGGCTGCGGATCGACACCGGCATGCCTCCCGTCGATGGCGGCGGCGGCTGCACGGGCGGCTGCGACGACCTCATCCCGTGCACGACCGACAGCTGCGACACGGGCTCGTGTCGTCACGTTCCGAACAATGGCGCGTGTTCCGCGGGATTGCGCTGCTCGCCCATGCTGGGCTGCGTCGCGATGGCGTGCGCCAGCAACGCCGACTGCTCGGACGGCAACGCATGCAACGGCACCGAGACATGCGCGCCTGGCACCACCGGCGCGGATCCCACGAGTGGCTGCGCGCCCGGGCCCGCGCTCGACTGCGACGACCACGTCGACTGCACGACCGACAGCTGCGACATGGCGACGGGCTGCGCGCACCAGACGCACGACTCGGCCTGCGACGACACGTTCGCGTGCACGACCGACACCTGCATGGCGACCGGCTGCCATCACGCGACGAACGATGCGGCTTGCAACATGGGCTGCTTCTCGGGCGCGACCTGCGAGGTCGGCGTGGGCTGCAACGGTGGTTTCCCGATGATGTGTGGGGCGGACGGCAATCCGTGCACGAGCGATCCGCCGAACTGCGATCCCAGCACGGGCACCTGCCTGCACCCGCTACGCGACGGTGACGGCGACGGGCACCCGGCCGCGACCGCGACCGGCACGGGGGGCACGGTCACCTGCCCCGGCGGCGACGACTGCAACGACATGGACATGTCCGTCCACCCGGGCGCGACCGAGCTCTGCAACGGTATCGACGACAACTGCAACGGGCAGATCGACGAGAGCGGCTGCCTCGCCCCGGGGCCCGACAACTGCGCAACCGAGATGGCCATCGCGCTGAGCTCGAGCGGCGGGCCGGGCCGGATGGGCATGGCGAGCGGTAGCAACGTCGGCGACGTCAACGACTACACGTCGATGTGCGGCCACAGCGGCGGACGCGACGCCGTCTACTACGTGGATCTCGCCGCCGGCGCGCTCAGCGGGGCGCAGGACGTCACGTTCACCACCGACAATGCCGCGACGACCTTCGACACCGTCCTGGCGGCCACGATCGGGAACACGTGCGGCGCGGGCGGCTTCAACACGCGCATCTGCAACGACGACGTGGGCGGCAGCAACTTCCGAAGCCGCGTCACCATCTGCGTCGCGGGGAGCCTCGTGTCGACGGGAACGCGCGTGCACGTGCTCGTCGATGGTTTCGACGACACCGCCTCAGGCAACTACCAGCTCAACGTCGTGGTCTCGCCGCATCCGGGCGGCATCTGCCCTTGATGGAAGCGGCTCTCCGCCGCGCCGGGAACCCGCGATTTGGCGTGCCTCGGTGATTTCTGTGAACATGGCGCTCCCGTGGCCGAGGTGACCGATGAGATTCGCCCGACCCTCCTGATGGTGGGTCGCGGAGAGGCGATGGACGCGGCGCTCAAGGTCGCGCTCGACCGTCACGGCCTGCGCGTTCTCGAGTCGGCGGGAGAAGTGCGGGTGGCGGTGCGAACCCTCGCGCCCGACATCGTGCTGCTGGTCGGCGATGCGGCAGCGGACGGTGGTCACGTCATGCTCGAGCTACTCGCGACCGACGCGGTGACCAACGTCGTCCCCGTGATCGTCCTCGGCTCCGCCGAGAAGCTCGACGGCCGACTCAGCGCGTTTCGCGCGGGCGCCGTTGCGGTGGTCGCCAAGACGGCGAGCGCCGATCAGATCGCGACGCGGGTCGCCGCCGTAGCGCGCGAGATCGCCGAGCGTGGCGAGGCCCGGCCCGACGAGCTGGGGGAGGCGACGTTCGACGAGCTCGTGACGATGGTCGCGAGCGAGCTTCGGTCCGGAATCCTGTCGGTCGGTCGGCAACGGCCGGGCCCGGGCGGCGAGCCCATGCGCATCGTGCTCGGCGCGGGTCGGCCGGTCGCGGACGCCGTGGAAGAGTTCGTGCGCAAGCTGAGGCCGCTCGTCTCGCGCGCCGAGCCGCTCACGTACGAGCTGCACGCGAGCACCGGCGGGCCGGTGGGGCTCTTGGATGCGGAGCCGGCCGGACGCGGCGACCTCACGATCTTTCAGGGGCTCCGCATCATCCTCGTGGACACCGATGCGTCGCGCGCCGACACGCTCTCGCAGGAGCTGCGGGCGCGTGGCTCGGTGGTCGCGGTCGCCGACCCCAGCGCGCGGGGGATCGAGCGTGCGCGCGGGCTCGATCCGCAGGTGGTCATCGTCGATGCCGCGGGGATCGACGGGACGGGCTTCGAGGTGGTGCGCGCGATCCGTCGCGACGTGCGCTTGCGCTGGGCCGCCATGCTCGTCGCGCCGTGGGCGGAGATCTGGCCCGAGAACGCGGCGACGCCGGACCTCGCCGAGCTCGCGCTGCGCCTGGCGCCTCTCGTCACGCACGATCGCGAGCTGCGCGTTCGCGCGACAGAAGAGCCGAAGTTCGATGCGCGCCTCGAGGTCACCGGACCGAGCCGCCTGCTTCGCGTGCTCGCGTCGCTCCCAGGCCCCTTCCACATCCGCGTTCAGTCGCGAAAGGCGACCGTCGAGGTCGACGTCGCCGAGGGGCTCGTCGTCGGTGCCAAGGCGACGCGTGCTGCAGGTGACGAGCTCGAGGGCATGCGCGCGCTCGCGGCGCTCCTGGTGATGGCGAGCGCGCGCGTGACCATCGAGCGACGCCCGAACCCCGCCACCGCGAACGTGATGGCACCGGTCGAAGAGGCGCTCGCGCGCGCGAGCCAAGAGGCCGCGCCGATCCCCGTGTCGCAGCCCCCGCCGGCGATGCAGGGCTCGCCCGCGCTCGCGCGTGCGTCCAAGCGCTCGCCGTTCCCGACGGCGTCCGACATCGGTCGCGGGCTCTTCGACGATGACGGTGACGCATCGGGTCCGCAGCGCCCGCCCGCCGGAGTCCGCACCCGATCCAACGTGCCCATGGGCGACACCACGTCACGCGATCTGCGCTGGGCCGAGTCCGAGCACGGCGCGACCCCGCTCCCACCGAGCCCGCCGCTGAGCGCCGCGCCCGCGCCGAGCGCGCAGGCGCCCGCGCCTCCGGCGACTTCTGCGCTGGTGAGCACGCCTTCTGCGGCTTCCGCGGCCGCCCCCGTTCCGCAGGGCTTGTTCTCGGCTTCGCGGACCACCGGAACGGGCATTCGCTCTCCGATGCAGAAGCCGCTCGTGCGACCTCCGGCGGCGGCCGCCTCGGCGTTCGGTGAGCGCTCGCCGCTTCCGAACGTGCCTGCGGTGACGCCTCCGACGCGCGGCGACGCGACGGTCCGCGTCCACGAGGAGCTGATCGCTCGCGCGCCTGTGCCGACTCCCGCCGCGAGCGCGCCTCCACCGGTCGCTCCGAGCGTGGTGCCGCCCGTGGCCAGTGCGCCGATCGTCGAAGCCCATGCGTCGAGCAAGTCGTCGTCGCCGGGAACCGAGCGCGCCGCCCCGACCGGGCCGCGTGCGCCGCAGCGAAAAGCGACGCTCGTGATGGGGGCGCTCCAGGGCGCAGCGACGCGCTCCGCGCCACCCTCGCGCGCACCGATTGCGACGCCGGGCGCATTCCTCGCGCCGCGCACGCACACGCTCACGATGGGGACGCCGGAGGCCGGTGACGTGCGTCCGCCTCCGCCTCCGCCTCCGATTCCGAAGGCACCGCCTACGATCGAGACCGTCTCGGCGTCGTTCGAGGCCGAGCAGGGCAGCAATCCCTTGTTCGCCGACGGCCAGTCGGCGATGGAGAGCGGCGAGCACGGAAGTCAGCCGCCTCCGAGCGGCGAGAGCGGGTCCACCGCCCTCGGCACGGGTGAGCACACCGCCCCGAGCGGCAAGCCCTTCGTGCCCGACGCCGACGCGGTGAAAGAGCCCATCGATGCCCCGCCGGTGCCGGACTCCGCGTTGATCGCGCCGCCCTCGTCGCGCGCACGACCGCGCTCCGTCGATCGCGCCGGACCGAGCAGCAAGCCTCCGTCGGCACCGCCGCCGCCCGATGCCGACGCAGCAGCGATCGGTTCGTTCGCGATGGGCGCGCCCGCGCCCGCGCCCGCGCTGCGCACCACGCCGCGACTCGATCCCACGCCGCTCGGCGTGATCAGCATGCCGTCCGCGCCGCCGCCCTCGACGACCTCTCCGGCCACGCCTCCACCGAGCGCGGCGAGTCGGAGCGTGGCCTGGATCCTCGTCGGCCTCGGCACGCTGAGTGTGCTCGGCGTCGGTGGATGGGCGGCCTACGCGCGGCGCGATCAGATCTCGATCATGCTCGGCCTGACCCCGCCCGCGATGGCGGCCACGATGCTCGACGCCGGCGTCGTCATCGGCCCGGTCGCTCCAGACGCGGCCGTGACGGCGCTGGTCGCGGCGATCGGGGAGCCGGACGCGGGCGCGGCCGCGCCAGCCGAGGTCGACGCGTACGTCGCCCCGGACGCATGGGTCGACCCGATCGATGCAGCGGTCGTCGCACCCATGCCGGAGCCTCCTGACGCATGGGTGGCGCCGCCGCCCACCGGTGCTGCGTCCGTGGTGGATCTGCTCGCGCAGGCGAGCCATCTCCCCGCCGCCGAGGCCGAGCCGCTCTATCGCCGCGTGCTCGAGCTCGACCCGCGCGAGCATCACGCGGCGCTGGGTTTGGCGGCGATCTTGATGCACCGTCACGAGGCGGCCGAGGCCGTACCGCTCCTCGAGCTCGTCGTGCGTCGCCGCCCGGGTCGTGCGGAGTACCGCATCGATCTCGGAGACGCGCGTCGCGACGCGGGCGATCTCGCAGGTGCGCAAGAAGCCTGGCGCGGTGCGCTCACCATCGAGCCCGAGAACGCCGACGCGCACGAGCGACTGGGCGAGTAGCGCTCGATCTCGGGCCGGAGTCGTCCGCGGAGCGGACGCGACGCAATTGCATCGGCCCGGGGAGCCGGGCACTCCGGTCGAGATCAGCGCTTGGACGCGCGCGTGAGCAGCGTCATCATCGTGGCGCCCGTCCGCGCGAGATCGATCGGAGCGTCGAGCTCGAGCATGGTCTGGCCGCCGATGATCGCCGCGAGCAGGATCGTGGCCACGTCGTTCGCGCGTACGTCGCTGCGGAGCGTGCCCTCGTCTTGGCTCGTGTCGATCACCTTCGCGAGCCGCGCGATCGAGCTCGCCACCAACGCCACGTAGCGGGCCCGGATCTTCTTCGAGCGCGCGCATGCGTCGAGCAGCTGGTGCGGCTTCGGTCCACCCTTGCGCGTGAGCGGGTACGCGCCCGAGACGACCGAGGCGAGGAAGCGCCCGACCACGGCCTCGAACGTCGGTGGGCTCTCGCCGTCGGCCTCGCCGCCGAGGACCGCATCGAGGAAGGGCAAGCCCTCGCGCTCCATCACCGCGACCATGAACGAGTCGCGATCCTCGAAGTGCACGTAGAACGCACCGCGCGTGTAGCCCGCGCGCTCGCAGATGGCATCGAGGCTGGGGCCGTCGAGCCCTTCCTTCGCGAAGAGCTCCGCGCCTGCGCGAAGCAGCCTCTCGCGCGTCTCCGCCATGCTGCCTTCGCGCGTGCTGATCGAGGCCGCTCGCTTCATGGTGTTGACATACGCGACCGTATGTGGGAAGTCCACCTCACATACGGATTCGTATGTGAACGATCGACTGTGAACGATCGACGGAGAGAAGAACATGGACATCGCCATCGCAATGACCCCTGCAACCACGGGCAGTCCCGCGCGCATCACGCGCCGCATCAGCGCGCTCGACGACCTCGTGTTCCTCGAGAACGAGGAGCTTCGGCTCCTCTACGAGGGTGCGACGGCGCCCAAGCTCCTGGACCTCAGCGGCGCGCTCCGTGGCCGCATGCTCGCCGTGCCCTCGCTCCCCGACGTCGTCACCGCGCTTCCTCGCGCGTGGGCGCGCACCAAGAACTTCCCCTGGCGCGGCAAGACGTTCTCGCCTCGCACGGAGAGCGCGGGGGAAGGCATCAACCGCGTCGTCTCGGATCGCGTCTCGCTCTTTCGGTTCACCACTGCGATCACGCCCTCGCGCCACGACGGATTGCCCGCGCTCGAGCTCGACTACGATCACCCTAGCAACCCCGGCTTCATCCGCATGATCGAGGACGAGGTCCGCACGATCGCGCCGGGCCTCTGGCTCGGCCAGGCCTGGCTCCGCACGTCGAAGACGAAGCACTTCGTCCTCTGGTTCGCGCTCACGAACGCGAAGCGCTGAGGTCACGTGAGAGCCCTCGTCACGGGCGCAGGCGGCTTCGTCGGCAATCACGTGGTGCGGGTGCTGCTCGCGGCGGGGCACGACGTGCGCGCGCTGCTCTTGCCGCGCGAGCCTCGCGTGAACCTCGAGGGGCTCGACGTGGAGATCGTCACGGGTGACGTGACCGAGCGCGGCTCGGTTGCTGCCGCGATGAACGGCGTGGACGCGGTGTTTCATCTCGCGGCGATCTACGCGCTCTGGCTCCGTGACCCCGAGCAGATGTGGCGCGTGAACGTGGACGGCACGCGCAACGTGCTCGAGGTCGCCAGAGAGACGGGCGCACGCGTCGTCCACACGAGCTCGATCGCGCGCTTCGGCGGACAAGGCCGAGGTGGCCGCGCGACGGAGGCGAGCGCGTTCCGTCTCGGTCTGACGGGCGATCGCTACTCGATCTCGAAGAACGCCGCGCACGAGCTGGCGGTGCGCGCCGCGGCGGCCGGGCAGGACGTGGTCATCGCGGCGCCCTGCGGGCCGATCGGGCCCGGCGACGTGGCGCCGACACCGACGGGCAAGCTCCTGCTCGCCTGTCTCTCCATGCCCGTCGTGACCGTGACCGACACCGTGACGAACTTCATCGACGTGCGCGACGTCGCGCTCGGGCACTTGCGTGCGTACGAGCGTGGCCGACGCGGCGACGTGTTCCTCCTCGGCAATCGCGATCTGCGACTCGCCGATCTGGCCCGCATGGCCTTGCGTTCACTCGGGCACGCACATCGTCGTGTCGTCGAGGTGCCGAGCCCGCTCGCGCACGCCGCAGGACACGTGGCGCTCGCGCTCGCCTCGATCACGGGTCGCACGCCGCTCGTGACGCCGGAGGCCGCGCGAATCGGAGACGTCGGTCTCGCCGCCGACGCGTCGCACGCGATCGCAGCGCTCGATCTCCCGTGCACGCCCATCGAGACCTCGATCGCCGACGCGCTCGCCTGGTTCGACGCGCACGGATATCTCTCGACACAAAAGCGTCGCGCTGGATGATCGCGCGGCGCGCGAAGGTTCAAGCGCGCGGCGTGAACTCGAGCGAGACGCCGTTCATGCAGTAGCGCAGGCCCGTCGGCGGCGGGCCGTCGGGGAACACGTGGCCGAGGTGGCCATCGCAGCGCGCGCAGTGCACCTCGGTGCGAACCATTCCGATCGAGATGTCGCTCGTCTCGGCGACGCGGCCCTCGATCGGGCGCGTGAACGAGGGCCAGCCCGAGCCTGACTCGAACTTGTCCTCGGCCATGAAGAGCGGCGCGCCACAGCCCGCGCAAGAGAAGGTGCCGGCGCGATGCTCGCCGAGGAGCGCGCACGTGTGCGAAGGCTCGGTGCCTTGCTGGCGCAGCACGCCGAACTGCTCTCGCGTGAGGCGGCGTCGCCACTCGTCGGCCGAGAGCTCGAGGCGTGTGCCGACAGCGGGCGGCGGATCGGTGATGTACGACACCGGCGTCGTCGGGCCGGGCCAGGGACCGGTCGTCTGCCCTTCACTGACCGACGCCTCACTACAGGCGATCCCGAGGATGGAAGTTCCCAGGACCGAGGTGCCGAGGAGCCGGAGAACGTCGCGTCGCTGCATGCCGACTCGTTCGTCCTGGCGCCGCGAACCGTTACACGCGGCCCGTGCGCAGCAGGGCCTCGGCGCGCGGCGCCATCCGCACCCGCCGGTGCCGCTCGGCGAGGGCGATCCCGAGCAGCGCGCGCTTGCTCTCCTCGAGCTGGTCGTTGATCAGCACGTAGTCGAAGAAGCCGTAGTGCTCGATCTCCACCTTGGCGTGCGCGAAGCGGCGCTCGATCACTTCGGCGTCGTCCGTCGCGCGCCCCTCGAGCCGCTTGCGCAAGATCTCCAGCGAGGGCGGGAGCACGAACACGCCGATGGCCTCCGGTCGCGTCGCCTTGATCTGCCGCGCGCCCTGGTAGTCGATGTCGAACACGATGCCGCGCTTGCCCTGCGCACGCGCACGCTCGAGCTCGGCCAAGCTGGTGCCGTAGAGGTTGCCGTGAACCTCGGCCCACTCGGCGAAGCCACCGTGTGCGCGCACCGCCTCGAAGCCCATGCGATCGACGAAGTGGTAGTGGACGCCGTCGGTCTCACCCGTGCGCGGCTTGCGCGTCGTGTGCGACACCGAGAACGTGTAGTCCGGCAGCTCGTCGAGCAGGTACTTCGTCAGCGTCGTCTTTCCTGCGCCGGAAGGAGAGCTGAGGATCAAGAGGATGAGGTCGTCCATCGCGAGGACCGCATGGTAGCGCGATGCGGCGCGCATGGATCGCTCGAGGCGCCGTGCTACGAGAGGAATTGTGGCGAGCGCGCCGAGGTCCACGTTCGATCGCTGGCGCTTCGCACTGAAGCCCGCGAGCTGGCCCAAGCTGCTGGTGCCCTTCGCGCTGGGACAGGCGATCGGGCTCGACGCCACCGGTCACTTCTCGTGGCTGGGATTCGCGCTGGCGCTCGCGTTCACCGCTGCC
Source organism: Deltaproteobacteria bacterium (assembly GCA_043750095.1). Classification (GTDB taxonomy): domain Bacteria; phylum Myxococcota_A; class Polyangia; order Polyangiales; family Sandaracinaceae; genus JBBSAT01. Next base: position 10,323 of record JAYVCF010000108.1, read on the forward strand.
GACGCCGTGTTCGTCGTGATGCTCAACGACTGGGGCGATCGCGAGGTGGACGCGATCAAGCGCCGGATGTTCCCCAAGACCAGCCCGAAGACCATCCCGGATGGCGTGCTGCCGGCGCATACACTGCTCTTGGCAGGCGCGATCGCCGGGCTCGTCGCGCTCTCGATCGCGGCGGTGGCGTTCGTGACGCTCGACCGACCGCTGGCGCCGGTCGCCGTGCTGGGCGCGCTGGCGATTTTCATCGCCTACACCTTGCCGCCGGTTCGACTGAACTATCGCGGTGGCGGCGAGCTGCTCGAGGCCCTCGGCGTCGGCGTCGTGCTCCCGTGGATCTCCGCGTACCTGCAGTCGGGGAGGGTGTGGATGCCCGCGCTCGACGCGCTGGGAGGCTTTGCCGTTCTCGCGCTGGCGAGCGCCGTCGCGAGCGGCCTCTCGGACGAGCGCAGCGATCGCGAGGGAGGCAAGCGGACGCTGGTGACGATGCTCGGGAACGCGCTCGCGCGACGCATCGTGCTCACGCTCGCAGCAGTCGCACCGCTCGCCTGGATCGCGGCCGCGATGATCCCGAGCGGCACTCCCACGATCGCGCTCGTCGTGGCCGCCGCGCTCCAGGCGTTCGCATGGCCGAACCTCGCGCGCGCGTCGGCGATGGCCACCACCGATGCGTTCGAGGTACAGACCGGCCTGAAGAACGTGTTGCATCGCTCGAGCTGGGAGAGCGCGCTCTCGATCGCGGCGTTCCTCGCGCTCGGTCCCTGGCTCGGGCTCTGAACGGGATGCGCGCCTCGTCGGGCATGCTCGATCGGCTCGCGCGCTTCGACGTCGCGACGTGCGCCTCGCTCGATCCGACGCGACCGGTACGGACGCCTCTGACCCAGCTCGCCACGTCGGATGTGGTCGCGACGGGGCTCGAGCAGATCGCGACGGCGATCGCCCGACACTTTCCCGAGAACGTGTTCGCCGACTTGGATCGCATCGCCGCCGAGCTCGAGATGCGACGAGCGCGGGACGGCGACGGGGCCGCGCTCGCCCACGCGGAGCGCATCGCTCGGGTCCACGCGGTGTTCGGATGCGAGACGCCCCTTCGGTTTCGCTATGCGCACGATTTTCTGTACGGCTTCGACTGGGCGCGCTGGGTCGCCCGCGAGCCCGCTACGCGCGCCTCGATCGGTCCCTACGACGAGGCGTTTCTCGCGTACTCGGTCGAGCGCGCGGCCGAGCTCTGCGCGCTCGTCGCGACGAACGACCGCAAGTACGGACCGCTCGAGGGAACGGAGCATCGCAATCCGTTCCCGTTTCGCCGGGATCGGGACGCCGAGAGCGTGCTGCACCTCGCGCTCGCAGCCGACGCCGCGGTCCCGGTTCGCGCCTGGGATCCGGGCGCAGAAAGCGTGTGGGATCGCGCGTTCACCACGCTGCGGGAGGCCAAGGCGCACGAGCTCCACCTCGCGATCGCCCGTTCCGGTGCGGATTGAGTATTCTGCCGGTCCCCATGGTTCGCCTCGCGACCGAGCGTGATGTCTACGCCAACCTCCTGCGCGATACGCGCGGGCTGCGGCGCGAGCAGAGCACGGCGCGCGACGGCTGGTTCGCCTCGCTCCCCTGGGACAAGAAAGAGGACACGCTCTTCGAGCTGGAGATGCTGCTCAAGGGCATCGCTTGCTACGGCAACCAGCGAAACCATCCGGGCACCCCGCAGGGCAAGACCGCGGTCGCGCAAGACTTCCACGAGCACATGCGCGTTCTCCGTGATGCGAGCCACCGCGTCGTCGCGCTCACCAAGACGCTGCTCGGTGATCGCGAGCGCGCGTACACGTTCGCTCGGTATCTCGAGACGGTCGTGCCCGAGGACGTCGCCCGCGGAAAGCTGATGCAGGAGCAGCTCTCTCAGGACACGCCCGAAGAGGCGCTCTTCGTCCTGCGCAACGCGTTCGGCAGCTTCGTCGATCTCTCCGAAGGACTCTTGCGCCTCGGCCGCATCGGCAATCGCCTCTACTACGCCCATCACGGCGTCGTCGTGCGCGAGATCGCGCGCAACACCTACTTCAATCCGCTGATGGCCCTCGAGTTCCGACCGGAGCTCGATCGCATCCGGAGCGCCGAGGTGCTGGACGTGCTCGCCACCGTGCGCACCGAGAGCGCGCATCGCGTCTTGGCCCTGGCGTTCCTCACGCTCTTTCGCTGCCTGCATTACACCGAGCTCGTCGATCACTACGCGTCGGATACCCTCGGCAGCCGGCGCGCCTACGTCATCCTCGCGGTCCTCCGCAGCGACATCCGTGCGCTGGTGAAGTACCTCGCGCAGCGCGCCGCCGACTCGGTGGCCGATGGCTTCGAGCGCGATCTGCTCGCGATCCCGGCGCGCGAGATCGCGGCGCGCCACCGAGAGCTTGCGACGGAAGCACGCACGCTGGCGTCACTGCGGAGCGCGATGGAGGCGATCGCGAGCTCGCTGCGCCTCGAGGTGCGTCGCGTGTACGAGCACGAGCTGCCCTCACCGGACGTCGGCGAGCCCGACAAGGACCTCGGCCCCTCGATGATCGTGGGCATGGCGCAGATCCGCGCCTCCATTCAGGCGGCGATTCAAGCGCTCTGCCAGGAGGTGCGTCCGGGCGCGCCGCTTCCCGAGCTCTCCGCCGACATGGCCGCGCGGCGTGCGGCGAGCGCGCGCTTGCGTCGCGAGATCTGGATGTTCCAGCAGATCGTGCGCGCGTTCCTGGCGATGAGCGCCGTGACCTCGGGCTCGCCCGACGTCTGGCTCGGTCACACGGGCTTTCAGTACGTGCGCGACTTCCTCATGCACTTCCGCTCGATCGGGTACCAGCTGGTGCGCGTGCACGACTACGAGCGCATCGATCCCTTCTTGCGGGCACTGGAGGACCTGCGCGACATCGACCTGCTCGATCCCAGGCGCATGGATCTCGCGGTCGCGGAGTGTCGCGTGTTCTCGAAGTTTCTCGGCACGCTCTTCGAGCGGGTGTCGGCGCGCGCCGAGCTTCGCGACATTGCCTTCGACAAGACAGCCGCCACCGAGATGCTCAAGGTGTATCTGGGCAAGGCGTGATCGAGCGGGCCGAGCTCGAGGCGCTCGCGGAGAAGTATCGCGAGATGATCGCGCTGCGACGCGATGCGGGACTGAAGGACGAGCGACGCCTGCGCGCGCTGGCCGCGCGTTTTCCCGGGGCGCTGCGCGAGCTCGACACGCGGACGATGGACGCGCTCGAGGCGCGCTCGTCGGAGATCGAGGCCGCGCTCACCGGTACGGCGGCGTGTCCCGCGTGGGCGAGCGTGCAGATTCGGTTTCACGGTTGGCTGCGCGTCGCGCTGCGTGCGCGCGGCGAGGGCGTCATCGATCTCGAGACCGCGCGCGCATGGGCCCTGGGCTATGCGCCGCGCGACCCCGGGGACCCGCCGCGCGCGTCGCTCGACGATGCGATGCTCTCGCAGCTCGTGAATCCGCCGAAGGGCCGGGTGTCGCTCGCCGCGCGCGCCGCGCTCGACGCCGACGACGTGGACCTCGACGCGCTTCTCTTCGGGACGCGCCGCTGAGTCACGCGGGGTTCGCTAGAAAATAGGCCCAAGCAAGCAGCGTCAGCGACTCCGTCAGCGCACCGAGGACCACGAACTTGATCATCAGGTCACGGGTCCCGTCGCGGAGCACCGCCGCGATCGACTGCAGCGAGACCGCGACGACGAGGCCACCCACGCCCGCGCCGGGCAACACGAGCGCACCCAGCAATGCTGCGAGAAGATGCAGGACGATCGTGGCGATGCGCGCGCGCCGCACGCCCCAGCGCGCCGCGGGTGAGTGCTTGCTCGCAGCGTGATCCGCGTCCGCATCGGGGATCGACGTGAGCACGTTGCCAGCGACGCCGAGCACGAACGTGGGTGCGAGG
>JAYVCF010000109.1:0-8206 GCA_043750095.1 Deltaproteobacteria bacterium
CTCCGGCGATCTGTGTAAGGCTCTTCTCGCGCTGACCCATCTCGTTCGCTCCCGTCTGGTTTGCACCTTCGAGAGAGAGCAGCCGGATGGTCCGGCGTCGATGGGTCAGCGCGTTGAACCTCGTCGATCACGCGGGAATGTCACGAGAAGTCACTGCCCGACTTTCGCCGAAGAGCGCGAAGTTCTGAGCGAGGTGCGCGACGCGTCAGGAGCGACCCTGATCCTGTACACGTACTCGAGTGACGGCACGATGCTGCTGTCCACGACCAGCGCGCTTGGGCAGGAGTCGTACGGTTATGCGCAATATGTGGTCGGCGGGAACACCTACGGGAGCGCCTATCTCGCCACCGTAACGCGCGATGGCACCGCCGCCGCGAGCGTGACCTACGATCTGACGAACACGAGCACCTGGGGCCGTGTGCGGTCGGTACTCGCGGAGGATGGGAACTACGCGTTTCGCTTCGCCGGCGAGGCGAACAACCTATGCACGCCCAACCCGAGCCGGACCACGATGATCATCGACCGCTCCGTGACCAACGGCACGCCCATCAGCTGCACGCTGGACAGCGCTTGCGGCGCCAGCAGCCAGGCATGCGATTCGGGGTTCTGTCGCCCCTACACCTGTCAGGAGTACCTGAACACCACCGGGGGCGTCGTCGATCAGAGCAGCCCGGTCGCAATCACGGGTAACTGCCCGTGCGGCGGAGCGCAACAGTTCGCCTATACCAACAATGGGGTGACCGGTGTTCGGCGGATCGCCTATCAGCTGGAACGAGACGGAACACGAACGAGTTTCGCCTACGACCCACAAGCACGGACCATCGGGCGCTGCGAGAACGACGACGCCACCGGCGCGACGTTCGACGGCACGTCCGGCACGTGTCGTGACTCGGCCACGACGGCGGGCAGCTTCACCAGCTACACCTACGCGTCGTTCGGCGCCGTCCAGACGACGCTCGTCGCGACCGAGTCGCGGCGCTCCCGCTTCGCTCCCAGTGCCATCACGACGACGTACACCTACGACCTCACCTCGCGGCGCATGACCCAGCGGGACGTGCAGGGCTTGACGTACGACGTCAACGGCGCGGTCGTCCTGGAGACGCAGACCACGCAGTACACGTACACGGGTGGCCTGCTCACGCAGGTCATTGGACCGGCTGCTTGGCAGCGCACGGACTACGTCTACTACGGCTCAGGCCAGGGGAATGCGACGGGCATGCTCCAATACGCGCGCCGGTTCTACGGCAGCGGCGCGACGCAGTACCTGCAGACGGCGTACGCGAGCTACACGCGGCTCGGTCAGCCCCAGACGATCACCAGCCCGGCTTCCGTCGCGACGTCGATCACGTACGACTACAGCGGCATGCGCACGCGCACGCGGACGATCGCGGGAGAGGTCACATCCTACAACTTCACGACCGGTGGGCGGCTCACGTCGATCACCGATCCCACCGGCCGCATCGCGGCGCTGGTGTACGGCCCGCTCGGGCGCATCCACTACATCGAGCTGCGCGACACGAGCGGCGCGCCGAGCACGTGGGATCGCATTCACTTCGAGTACGACGACGCGGGCCGCCGTACCCAGCAGCTGATGGAGCGCGTCAACTCTTCTGGAACCGTGCTCTCGACTGCGTACTCGGAGACGGCGACGTACGAGGCGCACGGCTTTCGTGACACCGCGACGCAGGGGCCGCAGTCACCGACGACGTTCCTGTACGACAGCACCGGGCTCGGCGAGCTCACGCACATCACGCGTGGCGGCGACGGGACGCCCTACCTCGACGAGAACGCGTACGATCCCTTCCAGCGCGAGGGCAACATCGTCCGCCAGTTCGGGGGCGGCAGCACGGGCCAACATACGTTCGCGTACACCAACGGCTCGACGCCCGAGGTGGGCGACGACCTTCCTGTCACCGTGACGGACCCGAACGGCCAGCTACGCACGTACATCTGGGACGACTTCGGGCACCTGGTCAGCTCGACCTCGGAGGAGTGGCGGGCCGCAAGCGGCGGCGCCGGGGCGACGGTGCGGTGGCAGTACGTCAACGGCCGCCTCGCGCAGCGCGTAGATCCATCCGGCAACGTCGCCGGGTATGCCACCGACACGCTCGGGCGCGTCACCAGCGTCGGGAACTCCCAGTACCTCCTCAACCAGAACTTCGACTTCGCCTACGACAACCCGACCGGCACCGCCGTGGCGTGCCCGAGTGGGACATCCCCCGGCATCAACGAGTACGCCTGCGCGTACCGGCGCGGGCGCCTCGGGCTCGTGCACGTCTACTACAACCAGACGCAGTACTGGACGATGCTCTACGACTACGCGCCGGACGGTCAGCTCGGCCTCGAGCAATCGTGGGACGGTCGGCAGACGGCGTACCACTACGACAATCTGGGCCGTCTCGCTCGGATACGCGAGCCGGTAGACTTCGGACGCGACGGGGTCGCCTACACCTACGACTCGACGGCGGGCGACTCGCTCGATCAGACCGAGGTCACCGCCATCAACGGTCAGTGGTGGGACGGTGTCACCTGGCAGCCCTGGGTCACCTGGGCGACCTCGATGCAGCGCGACTCCGCGGGCCGCCTCACGAGCATGCTCGGCTCCGACTCGGCCGCGTCGTACCCGGACCGCTTCACGTACCGGACCGACGGGCGCTTGGCGTCCACCCAGATCCAGAGGCGCTCCGGCACGACCGGCGTCGACTTCGTGAACCGCACCTACGCGTACGCTGCCGACGGGGCGTCGAGCGGCTATGATTCGATCGTGAGCGGCGACGTCGATCGAACGTTCCTCATGGACCAGTCGAACCGCTTGACGTGCACCATGAACATCGTCGGCGCGACGCTCTGCCCGGTAGGCTCCCTCATGGTGGACTCGTTCACGTACGGGCCCTCCGACTCCCGCACGCAGTGGATCACGTGGACGGGCGGGGCCACGACCCGCACGTACACCCAGCTGGGTAACTCGATCTATCAGGAGAGCCGCGGCGGAGGCACCGTGGTGACGTACGCGTATCCGACGGCGACGGGCGGCGGCGCGCGCGTCAGCGACGACGACAACTTCGCGTACACGAGCAGCGACACGCGCACCTATTCGTACGACGGCCAAGGCCGCCTGCGCGGCATGGTTCTACAGCGGCCCACGGGCACCTCGCCCACCGTGCAGCAGCACAGCCTCGGCGTGTTCTACGACCACCTGACGCGCCCGATCCTCGTGACCGATCACAACGACCCGCTCAACCAGCAACAGAACACCGCGTACTACTACGATCGCGAAGATCGCCTCATCGGCCGCATCGTCGTCCCGCTGATCGGCACGCCCAACACGTACACGATGGAGTGGTACGTCCCGGTCGATCCCCTCATCACCGGCACGGACCGCTTCCCGGTCACGAACGGCTTCAGCGGCACCGAGACGCTCTACTACACGGCGAACGCGCCCGAGGGCCTGCCCATCGGCATGTACTCGTTCACGCGGACGGGCTCGCCGCCGACCACCGCCGTGGACTGGCGCGCCGACTACGGCGGGTTCGGCAACATCCGCTCCACGACCGGCCCGCAGACGCTGCCCTCGCCGTGGCGGTTCCGCGGGCAGATCGAGCTCGCGGGCAGCGCGTCCATCGTGTGGAACGGGAGCACGCAGCTGCAGCTGCGAGAACCGCTGTCGATGAACCGATGGCGCGGATACGACCCGCATGTCGGGCAGTACCTCTCGCCCGAGCCGCGGCTGATGGACGGCACGGCTGGGGCGTACGGCGGCGCGTTGACGCATCCGTTCGCGTATGCCGCGGTCGGGCCGACGGACTTCACTGATTCGGACGGGCGCGCCATCGACCATCCGGTCATCTGCATCTACTTTGGGGCCGAGATCCGTGATGCCGCGACCTGCGCCTTCCTCTGGCTGCTCGATCACCTGTTCTCGCCCGATCCCAATCCCGACCCAAGTCGACATCCGCGGATTCCAGGGGCACAACAGTGCTGGGTCCCAGCCGGGCAAGATGGTGATGATCACGGAGAGCCCGACGAAGCTCAGCGTTGTCGGCAGGCTCTGAACAGCTGCATCGAAGAATGCTTGCCGAGTCTGCCCGCCGAATGGCCATTCCGCCGTTGCCTCAACGACTGCATGCTGAGCGCCGGCTGCCCGTACGGTCCCAACGGGTAAGCGGAGGCACGGCCATGGGGATGTCCGAAGTCGCCGTCCAGCTTGCCCGCGAAATCGAGGCGGTTCGCATGGCCTCACCACCCGAGTTCGCGGTCGGCACCGAGCAGTTCCTCGCGATCGCGGATGCATTTCTTCGACAACTTGAGCGTGCAATAGCCGGCCAGGCGGTGCCGCCCAAGCCGCCACCAAGCGCCGATACCGCGTGGTACCCGCCTTCAACTGCGACGGAGGCAGAAGCAGCAGCCCACCTTGAGCGTATCAAGCGGCTCGTGTGTTTCGTAGGGGCAACCAGCAAGCTGGCCTGGGCCCTCGTGCCCGAACAGCGCGGCCGGCCGCTGACGGATTGGTCCGCCCGGGTGTTCCGTGTAGGGTTTCGCTCGATCACCCTTCCGATCGAGGCGGCGTTTCCAAAGCTCACGGTCGGCGCCGAGCGCGAGTTCCATCCCGTTCACGATGAAGTCGCGCGTCTCGCCAAGTCGCAATCGTGAGCCACCTGGCCGGCGGCTGCGCAACCGCAACGGACCCTGCGTGGTAATGGATGTCGTTGGCGATTGCCGAACTGAGCTCCCACAAATTGCACGGGTCGGCCGCGCTTGCATCGTAGATCGTGCCGGCGACGAGCGATGCGCGGTCGCGTGCGGCATCGACTCGATGGCCACGCTCGACGACCGGGCCGCCCGACTGAGTGCGTCGCGAGCGCCGTCGGCCCACCCGCGGACCTGAACCGCTTCCCTCGAGCGATCCGCGTCCACCGGTGGACCAAATTCGCTTCGCACAACCGCCGCCGCGCCCACTCGCGGGCCCGGAACGCAACGCGCATACGTCCACGCCGACAACGGTGGGCCCGGATCGCTTCGAGCCAGCGTTGCTCGTCCAGATCTGGGCCGCGAGAGCTCACCCGTATGCGTTCCGACTCCACTTCCGTCCCCGATCTCGATCCCGCGCTCGTGTCGACCGACACGGTTGCCCTCTCCGGCGAGATCCGGCTGCGGACGATGCCAGCCGCACACTGCGCGGCGCTCGCGGGAGCGCTCGACGGGGCACGGCCAGCCGATCTCGACGCGCGCGAGGCGGCGGCACTGGCACGAGTGACCGCTGCGGCTGCCGTGATCCAGATCGGGCGGACGGAAGAGGAGAAGAGAGCCGCGACGACCGTCCGCCCCGCGGCAGAAGCGTTCGGAAATGCCTGGGCCGGCGTCGCCGAGGTCCTCATCGGCCTTGCGCGCCTGCCGACACGGGCAGGCGCCGACGCGCGCGTCCTCGCCGCACTCCTCTTCTCTGAGGGCGTCCGCTTCGTGAAGCGCGACGCGAGCGCGGCCTGGGCCGAGGGCCAGCGGCGGCTCGACCTGCTCGAGAGCGAAGGAAAGAGCGCCACTCTCGCCGCGCTGATCGGAGCCGAGAGCCTCGCCCACCTCCAGGCGGTCACCGACGCGCTCTCCGCGGCGACGACGGCGCACATTCGCTCCCGCGCGAGCGCACGTCCCGGCGCGATTCGCGACGCCGTCGCCCAATTCGCGCGCGCCGTCGCGGCCTACGTCCGCGTGCTCGCGGGCAAGCTCGACGACGAATCTCCCGCCACGCACGAGCGATTCGCGCACGCCACCGCGCCGCTCGCGCGCTACCGGAGCTCTCGAAAAAGAAATTCGCGTTGACGGGGGCAACGCCGCTGGAGCCGGGACGACAAAGACCACGAAGGCGAGAGAGCCGGGCAGCAAGCCCCGGATGGATCGCCCGCCCACACCCCACCAATGGAGATTCCCATGTCGATGATCAACGTTCCTGTTCAGGTTTCCTTCTCGAGCTACGTGGAGTCGGGGCGCTACGGCGCCACCTACTGCCGCGCGCTCGCGGAGCAGCTCCACGGCGCCATGCCCAGCGACGCGAGCGCGGCCGAGAAGCGATCCATCAAGATCGTGATCGACCGCGCCGAGCTGGTGAAGGCGGCCATCTCCGATCGCGAGCGCGAGGCTCCGGCGCGCGTGCAGGCGCAGCGTCAGGAGTTCGCGAACGCGTGGTCGGCGTGCCTCGAGATCACCGGCGGCGTCGCGCGCATCGAGGGGCAGAAGGGCGACGACGCCCGCGCGCTGAACGACACGCTCTTCGTCGACGGCATCGCGTTCGTCAGGCTCGACACGCTGGCGGCGTGGGGCGAGGGCCAGCGCGTCCTCGACCGCATCACGGACGAGGGGCTCGGCAAGCGCCTCGAGGGAGTCGTGGGCAAGGACGTGATCGCCGAGATGAAGCGCGCCACGGATGCGCTCGGCGAGGCCATCGGCGTCGGCGGCGCGCATCGCGAGAGCGCGACCAAGGCGCCGCTCGCCGAGCTCGTGGCGAGCTTCGCGCGCAGCGTCGCAGCCTATGCGCGCGTGCTCTCCTCGGCGGTGGACGAGGAAGACGCAGCGAGCGTCGCGCGCTTCGTCACCGCGATGGCCCCGATCGATGCGTACCGCGCGTCGCGTCAGGGCAGCAGCGGCGCTGCGGACCCGGGGCCGGCTGCGCCGAGCCAGGTGCAGCCGGTGGTCGCGCCGAGCGTGACGACGACTGCTTGAGGTCGGCTCTCGCTCGCCTCATGCCCGCCCCCGTTCGAGCGCGCTTCGGAGGATGCTGCACGGGGCGCGGGGCTGAGCCCCGCAACGCGAAGTCGCGCAGCGACTTTGCGACCAACATCGCGTCGCAGACGCCGAGCAGTTCAAAACGGCAGGCTCGCACCAACCTCAGCGGCGTGCGTGTGAGGCTTCGACCCGCATCCAGGTGAGCCGTCGTTTGCTCGCCGCAGCGCGGGGCGAAGGGTCACACCCGCGCCGCGACCCGGTGACGATCGATGGAGCCCCGCCATCTCCCGAGAGCGGCGAGCAGACGATCGACGTCAGTGATGCGTGACGGTGACGCGGACGCGGGTCGCTGCCTCGGCCGTCGGGTACGTGGCGCCCGTGATGTGCTGCTCGATGCACTGGCGATAGGCGGCGTCGCGGATCGTCCCTCGGCCGAGCGTCGTGCGCGCGCGGCCTGCCGCGCTGATCGAGACGCTTACGGGAACCGTGCCCGGTCCTGTCGTCGCGCACTGCTCGAAGCCCGCGTGGTGGAACACGAACGTGAGCGCCTCTTCCGAGAGCCCACCGCGAATGCGATCGAGCGCGATCGAGAACGGAGGCGCGACGACGACGGGCGGCACCGGGATCGGCGTCATCAACGGCGGGGGCGGGCGCGTCGTCGTGGTCGTGGTGGTGGTCGTCGTCGTCGTGCTCGTAGTGGGCGCGACGAAGGTCATCGTGAAGCGTACTTGCGCTCCGCCCGCGGGCGCCTGAGGCGGCAGCGTGAACTCGTGGACGCGATCGTGCGCGCAGGTCTCGAGCGCCGGGTCGCCCACCGTCGTCTCGGGCGTGACGCGGATCACCTGCCGCGCCGAGACCCAGAGCCGGAGGCGCAGATCGCCGTGCAGGCCCGGGTGCGTCGCCAGCTCTTGCTGGTAGCAGACGCGGATCGGAACGACCGCGGTCGCGATCGCCGCATCCAAGAGCGCGCGGTACTCCTCGGGCGGCGGGTTCCCGTCGACGGTGAGGTCGTGAACGGTGACCGTCTGCGCGAGCGCAGTGAGCGGGCTCGAAGCGATCAGCGCGAGCGCGAGGAGGGTCGAGCGCGTCATGAAGGCTTGGACGTTGCCACGCGCGTGCGCTTCATCGCAAGCAAGAGGGCCGTCAAGAAGCCGAGCGTGAGCCACGACGCACGCGCGCCCGTTCCCGCGCGGCATCCGCACGACGCGCTCGCGGCCGGAGCTGTGCCCGCATCGGCCGCTGCGTCGGCGCCACCTGCATCGCGCATCACGCCAGCGTCGCGCGCCGACGCGGGCGTCCACGGAAGCGCGGCACGCGCAGACGCCGACACGTTGGTCGTTCCTCCCGCGCGACCGAGCAGGCGCCCGAGCCAGTAGCTCGCCACGATGTCGCCCGCGGGATCGAGCGTGCTCGTCGCGTTGCCGTTCACGCGATGCGGATCCGATCGGTGCTCGAAGTCGGTGTGCGGGCGAATGGCGAGCGGGACGACGTT